>JAFAPR010000137.1 GCA_019247075.1 Solirubrobacterales bacterium
CCGACCCAGGCGCAGCCGAACATCTGGTAGGGCATCCACGGTCCCACGCCGCCGGTGATGATCGCCGAGGCGAACAGCGAGATGCAGCCGAGCGCGAACCCGAAGCCGGGGCCGAACACGCGGCCGGCGAAGACGAGTATGAAGAACACCGTCTCGATCCCGGCGGTGCCGGCGCCGAGCACGCGTAGGCCGGCGTTGATCGCTGACAGGACGCCGAGCATCGCGATCGCCTTGGAGTCGATGCCGCCGTCGGCAAGCTCGGCAAAGACGACCGCGAGCACGAGGGCCAGCAGCAGGCCGAACATCAGCGGTGGCATGTAGGTGCTGCCGAAGTGGCCCGGCGCGAGCACGAACGGCCACAGGAAGCAGACGAGGCCGATCAGGGTCGCCAGCGTCGCGGCGGCGATCGACCGCCAGCGCATCCGGATCGCGGCGCGGCGAGGTGCGGGGCGGGCGACTTGAGCGACGCTCACCCGCTGACCATCCCGGGGAGCGAGCGCGATTCGTCCAGCGCGTCGGCCACCTGTGTGGCCTTGAGGTAGCGCAGCGGCGCCAGGATCTTGGCAACCTGCGGTGCGAACGCCGGCGAAGCGACGACGATCTCCGGCGTCGGCCCGTCGGCGATGACGTCGCCGTCAGCCATCACCACCACTCGGTCGCAGGTGGCGGCGACGAACTCGACGTCGTGGGTGGCGATCACGACCGACCGCCGCTGCGCCGCGAGCCGTTGGAGGATCGCGTGCAAAGCCGCCTTGGCGCCGTAGTCCAGTCCGCGGGTCGGCTCGTCCAGCAGCACCACGCGCGGCGCGACGCGCAGCTGGATCGCCAGCACGAGGCTCAGTCGCTGGCCCTCGGACAGCTCGCGTGGGTGCGCATCGTCGCCGATCCTGGGCGCGAGCTGGTCGAGCAGCTCCCGCGCCGGGGGCGACTTCGACGCCGCCGATTCGCGGTCGGCCTGGGCGAGCTCGGCGCCGACCGTGTTCAGGTACAGCAGATCGCTCGGTGTCTGCGGCACCAGCGCGACCAGCGCCCGCGCCTCCCGGGGCGGTAGGTCCTTCGGGTCCCGACCTGCGATCGCCACCGCCCCCGCCTGGCGGCGGCCAGCACCCTGGATCGCCCAAAGCAGCGAGGATTTACCGGATCCGTTGCGGCCCATCACGGCGGCGATCTCGCCGCCGTGCAGCTCGAGGTCGACGCCGCGCACGGCCACCACCTCGCCATAGCGCACAACGATCTGTCGGGCTCGCAGCGCCGTCTCGCCCGTGGCCGCGCCGGTCGCCGACGCGGCTGGCGGGCTGACCGGCAGCCGCGCGCGCAGCGGGCCGGCCCGACGGCGGGCATCGCGGACCGACAACGGCAGTGGCCGCCAGCGGGCCAGCCGGCCGAGTTCAACCACCGGCGGCGCGACAGTCGCGGTCAGCAGCATCTCCGCCGGCGGACCGGCGGCGGCGGTGCCGTCGCCGGGGAGGTGAACCACCGTGTCCGCGTACTGCACAACGCGCTCGAGGCGGTGCTCGGCGAGCAGGACGGTCAGCCCGAGGTCGTGCACGAGGCGGGTGATGGCCGCCAGCACCTCCTCGGCGGCGGTCGGATCCAGCGCGGAGGTCGGCTCGTCGAGCACCAGCACCCGCGGGTGGGCCGTCAGCACCGCGCCGATCGCGACCCGCTGCTGTTGGCCGCCGGAGATCTCGATCAGAGGCCGCTGGCGCAACGCCGCCAGGCCCAGCAGATCGAGCGTCTCCTCCACGCGCTTGCGCATCACCTCGGGCGCGATCACCAGCTGCTCCATTCCGTAGGCGAGCTCCTCTTCGACCGTGTCGGTGACGAACCCGGCGAGCGGGTCCTGCCCGACGACGCCCACGACGTCGGCGAGCTCGCGCGGCGGGTGCGCGGCCGTGTCGCGACCGGCGACCGTCACCCTGCCGCCGAGGGTGCCGCCGGTGAAATGCGGCACCAGCCCGTTGATCGCGCCGAGCAACGTCGACTTGCCCACGCCGGTGCGCCCGACCACGAGGCACAGCTCCCCCTCCGCGACGTGCAGCGAGACCTCGCGTAACACCGGTCGCTCGGCGCCATCGTAGGTAATCGTGACGCGGTCGAAGTCGATCACGCCGATACCTCGGGCCGCGCGATCCGACCGCCGGCCGCGTCGGGCACGCCGACCGATCCGGATACGCGACGGCGCGGCGGCGGCGCAGCGAACGCAGCCGCGGCGGCGATCAGGATCGCGACGGCGGGCAGCGCCGGCAGTGCTGGAAACCGCAGCGGGGAGAAGCTCGGGTTCAGATCGGCCGCGTTGTAGCCGCTTGTGAAATAAAGCGTGACGGCACTGATCAGCCCGCACCCGGCGACGATCCACTCCGGTGCGCGCCAGGGGTCGGGCCGGTAATGGGTTCGCCGGACGCGCCGGCCGCCGAGCGCCAGGCCGGCGCTGCACAGGACCGCGCCCGCAAGGATTGCCGGGGTTGCGAGCAGCCGCGGGCCGCTGCCGTTGAGCAGCCCGTAGCAGCCCGCGCACACGCCAACCATCCCGGCCAGCAGCAGGGTCGCGGTCAGTCGGCGGGTGGCCCGGGTGGCAGGGCCGGTACGCCCGTAACCCCGCGAGTCCATCGCCGCCGCCAGCAGCACCGATCGCTCCAGCGCATCCGCCAGCACCGGAATCGCGATGCTCCGTAACGCCCTGAAGCCGCGACGCTGCCCCGCCCGCAGCCGGCGCGCCCGCGCGACCCGCTGGACGCTTTCGATCAGCTGGGGCGCCAGGCTGATCGAGACCACCACCGCCATCCCCAGCTCGTACAGCGCGCCTGGCAGGACTCGCAACGCCCGCTTGGGATTGGCGAGCGCGTTGGCGGCACCGATGCAGCAGATCATCGTCCCCAACCGCAGCCCGTCAACCGTGGCCGACAGCGTCGCCTCCAGCGACACCGGCCCGCCGATCTGAACACCCGCGTACCACCTCGGCGTCCGGATGTGCGGCAGTTCAAACAAGACGTGATCGCCCGACTCGAGCCCTGCGGTGAACACCGACTGGAACACGATCCGCGCCGCGATGATGAACAGCGCCACCATCAGGTAGTACTTGAACGCACGCGCCCACGGCGCATCCGTCCGCCGGTTGGCGACCACGAAACCCAGCACCGACAGCGCCAGGATCAACAGCAGCGGGTTGGTCGTGCGGTTTACGGCGATCACGAGCCCGAGCGCCCAGATCCACCACGCCACCGGATGCAGCGCCCGCGGTACCCGCCGGCTGTCGTGGATCCCCGGGACACGGCCGCGAACGCTCAGGGTGGCGTGACGCATTTCGGCGCTCACTCATACCGGCGACGACGCCACATAGTCCAGACGGCGCCGGCGGCCAGCGCCAGCGCCAGGCACAAGCCGATCACCAGCGGCCCCGCAGACCCCGACGAGGTGCGCTCGCTCGTCGGCTGCGCCGCCACGACCGGCGCGGAGCCGGCGGCCCCGTGGCGACGGCGATCCGGCGCGGGCGCTGCCGGCCGCTTTCGAGCCGGCCGCCGCGGCTGGCGACGCTCGCTGGCGACCCGGCGCTCGGCGGCGGATCGGTGTGCGGTTCTCATCCGCCGCACGGGAGCCGAAACCGCGCGTGTAGCGGTCGTGGTCGTCGTCGCCCGCGTGGTGGCGCTCGGAATCGGGTTGGTGCTGCGAGTCGGCGTGGTGCTCCGAGTCGGCGTGGTGCTCCGAGTCGGCGTGGTATGGGTCGGCGGGGCGGCATTTGCGGCACGCAGGGTGCTGGGAGGGAACCTCGGCACGCCCGAGCCGCCGGTGCCACCGATGTCTGTCGCACCGAACGTCCACAGCTCCACCTCACCCGGCTTGGGCACGTCGCCCATCGGCCCCACCGGGCTGTAGGTCCAGCTGTTCTGGCCAGCAGGCGCCAGCCAGTAGGACCAGTAGGCCGACGTGGAGGGCGTCACGGTGCACGGGTCCTCGCTCGATGTCGGATACACGATGCCGTCGTGAAACGCCTGGTTGCCCACCCGGCAAATGAACGCGGCACCGTCATGCGCGTCGCCGGCGGTCGTGAAGCCGGCAGCGTGCAGCAGCGCGTATCCGGAGGGCTGGTCGATCCCGCACCCACGCACGATCGGGCCGCCCCAGTGCGCGAAGTCGACCGCCACGACCGTCCCGCGATGTGGAGTGCAATCCGACAGCGGCGCGGCACCAGCCGGACCCGCCGCGAACGCCGCCAGGACGCACAAGACCACAGACAGGGCCGCAAACGTCGGCCGCCATTTCCTGCAGCCGTGGCACGGCGGCTCGAAGACGGAGAGGCCAAGCTCCGTCGGCGTGCTCACTTTGCCAACGGGCGCAGCGGAAACGGCTTGCGGTCGAGTGCGACGATCGCCTCGGCCGTGACCCACACCGGCGTCAGCGAGACACCTCGGGCGTAGTCGACCGCGCCCCTGCGGGTGATCAGCGATCGCAAGTAGCGAAGCGGCGTCGGCGAGCCGTGGGTGCGAACGCGCTTCGGGTTGACGCCGGCGGCTATCAGTCCCTGCACCGCCCAGGCGGTGGATTGGGCGTTGGAGCTACCGCCAGGCACCGCCGGGAAGCCGCCGTCCCGGTTCTGGGCGGCGCGAAGGAACGCGACCGCGCGGCGGCGGGCGGACCGGGCGCTGCCGCCGAGCGCCTCGAGCGCGGCGCCGGTGTCGTCGACGTCGGCGGGGTCGCCGCCCTTAGCGAAGCTGAAGCCGCCATCGGCGTCCTGCTGGCGCACGAGCCAGCGCAGCGTTCGCGCCGGCGGGCCGACGCCAGCGGCGCGGAGCGCGAGCACGGCGAACGACGTGAGGTTGACCTGGCCGGAGACGGAGCCATCGCGTCGGATGTCGCGCTTCAGCGCGCCGAGCAGGTTGTGGCCGCCGAAGTCGGTCGCCGGTAAGCCGACGGCGCCGGCGACGAGGATCGTGCGCTCGAGCGTGCCAGGGTCGTTGGCCAGCGTCGCCTTGATGTAGGCGAGCAGGCTGCGGCCACCGCGGGCGACGTGGGCCGGGTTGCGCCGGTCGGCGACGAGCGCCAGCGCCGCCCAGCCGGAGTACAGCGCGCTCGACGGCTGACCACGGGCCGCGCCGAAGCCGCCATCGCGGTTCTGGGCGCCGAGCAGGTACGCCAGTGGCGAGCGGGCGGCCCGCGCCGCGCGCGCTCGGGAGGATCTGACCTTCACGGTGCGGGCTGCCGCCCGGACGTAGCCCGGCTTGCGCGCGCGGAGCGTCAGCGTGCCGGCGCGCCTGGTTTCAAGGGTGGCAATGCCCTTTCCGTTCGTCGTCGCGGTTGCGCTGCCCCCAGTCGCGGTCGCGCCGGCGAGCGGCATCGCCACGCCCCTGCCGTCGATGTAGTCCACGGTGACCTTCAGCGACGATCTCGCCGTCGCGGTCCTGGGCGCCCGGATCACGAGCGGATACCCCGTCCCGGTCAACGGCATCACCGCGAACAGCAGCCGCTCCCCAGCGTGGAGCATGATCTCGCACGCGCCGGTGCTCGCGGCCACGTTGTCGACGAGGATCTCCCAATAGGCCTTCGCGCCGCTCTCGGTATCGCCGAGGATCTTCGTGATCAGATAGTCGTGGTAGTTCCTCGACCAGTTGCCACGCCAGGCGCCATGGGTGGCGACGTTCAGCGCACCCGCGGCGCTGTCGGCCGGGCACTTGCCCTTCGGCGCTCGGTCCTTGGTGATCCACCCCTTGGCGGGCGCGTGCACCGTCGTGCCGGCCAGCAGGGTGCGCTTGGCGCCCTCGATCCGCACCATGACCTTCGGCCCGGATGCGGAGCCGAGCGCCAGCGCGGTCGACCCCGGGCCGAGCGCCAGCGCTCCCGCCAACGTCGCGACCGCGGGAGCGATGATCGATCTACGAAACACGAGTGCCCACCCCTTTCCACGAGGGAGTATCGGCATCACGGTCGGCGGAGGTCTCCTGGCTGACGGGCTACGCGCCGCGCCTTCCCAGCCCGCCGAGCGGGCCAGTGGCATGCCTGCGGCACGCGTCCCCGATCACAGTGGCGGGTCCGCGCCGGATTCGCACCGGCTTCCCTGGCCACCGACCTTGGACGGCGGCATCCTAGCGCTCCGACAACCACGACGCCGGCCGCAGCAGCAAAGCCAAGCGACGCGATCTCGTGCCGGTGGCAAGCTCGTGGAGCTAGCCAGCTGGGTCTGGAGTCATGGCGACCGGTGCAGCCCCGGCTGCCAGAGCGGTTCCTCGCCGCTGTTGGCGCCCCGGCTCAGAATGAACAGCAGGTCGGAGAGCCGGTTCAGGTAGCGCATCACCTCGGCATTGAGCTGCTCGCCGCAGGCGACCGCCAGCCTTTCGGCCCTTCGGCACACCGTCCGGCAGACGTGCAGCTGCGCCGCTGCCGCCGTGCCCCCCGGCAGCACGAACGACTTCAGCGGCGAGAGCGTCGCGTTGACCTCGTCGCATCGCTGCTCGAGCCAGGCCACCTGGTCGGCGGTGACCCGGAGTCGCTCACGCCCCGAGCCGTCGTCCAGCGGCACGGAGATGTCCGCGCCGAGATCAAACAGGTCGTTCTGGATCCGTTTCAGCCACCCGGCATAGGCGCGCGGAAGCTCGGCGATGGTCAAGGCCACGCCCACGTGGGCGTTGAGCTCGTCGACGGTGCCGTATGCCTCGATGCGCGGGTCTGTCTTGGATACGCGGCTCATGTCTCCGAGATGGGTCTCGCCGCCGTCCCCAAGCCGCGTGTAGATGCGGGTGAGGTTCACTGTCATGGGTAGAGATGCGAGTCTACGGATCGATCCGAACGGGACTGCGCGCGATCACGCTGACCGTGGTCGCGCTCGCCGCGCTTGCCGGCTGCGGCCTCGAGCACGCCGCACCCGGCACGGCCGTCACGATCACGGTGACGCGCGACTTCGGCGCCGCCACCATGGGATCGGCGGTGATCTCGCATCCACCCGGGGGCACAACCGCTCTCGGGATGCTGCAAAGGAGGTTTCAGGTCAGGGTCGGCGCGGGGAGCTCTGTGCGCGCCGTCGGGGGCGTCGCCGCGGGTGCGACCGGTCGCTGGGCGCTGTACATCAACGGCGTCGCCTCGCGCGCTCGCGCCCGTGTGCATCCGGGCGACCGCCTGTGGTGGGACCTCCAGGATTCAGGCGTCAGGCCGCTTGCCGCGGTGGGATCGTTTCCCGAGCCGTTCGTGCACGGGATCGGCGGCAGGCGCTACCCGAGCACCCTGGAATGCGCGGGCGACGTCGCTGCCGCCTGCCGCCATCTGGCCGCGGTCCTCACCCGGGCCGGCGTCCCCATCTCGAGCCAGGCGCCGGGCACCGGCTCGGGGCAGGACTCGATCACGCTGGTGGTCGGCACGTGGCACGAAATTCGAGCGGAGCTGGTCGCCACGCTGCTGGAAAGCGGACCGCGGACTAGCGGGGTGTTCGCCCGCTTCGAAGGCGGCTCGCTGCAGCTGCTCGGTGGCCACGGCCAGGTGGTGTCGACACTTGGCCCCGGCGCGGGCCTGATCGCGGCCGTGGCGGCGAACTCGGCGCCGCCCACCTGGCTCGTCGTGGGCGCGACCGAGCGGGGCGTAGCCGCCGCAGCCAAGGCATTCTCAGCCAGCCGCTTGCGCGACCACTTCGCGCTCGCCGTCAGCGGTGATCACGCCCTTCCCGTGCCGCAATGAGCAAGGCTCTTAACCGGTAGCCTCCGCGCGCTCATGGAGATTGGTGTCCCAAAGGAGACGGCCGAGGGCGAGCGGCGGGTGGCGCTTGTCCCGGACATCCTCGGCAAGCTGGTCCGGACCGGCGATGCAGAGGGCGGGGAGGCCGTCGAGGTCCTCGTCCAACGCGGCGCGGGCGACGGGGCGCTAATCCCGGACCGGCTGTACGAGGAGGCTGGCGCGCGGCTCGTCGACGGCGCGGCGGCGGCGTTTTCCGCCGACGTGGTGGTCAAGGTCGCGCCGCCGAGCAGGGAGGAGGTCAAGCTGTTGCGCGGCGACGCGGTGCTGGTCGGATTCCTCCAGCCGCTCACCAACGGCGAAGGCGTGCGCGCGCTCGCGCAGGCAGGCGTGACCGCATTTGCGCTGGAGTCGATTCCCAGGATCAGCCGCGCACAGTCCATGGACGCGCTCTCGAGCCAGTCGAACGTCGCGGGATACCGCGCGGCCCTGATCGGGGCGCAGCAGCTCGGTCGCTTCTACCCGATGCTGATGACGGCGGCGGGCACCATCCGCCCCGCGACCGTGCTCGTGCTCGGCGCCGGCGTGGCCGGCCTGCAAGCGATAGCGACCGCCCACCGGCTCGGCGCGGTCGTGCAGGGCTTCGACGTGCGCGCGGCGGTCAAGGAACAGGTGGAGTCGCTGGGCGCCCGATTCCTCGAGTTCGACCTCGGCGGAGACCTCGAAGGCGCAGGGGGCTACGCCAGGGAGCTGACGGCCGAGCAGCAGGCGCGCCAGCAGGAGCTGATGGCCGAGGCGATCGGCAAGGTCGACGTGGTGATCACCACGGCGCTCGTGCCCGGGCGCCGCGCTCCGCTCCTGGTTACAGAGGACGCCGTCGAGCGGATGAAGCCCGGATCGGTGATCGTCGACCTGGCCGGCGAGGCGGGCGGCAACGTCGAGCTTTCCGAGCCGGGCCAGGCGGTCGTCCGTCACGGCGTCAAGATCCTTGCGCCGCTGAACGTGCCCTCGACGATGGCCGAGCACGCCTCGCAGCTGTACGCGCGCAACATCGAGGCGCTGCTCGGGCTGATGATCGACGGCGGGCGCCTCAAGCTCGACTTCGAGGACGAGATCATCGCCGGCGCGTGCATCGCGCGCGGGGGAGAGATCGTCAATGCCGCGGCGAGGGAGGCCGCCGGCCTGGAGAGCGCCGCATGAACACGGTCATTGAAGTGGCGATCCTCGTGCTGGCAGGGTTCGTTGGCTTCGAGGTCATCTCGAAGATTCCCAACACGCTGCACACCCCTCTGATGTCGGGCACGAACGCTATCCACGGGATCGTGCTTCTGGGCGCGCTGCTGCTGATGCCGCTCGCCAGCGGAGCCTTCGAGCAATTCCTGCTGGTCATCGCGATCACGTTCGGGACGATCAACATCGTGGGCGGTTTCTTGGTCACCGACCGGATGCTCGAGATGTTCAAGCGCAAGCCGGAGAAGCCGCCGGGCGACCGTGAGGCCTCACCGGGCGCGGACGAAGGAAAGCGCTGATGGTCGCAACCGCCGCGATCAGCCCGAACATCATCAACGGGCTCTACATCGTCGCGTTCTCGCTCTTCATCCTCGGTCTGCACGGCCTCACGGGGCCCCGCACGGCGGTCCGCGGCAACAAGATCGCCGCCACCGGGATGGCGATCGCCGTCATCGCCACGCTCCTTCATCCCCACATCTTTCATGGCTCGGCTACGCCGTGGCTGATCGGGCTCGGCATCGTGCTGGGCGCCGCGATCGGGATTCCCGCGGCGTTGCGGGTGCGCATGACGGCGATGCCGCAGATGGTCGCCCTGTTCAACGGCGTCGGCGGCGGTGCAGTCGCGCTGATCGCATGGGTCGAGTACCGCCACCACTATGGCGGCGCCTTTCCGCTGAAGACGGAGATCCCGTCGCTGCTGGCGGCGATCATCGGCTCGATCTCTTTCTGGGGCTCGAACATCGCCTTCGCCAAGCTCCAAGAGATCCTGCCGGGGCGCCCGATCAAGCTCCCGGGACAGGCGGTGGTGAACCTCGGCCTGCTCATAATCTGCCTGGGCAGTCTGATCACGCTTTCGGCCGGCGAGCACTCACAGGGCCTGTTCATCCTCGGGATCCTGCTGGGCGCCGCCGTCCTGGGCAACATGGTGGTGCTGCCGATTGGGGGCGCCGACATGCCCGTCGTGATCTCGCTGCTGAACGCGTTCACCGGCGTGTCCGCGGCCATAACCGGGGTTGCGCTCAACAACATCGCCCTGATCGTCGCCGGCATGCTGGTGGGCGCCTCCGGCTCGATCCTCACCAATCTGATGGCGAAGGCGATGAACCGCTCCATCCCCGCGATCGTTGCCGGGGGCTTCGGCGGCGCTGTCGCAGCCCCGGTGAGAGGGGACGAGGCGGGGCTAACGGTCCGCTCCACCTCGGCGCAGGACGTCGCGATCCAGCTCTCCTATGCCGGCCAGGTGGTGATCGCACCGGGCTATGGGATGGCTGTCGCCCAGGCTCAGCACGCTGTGCGCGACCTCGAGCGGGCGCTCGAAGGGCGCGGCGTTGAGGTCAAGTTCGCAATCCACCCGGTCGCGGGGCGGATGCCCGGCCACATGAACGTGCTCCTCGCCGAGGCGGACGTGCCCTACGACCTGCTCAGGGAGATGGACGAGATCAACCCCGAGTTCCCCCATACCGACGTGACGCTTGTGATCGGCGCCAACGACGTGACAAACCCGGCCGCCAAGAACGAGCCGGGGTCGCCGATCTACGGCATGCCGATCCTCGAGGTGGACCAGTCCGGAGCGGTGATCGTGCTCAAACGCTCGATGGCCTCGGGCTTTGCGGGCATCGACAATCCTCTCTTCTATGAGGAGAAGACCTCGATGTTGTTCGGCGATGCAAAGCAGTCTGTGAGCGACATCACGGCGGAGGTGGAGGCGCTTTAGCCATAAGATCGACGGAGCGACGTCGTCGAGGCCACCGTCCAGCGACTCCGGATAGAGTCGCGCCCAGTGGACCCAACCCGGCTGACCGCCATCCCGCTCTTCTCGGACCTCTCGCCCGAGGAGGCCAGACGGCTCGCGACCTTTGCCACGGAGACCAGCGCGGGCGAGGGTCAGATCCTGATGAAGCAGGGCGACTACTCGACCGAGCTGATCGCGATCGAGGAGGGCACTGCCGCCGTGCTCAGGGACGGGAAACGGGTCGCCTCCCTGCACCGGGGCGACCTGATCGGCGAGATGGGTCTGATCGAGCGCGCGCCGCGCAACGCGGACGTGGTCGCGACCTCGCCGATGCGCCTGCTGAAGCTGACCCATTGGGAGATACGGCGGATGTCCGAGGACACCCTCGACCGGATCCAGAAGGTCATCGACGACCGCCGCCGCGAGGGGATGGCGGACCCCGCGCGTTAGCGCTTGAGGCGCGCGGCTGGCCCTGCTCGCCTCACACAGTGACCGCGAGTGCTGCCTGGTCCTCACACGTGGAGCGCGAGCGCCGGCGGGGCTACCCTCGATGCAGTGATCTCGCGCGGCCAGGCACTCGAGGCATTGACAGGGGAGCGGTTTGACGTGGCGGTGATCGGCGGTGGAATCACCGGCGCCGGCGTCGCGCTCGACGCGGCCGCGCGAGGGTACAGCGTGGCGCTGCTGGAGAAAGGCGACTACGCGTCGGGCACCAGCGGCCGGTCGTCGAAGCTGGTCCATGGCGGCCTGCGGTACCTCCGCACGTTCGACCTCGGTTTGGTCAGGGAGGCGCTGCTCGAGCGCCAGCTGATGGTGAAGCTGGCGCCCCATCTCGTGAGGCCGATGAAGCTGGTGGTGGCCGCGTTCGATGGAGCGCGCCCCGACCGACTGTTCGGAATCGGCCTGAACATGTACGACGTGATGGCTACGCCGTCGCTGCGCGGCCGGCGCGGCGCGCGGCGTGCGACCGCCGTGGAAGGTGGCAACGGCTCCGAACCCGACTGGAGCCCTTCCCGCCACCGGCTGATCGGCGCGGATGAGGTGGTCGCGCTCTTGCCCGCGCTTGCGTCGCGCGAGCCCAGCGGAGGCTATCTCTTCTACGACTGCCAGACCGACGACGTACGGCTCGTCCTGACGGTGCTCGGGGAGGCCGAGCGGTTCGGCGCGATCTGCGCCAACCGCATGGAGGTGATGGAGCTCACCGACGAGGGCGTCGTGGCGCGGGACGTCGAGACGGGCACCGCGTTGACCGTGAGGGCCGACAACGTGGTCAACGCCACCGGGGTGTGGGCCGACCGGGTGAGGCCAGAAGAACTGCGTTCCGAGGCCGAGGTGCCTGCGATCCGCCCGAGCCGCGGGACCCACATCACCATCGCGCAGAGCGACCTTCCACTCGGGGCCGGAGCAGTTGTACCCGCCGAAGCTGGACGGTTCATCTTCGCGCTGCCGTGGCTCGGGCGCACGCTAATCGGGACGACGGACAACGACTACGAGGGCGACATCGACCTCGTCCGGCCGCCGCTCGCCGACGTCGAATACCTGCTAGCAGCCACCAACGCCTTCTTCGGCACCTCGCTCTCTCCCGAGCGCGTGACCGGCGCATACGCCGGCGTGCGGCCGCTGATCTCCTCAAGCGACAGCCGCAGGTCGGTGGACATCTCGCGCAAGGCCGAGCTGTACGAGACCTCGAGCGGCTTGATCACCATCACCGGCGGCAAGCTGACCACCTGGCGACGGATGGCCAAGCTCGCGGTCGACCGCCTCACCGAGCGAGACGGCCGCAACGCGCCCTGCCGTACGCACCAGATACCGCTCGGACAACCGGTTGACGCCGCCACCCTGCCGCGCGTTGCGGGGGTGCGCGATGACGCCTACGAGCGCCTCGCCGAACGCCACGGCCATGCCGCCGAGGAGGTGCTTGCAATCGCCTCCTCGCGTCCGGAGCTCGCCCAGCCGATCTTGGGCCAGTTCCCCGACCTGCTCGCCGAGGCGGTTTTCAGCGCCCGGCGGGAGCAGGCCCTCACGGTCGCGGACGTGTTGCTGCGCCGCACCCGGCTCGGCGTCCTCGCCGCGCGCGAGCTGTGCGCCCCTTCAGCGAACGCACCGCTGTGCGTAGCTCGTGCCGTGGGAGGCGAGCTCGGCTGGAACGAGAGCCGCGCTCGCGGCGAGGTGGCGCGGTTTTGTGCCGAGGCCGAGGCCGAGGGACTGGTGGTCTGATCGTGAGCGCGCCTCCGCGCCGGCTGAGCATTGTGGGAGACACGCTCGAGCTCGGCGGGCCGCCGCTGCTCATGGGGATCGCCAACGCCTCCCCCGACTCGTTCTCCGACGGCGGTGGCCGCAGGACCGTGGCCGAGCT
This sequence comes from Solirubrobacterales bacterium, assembly GCA_019247075.1. Classification (GTDB taxonomy): domain Bacteria; phylum Actinomycetota; class Thermoleophilia; order Solirubrobacterales; family Solirubrobacteraceae; genus Palsa-465. The sequence goes on from JAFAPR010000137.1 coordinate 12,969, forward strand.
TGTAGAGCTGGCTCGCCGCCTGCTCGAGGCAGGCGCAGCGCTGATCGACGTCGGGGGCGAGTCCGGGGTCACGAACAGGCCCCCGGTGGAGCCGCAGGAGGAGATCAGGCGGGTTGTGCCGGTGATTGAGCAGGTGGTAGGCGGGTTGGGAGGGCGCGTGTCGGTGGACACCTACAAGCCTGCCGTCGCCCGGGCCGCGATCGCTGCCGGTGCCGCGATCGTCAACGACACCAGCGGCCTGCGCGACCCCGGGCTCGCCGAGGTATGCGCCGAGACGGGCGCCGGTCTAGTACTCATGCACACCAGGGCGGCACCGAAACAGAAGCTGCTGGACCCAGCGCTGGACGGGCGCGTGGTCGTCGACGTGGAGGAGTTCCTGCGCGCCCGCATCGAGATCGCACGCGAGCGCGGCGTCGCCTTCGAGCAGCTGCTGCTCGATCCTGGTCCCGACTTCTCCAAGACCCCGGCGCAGACGGTCGCGGTGTTGAGGGCGCTGCCCCGTCTGCACGCTCTGGGACGGCCGCTGCTGCTGGCCGCGTCGCGAAAGGACTTCATCGGCGCACTTACCTCTCGCCCTCCTGGTCAGCGGCTCGCCGGCACGCTCGCGGCCGTGGGCTTCGGCGTCGAGGCGGGAGTTCACGTGCTGCGGGTCCACGACGTCGACGCCGTCGCCGATTACCTCGCTGTGCGCGCCGCGGTGCAGGGCGAAGCGGACGTGGACCCGGGACTGCGGCTTGCGGACACCCTGCGCCGGGAGCAGGGGCGCAGCTAGCCGAGCGCGCTGAGCGGCAGCTTCTCCGGGATCTTCGCCTGCCCACATCGGTGGGAGCCCGGGGCCCCCGGAAGGCCAAAGCCATCCTCCGGTTCGGTCGTCTTGGTGCACGCGCTCATGCTCCAGGAGTAGGAGCTTCGGGGCACGACGACCTGCTTGGAGAATCTGAAGATCGTCGCGCTTGCGCCGTTGGCGTTCTGCTTTACGTTGCGCTGCCGGATGAGGGTGCGCGGCGGCTTCTGGCTGCCCGAGCGCTCGCGGTAGTAGGTGTAGATCGGCTTGCCCTTCTCCGTGGTGTACACGCTGGCGGGGTAGATCCATTCGGCGGTGATGCGCAGGGTGTACGTCCCGGCTTTGACCCTCTGCGTCCCACACGCGCGGTGCGTGTACCGCGGGCGGGTGAACTCGCAGCCGAGCAGCCTGAACGCCTTCACCACGTAGATCGTGGTGACGCCGCTGGTGGCGCCGGAGGCGGGCGCAACGACCCGGTACTGGGTCGCCAGCGAGGGGTGCTGCTCGAAGCTGTAGGCGCCGTGCGCCCCGGTACGGGTCTTGGCCATCGTCTCGTAGGCGCGCCTGAACGGCCACACGCGCCCTTGAAGCTTGACCACGGCACCTAGCTTGCCGCTGGAGAGGTGGCCGGTGAGCCTGCTCGCCTGCGTGTAGACGACCGTTTTTGGCTTGGACCGCAGCGACAGCGTGGGCCTCGACGCCGCCAGCGCGACAGCCGCGTGCAGCCCGGCCGCGAGCACCACGACGGTTACCGTCAACGCTGTCGCCGCGCGGCGGCGTGTGTGAGAACGGGGTTCGCTAGATGTGTCCACTCGACCGTAATCTGCCACTGTGGGTTCCGGGCGGCGCTTGGATCGTCGCACAAGCCGTATGCGTGTGTAGCCGGTCTGCTGGGGTTAGGTCTACTGGGACCGGGATCCGAATCAGGCGCACGCTAGATTGACTAAAAGCCGTCGCGGCGACCCCGCCCTGACCACCAATCAAAGGCGCAAAGCAGCCCATGTCCGTGCTGGACCGCACCGCACTGCAACAGAGCCCGCTCGCCGACCTCCACGCGATCGCTTCGGAGCTGTCGATCGACAGCTACCGCCTGTTGCGCCGCGAGCAGCTAGTCGACGCCATCCTCGCCCGGCAGGAGCGAGCGGACGCGCAGGAGGCGCCCGCCGGGGAGGAAGACGAGCCCGTCGCGGCAGCTCCGCGGGAGGCTAGGCGCCCGCGACGCCGCCGCAGCCGGAAGGAAAGCGAGCGAGCGGACACCCGGGAAGCCGATGAGGTAGCAGCCGCTCCCGAGCCGGAGACGAAACCTCCGCTGGTGGAGGCGGCTGCCGACCGTGCGCGGTTCGAGGCCCTGTCTGCCGGCTTCCCCGATCTCCCGCTCGGGTTCGAGTCCGACGATCCGACCGTGAACGCGATCGAGTCGCTCACGCCGATCGGGAGAGGGTCCCGGGCGACGATCGTCGGCCCGGCCGGCGCCGGCAAGAGCGAGACGCTGCGCCGTTTGGCGCTCGCTCTCCAAGGACGTGACGATCTGTCGGTCACGGTATTACTGATTGGCGTGCGTCCGGAGGAGATAGGGGAGTGGGAAGCCTCACCACTGCGGCCCGCCCAGGCACTCTCGTTCGCAGCTCCGGCGTCCGCGCAGGACAGAGCCGTCTACGCGGTGATCGACGACGTCCGCTCGATCGCGTTGCGCGGTGGGAATGCGGTGGTCGTGCTCGATACGCTCGACGGCCTGCACGACCACGCCGCGCGCCGGGTGCTTGCGACCGCTCGCAAGCTTCTCGACGGCGGCTCGGTTACGTTGATCGCGACCGCTTTCGAGCCGCTCGGCGGCGAGACCACCGTTGTCGCGCTTGATCGTTTGCGGACTGGCGCGGGTCACTTTCCCGCGCTCGAACTGAGCGCGAGCGTGACGATGCGCCCAGAGCTGCTGGTGGGCGAGAAAGGTGCCGCGACAATCGCCAAAGCGCGCGCCGAGGCAAGCGGCCTCCAGCCGCCGTCGCGGCGGCGCCGGCGCTAGTGGCGGCCCCTAGTACGCCGTGCAGCGGGAGCGGTGACGCGGTCGCGACTTGTAGCGAGGGAGCTGTCCGCGCTGCCATAGGAGACGGTCGATCGAGGCTGCCGCGAGGTCGGTGCGGGCCGCCGCGATCAGCTCGACCGCGTGCACCGCGCAAGCGCGGATCTCGACCTCCGCCCCGCACCCATGGTCGATCAGCTCTCCCCGCTCGATCCGCTCCACGAGCTCCGGCGCGAACCGCAGGACGCCGTCCAGTCGCAGCACGTGGGGCACGAGGTTGTCGGCGAACATCGTCAACCGGTCGACGTCTTCGAAAGGAGCAACCCCCGCCGCCGACATATCCGCGGCAGCGATCTGCGCACGCTTAAGGAACGACAGCGAGATCCCGTCATAGCGGGAGATGTCCTCGAAGCAACTCCAGCCGGCGAGCGTGCTCACGAGCGTGACCGCCGAGCTGCCGGCGCGCTGCACGACCGCGGCGAAGTGACCGTTGTAATCGCCTGCCACGTGCGCGCCGAGATCTCGCAGCGAGGCAGCGAAAAGTTGCATCAGCTCGTGGTCGGAATCCTGGCCCAGTGCGGCAGCGACTTCGGCCGCCTCGATTCGCGCGAGCTCTGCGGCGCTCCACGGGCCGTGCGCGCGGAAGCGCTCGCGGACGCCGGCCGCAACCGTGGCGTAGCCCGAGTGCCCCGAACGCTTGCGCATGGTCGGAAACCAGCCCGAACCGAAGTTGATCGCGTCGAGCGTGAGCCAGAACGCGGTCAGCTCCTCGGGCGTTCCCCCGACGAGGTGCTCGGCGGGATCGGGCCGCGCCGGGCCGCAGACCGAGGGCAGGGAAGCGGCGTAGGGCGCGATCGATTCAAGGTCGAGGGTCACCTGGCGTGCGCGCCGCGCCACTTCGGCGCATGCGGCGCGGAGCTCACTGAGCAGCTCGCTCATGCCGCGCAGGATGACGTCGCGGTGACGACGGCGGCGGCCGCTACCGTTGAACCGGCGGATGCCCGAGACGGTGGTGGACCTGGAAACCCTGCTTGCGGGGCTCAACGGACCGCAGCGCGAGGCGGTCAGCTTCGGCGAGGGCCCGCTGCTGATCCTGGCCGGGGCGGGGTCCGGCAAAACGCGGGTCCTGACCCACCGGATCGCCTACCTGCTCGCCAGGGAGGTCGCGCGGGCCAACGAGATCCTCGCGATCACCTTCACGAACAAGGCGGCGGGCGAGATGCGCGACCGCGTCGAGCTGCTCGTAGGGGCCCGTCTGCGCGCGATGTGGGTGATGACGTTCCATGCCGCGTGCGCCCGGATGCTGCGCGCCCACGCGGACAAGCTCGGCTACACGCGGCGGTTCACGATCTACGACCAGGCTGACTCGCGGCGGTTGACCAAGCGCTGCCTCGACGACCTCGGAATCGATCCCAAGCGGTTCACGCCAGCCGCCGTCCAGGCTCGGATCTCCGACGCCAAGAACAAGCTGATCGATGCCAACGGCTACGGGGAGATGGTCGGTTCATTCTTCGAGGGCACCGTGGCCGAGGTCTACCGCCTCTACGAGCGCGAGCTTCACCGTATGAACGCGATGGACTTCGACGACCTGCTGTTCCGGGCGGTCGACGTCCTCACCATGTTCCAGGAGGTCCGCGACCGCTACACCTCTGCGTTCCGTCACGTGCTGGTCGACGAGTACCAGGACACAAACCACGCCCAGTACCGGTGGCTGAAGCTCCTCACCTCCGAGCGGCGCAACGTCATGGTGGTGGGAGACGATGCTCAGTGTCTGGCGGAGGGCACGCTTGTGACGATGGCTGACGGGAGCAGGAGGCCTGTCGAACTAGTGAAAGTCGGAGACTTGGTGCTGTCGAATTACGGCAGCGGTGACATGCGTTCGGCGCGGGTGGTTCGTACCCACCGCTCAGAGCCCACCGATGGCATCGCGATAACCACGCGGTCTGGCCGCCGCGTGGTGAGCACTCCCGACCACACGCACTTCGCGGGGTTCATGCTAGGGAGAACTCCGCAGCTGTATATGAGTTATCTGATGTGGCGTCGTGACCGCGGCTTTCGCGTAGGCACCTCACGCACGTACACAAATGGTCAGACGAAGCCGGTGGTCGGGGTCGCGCACCGGACGCGACAGGAGGCGGGCGACGCGGCATGGGTGATCGCCACGTACGACTCCGAGGCCGAGGCGCGCTACGCCGAAGCGCTGCTCGCGGCTCGGTACGGACTACCGACGCTTCCTTTCAGGGCGCGTGCCCATCACGCGGTCGATGGGCATTCTCTCGTCGGTGATCAAGCGCTCCTTGACCGCCTGTTCCGAGAACACGACACGCTTACTGGTGGTCATCGCCTGCTCCGCGAGCAGGGACTCTCATTCGACAGGCCTCACTTCCGTCCTGGCACTTTCACAAGAACGGAGGTCCGCCGACGCCGGCTGGCGATCGCGCTGTGTGGGGACGGCCGAAGCCGTTCTTCGCTCCACCGCATAGCGCTGTTCGGGTACGACGATGAGGGCCGTCGGGCGCTGGAACGAGAGGGACTCAGCGTCCGCCCCGCGCGACGCGACTCAGCCGGCTGGCGGTTCGAGACCTCCCACAACGATCTAAGCACGATCTACCGGATCGCTGCCCGGATTTCGCACGCTCTGGCTGATGTGTGCGTTGCCCCCGTCGCTCGCCTTGGTTTGAACGATGGAGCTCCGATTGGAAACTCGCTTCCGTTCACATACGCCTCATCGGTGCGACCGGGAATGGTCATGTTCGACGAGCGCGGCGGTTATGACGTGGTCGAGTCGGTTGAGCGCGTAACGCTCGAGGGGCCGGTGTACGACCTCGACATCGAAGGGACGCATAACCTCATTGCCAACGGCATCGCCACTCACAACTCGATCTACAGCTTTCGCGGCGCGGACATCCGGAACATCCTCACGTTCACGGACGACTATCCCGACGCGCACGTCGTCAAGCTCGAGCAGAACTACCGCTCCACCCAGTCGATCCTCGATGCCGCCAACGCCGTGATCGCAAACAATCGGGCGCAGAAGCCGAAGTCGCTCTGGAGCGAGCTGGGGCGGGGCGACCCGATCAAGGTGCGCGAGCTCGACGACGAGCACGCCGAGGCCCGGTTCGTGGTCTCCGAGGTGCAGCGGCTCCTCGACGAGGGCACCTCGCCCGCCGAGGTTGCCGTCTTCTACCGCACCAACGCGCAGTCGCGCGTGCTCGAGGACACGCTGGTGCGGGCCAGGATCGCCTACCAGGTCGTGGGCGGGACCAAGTTCTACGAGCGCGCCGAGATCAAGGACGCGATCGCGTACCTGATCACGTTGGTCAACCCGCAGGATGCGGGCGCGTTCACGCGCGTGGTCAATTCGCCTCGGCGGGGCATCGGGTCGACCTCGGTCTCCCGCCTGCTGGCGTTCGCGAACACAACCGGCATGGCGATCTGGGATGTCGCCGCGGCTCCCGAGCAGGTGCTCGACCTTGGCGCTGCGGCCGTGAGGGCGCTGACGCGGTTCATGGACACGATGGAGGGCCTGCGCGAGCGCGCCGAATCTGGCTCCCAGATCGCTCCGCTGGTCCAGGCGGTGGTGCGAGACACGGGCTATCTCGACGCGCTCGAGGCCGAAAGGACGATCGAAGCCCAGGGCCGGATCGAGAACCTCGAGGAGTTGGTCAACGTCGCCGCCGAATTCGATGCTTTGTTCTCGGAGCGCCGCTCCGGGGATGGCGACGTCACTGGACCGGCGAGTGGCCTGGCCGAGTTTTTGCAGCAGATCCAGCTGCTGTCGGATGCCGATGAGCGCTCCGACGACAGCGGCCTGCTGACGCTGATGACGCTGCACAACGCGAAGGGGCTCGAGTACCCGATCGTGTTCATGATCGGCTGCGAGGAGGGCGTCTTTCCCCATTCTCGGGCCCTGGAGGAGGGAGGCGTCGAGGAGGAGCGGCGCCTCTGCTACGTGGGCATCACGCGCGCTCAACGCGACCTCTACCTGACCTGGGCCCGGACACGCGGCGTGTTCGGGTCGCGCAGCTACGGGTTGCGCAGTCGGTTCGTCGCCGAGATTCCGCCCGGGCTGACGGACGGCGAAGAGCTATCTCCCCGTCCGCGCGCCATCTCCTGGTCGGGCAGCGCCGCGCGCGGGTGGGGGGGAGCGCAGCGCGCCGAAACTCCCGCGGTCAGCTTCCGCCTGGGCGACGACGTCGTCCACCCTTCCTTCGGGGATGGCGTAGTGACCGGGATAGAGCCGGGCGGGATCGTGGTCATCCGCTTTGCTGCCGACAGCTCCGAGCGCAAGCTCCTTGCCGAGGTGGCCCCGATCACCAAGCGCTGAGTGTCGCGCCGGCGCCTCAGGCAAACCACGCTCGGCCAGAGAGCAGGGTTCGCGGCAGTGCTCGTGGCGGCGGCCGCGCTAGGCGTGGCCCTGGCGCTCCTCGCCAGCGGGCCCTCGCGACCCCCGACGGCGAGTCTCCACGCCCGCGCAACCACGAGGCCTGCCCGCACCGGTCCGGTGGCGCGGGGATCGAGGCAGCCGACCCCCAGCGGCGACATCGCCGACCTGCCTCGCCTGGTCGGGCAGCTGGCGGTCGGGCGATATGCCGGGCCTCAGCCAAGCGCCGACTTTCTCGCCCGCGTCCGCGCCGGCCAGCTGGGCGCCGTGATCCTGTTTTCGGACAACATGACCGGAGGCCTCCACGCGACCCGGCAAGCGATCGCCGAGCTGCAAGAGGCCGCCCGGCAGGGAGGCAACCCGCCGCTTTTGATCATGACCGACCAGGAGGGCGGCGAAGTGCGGCGGCTCTCCGGTCCGCCGCAACTGGCGCCCGCGCAGATGGACTCGCCCGCAGTCGCGCGCTCCCAAGGCGCGGCGGCGGGTAGGCTGCTGCGGTCGGTGGGGATCAATGTCGACCTCGCACCCGTGGCTGACGTCGAGCGCGTGCCGGGCTCCTTCCTGGGCAGCAGAGCGTTCGGCTCCGATCCCGAGTTGGTGGCCACGCGCGCCTGCGCCTTTGCTGCGGGGCTTCAGTCGGCCGGCGTGGCATACACCCTCAAGCATTTCCCAGGACTCGGTCGCGCCATCGCGAGCACCGACGAAAGCCCGGTGACGATCACGGCCCGGGACGCCGATCTGCGCGCCGACTACGCCGCCTACCACAGGTGCGGCTCCTCGCCGGATGCGCTCGTGATGGTCTCGAGCGCCATATACCCTGGCCTTTCCGGGTCCAAGCCAGCCGTAATGTCCCCACGTATCTACGCCCACGAACTACCGCTCGCCGTTGGGCGAGGGGGCCATCTCACGATCAGCGATGCGCTTGACACGCCGGCCCTCGCCGGCGAGCGCACGCCGGCCGTGTTCGCGATCCGCGCCGGCCTTGACCTGGCGCTGTTCCCCGGCAACGAGGTCGAGTCCGCCAGGGGATACGCGGAGTTGCTGGCCGCCACGCGCACGGGTGCGCTGCCCCCGGGCAGGGTGTGGGACGCGGTGTACGCGGTCGAGGCGCTCAAGCGGCGGGTGGCGAAATGATCGCGACGATCATCGACGGCCGTGCCGTCGCCGCACGCGTCCGCGCCGAGGTGGCGCGCGCGGTGGAGGACCTGGTGAGCGAGAGCGGCCGCCGGCCGGGGCTTGCGACCATCCTGGTGGGAGACGACCCGGCTTCGGAGATCTATGTTCGCGGCAAGCGGCGCAGCTCCGAGGAAGTGGGGATCGCCGACCACCACCGCCACCTGCCTGCCACAGCGAGCCAGGCCGACGTCGCGGAGCTGATTGAGGCCTGCAACGGCGACCCGGAGGTGAGCGGCATCCTGCTCCAGCTGCCTGTGCCCGAGGGGCTCGATGGATCCTCGCTGACCGCGCAGATCCTGCCGGAGAAGGACGTCGATGGCCTCACCCCCGTCAGCGCGGGGCGGGTGCTGCAGAACCTGACTGGGCTTAGACCGTGTACTCCGCTGGGTGTGCTGGAGCTACTTGACACTTACGGCGTCTCACTCGAAGGAGCCCATGCGGTCGTCGTGGGGCGTTCGAATCTCGTCGGTCGCCCCTTGGGGCCGATGCTGATGCATCGCAACGCGACCGTCACGATGTGCCATTCCCGGACCGCGGACCTGGCCGCCGAGTGCGCCCGCGCGGACGTCCTGGTCGCCGCCGCGGGAGTGCCGAGACTGCTGGGAGCGGCATACGTCAAGCCTGGCGCCGCCGTGATCGACGTCGGCATCAACCGCACCGAGGAGGGACTGGTGGGCGACGTCGACTTCGGGCCGGTCAGCGACCGGGCCGGGCTGATCACCCCGGTACCGGGCGGCGTCGGGCCGATGACGCTGGCGATGCTGCTGCAGAACACGGTCGCAGCGGCGCGCGCGCAATTCGATCGCGAACGCGAGCACTAGTGCTCTTCTGCGCAAACACGCTCGCATTCGAGCGGCCCCCGCCCGTGCCGCGGACCTGGATCCTCACCGGCTCACCGTCGCGCGGCTGGGGAGCCCTCTCACGGCTGCGCGCCGGCGAGGTGATCGCCGGATTGGGTGGCGCGGCATTGCTCGGCTGCGCCCGCCGGCTTCGGGCGCCACGCCTGGCCTGCTCGCTTGCCGGCCTGAGCGGGATCGTGCTGGCCTACTCTCAGGCCACGCGCCGGCCACCCGCGCTGCCGGCCGCGCTCAGCGTGGTGGTGACGGCGCTGGGCACAGCAACCGTGGTTGCGCTGAGCGCTCGCGTGGTCAGGACACCGCGCGAGGGCCCGGACAGTCGGTGTCAGCGGCAGGCGGCCCAGCGCGCACTGCTCGCCGCGTTGGCCACCGCGTTGGGCGGCTACGCCTCGCTGCGGCAAGAGGGCGGCACCGACCCGGCGGAGCTCGGCCAGATCGAGACGATCACGCTGGCGCCCTAGCAGCGTCGACGAAGCAAGCGCGGGCGACCGCATGGCGCTCCGCGAACTCGCGGATGAGCTCGGCCACGAGCTGGGGGGCATCCCACGTGGGGACGTGCCCGACGCCCTCGAGCACCTTGAACTCGACGCCCGGGATCTCGGTGCGAAAACGCTCCGAGTGTCGTGCGAGCGGCAGCATGCGGTCGCGCCGGGCCCATGCGATCAGGGTCGGCGCAGCGATCTGGTCGAGCCCCTCGAGCAGCGCCTTGCCGGACCGCAGCGCGTCAAGCACCTCCGCAAAGATGGTGCAGCCAAGAGAAACCCGCATCATCTCGACCACTTCCGCGGGCGGCACCAGCTCGCCGTGGTGCATCACGTCCCGCATCCCCAGCCGCCGCACCAGGGGGTGGCGGACCGCCGCCGGGACGATGGGCGCGAACGTCTGCGCGAGCCGCCGCTGCCGGACGAACAGTCTGGCCAGGCGCTCGCCCTCGCCGCTGCCGGCTGACCAGCCGCCTCCAGGGGAGAACGCGACCACGCTGAGGGCCCGTCCCCGCTTGGCGAGCTCGAGCACGAGCGCACCTCCCATCGAGTTACCGACGAGATGAGCCTGGCCTACGCCGAGCGAGTCGAGGTGCTGTTCGAGCGACGCCCCGGCCGCGACCAGTGTGTTCTCGGGCTGGTCGTAGGGAGGCCCGCCACGGTGGCCGGCGAGCGTGGGCGCGATCACCTCGAAGTGCGGGACTAGGTCGGCGAAGACGGGTCGCCACTGATGCCAGCTGCTCATGAAGCCGTGCAGCAGCACGAGCGGCTCGCCATGGCCGGCGCGGTAGAGCGCGGGGGAGATCTCGGGCCTGTGGTCCACCTAGAATCGGCCCCCGATGCTAGATCGCGACCAAGTCCTCCACGTCGCCCGGCTCGCGCGGTTGGAGCTCTCGGGTGAGGAGCTC
>JAFAPR010000303.1 GCA_019247075.1 Solirubrobacterales bacterium
GTCAGTCGACCCGACGCCACACCAACCGGAAGGAGGCTGAGTGCATCGCACCAAGGTGAGAATCGTCGAGGACGCGCTCGATGCCAACAACACGATCGCCGGCGCCAACCGCGCCGACTTCGATCGCCATGGCGTGACCGTGCTCAATCTCATGAGCGCGCCCGGGGCAGGCAAGACGTCGCTGCTCGAGGCCACCCTCTCCCCGCCGATGCAAGGCATCAGGGTCGGGGTGCTCGAGGGCGACGTACAGGGATCCTTCGACTCGGAACGCCTCGCCAGCCTCCATCTGCCCGTCACGCAGCTGAACACCGACCCCGGGTTCGGCGGCGAGTGCCACCTGGACGCCAACATGGTCCGCTCGGCTCTGCCGGCGGTGCCGCTCGAGGAACTCGACCTGCTGGTGATCGAGAACGTCGGCAACCTGGTGTGTCCGGCGGAGTTTAGGGTCGGCGAGGACGCCCGCGCGATGGTGTGTGCCGTGACCGAGGGCGAAGACAAACCCCTGAAATACCCGCTGATGTTCCGCACCTGCGAGCTCGTCGTGGTGAACAAGATCGACCTGCTGGCACACCTCGACTTCGACCTCGATCGCTTTCTCTACAACCTCGATGCGGTCAACCCGGGCGTTGCGCGGATGCTGGTCAGCGCGCGCACCGGCCACAACGTCGAAGAGTTCCGCGCGTGGCTGGCGGATCTGCCCGCCCGCGCCACCAACGATGTCAGTCAGGCAACGGCTTCCGAAACGCAACGGACATCGAATGGCCAGGGCGGGGAGTCGGGAGTCAAGGCGACCGCGTGAGCAGCGCCACCACCTCCCCCACGGACGACGTCGCGCACGCGCTCGCGCGGCGCACCTCGGCCAATGAGCGCTTCTTCGGAGAGGAGGCCGAGCGCACCGCGCGCCTGTGCCACGCGATGGCCGAGCGATTTGCCCGCGGCGGTCGCCTGGTAGCCCTCGGGAGCTCACCGGCGGCGCGGTCGGACGTGCGCCACGTTGCGGTCGAGTTTGTGCATCCCGTGATCGTGGGCAAGCGCGCTCTGCCCGCGATCGGCCTCGCCCAGGAGGGCGGTGCGCTGGCCCTGCAGGCGCGGCTGCTCATGCGTCGTGACGACATCGTGATCGCCTACGGGGCCCAGGATGGCGACGCCGAGCTGCTGCGCGCGCTCGCCTGGGCGCGGGATCTGGGCTGCTTGACCGTCTCCTACGCGCGCGGCAGCGGCGCCGAGTGGGAGTTCGAACCACCCAGCGAGGACCCGTTCGTGCGCCAGGAGCTGGCCGAGACGCACTATCACGTGCTCTGGGAGCTGGTGCACGTGTTCTTCGAGCACCGGGGGCTACTGGAGGGCCGCGCGGCACGGCCGGTCCACGACACCGGCGCCTCAAGCTTTCTGTATCCCTTCCTGGCCGAGCGCGAGCACGATCTCGAGGCCGTGGTCGCCGACGTCCGTCGCTCGATCGAGATGAAGGCAGGGGAGGTCGGAGCGCTGCGCGAGCAGACGCTGATCGAGAACCGCCAGGTGCTCGAGCGCGCGGCCCGGGTCCTGCGCCAATGCTTCGAGGCAGGCGGCAAGCTGCTCGCGCTCGGCAACGGCGGCTCGGCGACCGACGCCATGGACGCGGTGGCGGACTTTCGCATGCCGCCCGCGCAGTTTCCCGCCCACATCGAACTACCGCCCTGGCCGCCGCGGCCGGCGATCGATCTCACCGAGGACTCCGCGATCCTGACGGCGATCGCCAACGACGTCGGAACCGAGGAGATCTTCCAGCGCCAGGTGATCGCCTACGGCGAGCGGGGCGACGTCCTGCTCGGGCTTTCGACAAGCGGCAACTCCGGCAACGTGATCGCGGCGCTCGAGAAGGCCCGCAAGCGGGGTCTCGAGACGGTCGCGATGGTTGGCTACGACGGCGGCCGCGTCGCCTCCGAAGGGCTGGCCGACCACGTCGTGATCACCCGCTCGCAGCACATCCCGCGCATCCAGGAGGCCCAGGCGAGCGCCTACCACGTGCTGCGCGCGCTCGTGGAGCGGTAGCGATGGCAGCGCAGTCGCTGGCGGCCGGTGAGGCGCGCGTGCGCGCGCGGGTCAAGGTGCAGGGGACCGTCCAGGGCGTCGGCTTCAGGCCGTTCGTCTACCGGCTGGCCGAAGCGCTCGGCGTGGGCGGGTTCGTCCGCAACGATTCGAACGGCGTATTGCTCGAGCTCGAAGGTCCCGTGCCCGCCGTCCGGGACCTCCTGGCAAGGCTCGAGCGCGAGCCACCCCCGCTGGCGGTGCTCGACCGCCTCGAGACAAGCTGGCTCGAGCCCAGAGGCGTCGAGGAATTCCTCATCCTCCAGAGCGCGTCCGACGAGGCCCCGAACGCGCCAGTCACGGCCGACGCGGCGACGTGCGAGGATTGCCTGGCGGAGCTGTTCGACAGCTCGGACCGCCGCTACCGGTACCCGTTCATCAACTGCACCAACTGCGGGCCGCGGTTCACGATCGTGCGCGGAGTGCCCTACGACCGGCCGCTCACGACCATGGCGGCCTTTCAAATGTGCGCGGAGTGCCGTCGCGAGTACGAGGATCCGGGCGACCGTCGCTTCCACGCGCAACCGAACGCATGCCCCGCGTGCGGGCCGCAGGTGACCCTCCGCGACGCCGCCGCCTCGGAGCTCGCGACCGGGGAGGGGGCCTTGCAGCAGGCGGCAGCGGCGCTGCAGCGCGGAGCGATCCTCGCCCTCAAGGGCCTCGGCGGCTACCACCTCGCCTGCCTGGCCGCCGACGAGCCCGCCGCCTCCGCGCTGCGGGCCCGCAAGCACCGGGAGGACAAGCCCTTCGCCCTGATGGCCCCGGACCTGGCCGCGGCCCGGGCGCTGGTGGAGCTCACGGCTTTAGAGGAGGCGATCATGCGAGAGCGGGAGCGGCCGATCGTGATCGCCCGCCGCCGGGCCCACGCACCCGTCGCGAGCGCCGTCGCGCCCCGCTCCCGCGACCTGGGCGTGATGCTGCCCTACTCACCGCTGCACCACCTGCTCCTGCGCGACGTGGCAGCCACCCTCGTGATGACCAGCGGCAACGTCTCCGATGAGCCGATCGCCTACCGCGATGACGACGCGTTCGGACGCCTGGCAGGCATCGCCGACCTCTTCCTCGTGCACGACCGCCCCATCGCGACTCGCACCGACGACTCGGTGGTGCGCGCGACCAGGCGGCGCACGCCACCGCTCCTGATCCGCCGCTCGCGCGGCTATGCCCCCTCGGCCATCGCGCTGCCGTTGCCGTCGGGACGTCAGCTGCTCGCCTGCGGCGCCGAGCTCAAGAACACCTTCTGCGTGGCCAAGGGCACGCGCGCTTGGGTCTCGCACCACATCGGCGAAATGCATAACTACGAGACGCTTCAGAGCTTCAGCCACGGCATCGAACACTTCACGCGGCTGTTCGGCGTGCGTCCCCAGGTGGTGGCCCACGACCTGCACCCCGAGTACCTCTCGACCAAATACGCGCTCGACCGGGACGATCTTGAGCCGGTCGCGGTCCAGCACCATCACGCCCACCTCGCCGCTTGCCTGGCCGAGCACGGGGAGCGCGGTCCCGCGATCGGGGCGATCTACGACGGGACCGGCTACGGCACCGACGGCTCGATCTGGGGCGGCGAGCTGCTGGTCGGAGACCTCGAGCGGTTCGAGCGCGCCGGTCACCTCCTCCCGGTGCGCCTGCCCGGCGGCGAGCGCGCCGTGCGGGAGCCGTGGCGGATGGCCTGCGCCTGGCTGCTCGCCGCACAGGACGACCCAGCTGCGCCCCCCGGTCCGATCGCTCAAGCGATCGCCGCCGACTCCTGGCGCGCGGTGGGCGAGCTTGCCCGCCGTGGGGTCGCCTCGCCGCTCACCACGAGCATGGGGCGCCTGTTCGACGCGGTCGCGGCGCTGTGCGGCGTCCGCCTGGCAGTCACCTACGAGGGACAGGCGGCGGCGGAGCTCGAGGCCCTTTGCGACCCCAGCGAACGAGGCTCCTACGCGATGCCGCTGCTGCTCGGGAATGCCGAGATCATCCTCGACCCACGGCCCACGGTCTCTGAGATCGCGCGCGACATCCAGCGGGGAGCCCCGACCGCCCGGATCGCGGCCCGCTTCCACAACGCGGTCGCGACAGCAACCGCGAGCGCGTGCATCGCGCTTGCCGGCCGGCGCGACCTCGGCACGGTGGCCCTCGGCGGGGGCTCTTTCCAGAACCGGGTGCTACTCGAGTCGGTCGCGGCCATCCTCCACCGCGCCGGCCTGCGCGTCCTCGTCCCCGAGCGCCTGCCGCCCAACGACGGCGGCATCTCCTACGGTCAGGCGGCGGTCGCGGCCGCGTCGCTGGCACGGGCGCTCTAAAGCGGACCGAAGAATCGGATCAGCGACGCAGGGCGCGCCAGATGCGCAGCGGCAGCAGTCCTATCAGCGGTGCGCGGCGACCCATGTCGTCGCGGTCCTCTCGGTCGAACACGTTGGCGTAGCGGCGCGCGTCCGCAGCCGTCGTGTAGACCTTCTCACCCCCGGCCCCGCAGCCACGCTGGCATCTCCAGCGCATCGTGCGCCCGTCGGCCTGGAAGCGGTACCGGTGCCCGAGAATGCGACAGGCGACCATGTGTGTCGTTTACCCGTTTCGGCGCGCGCAGTGACGCGCGACCGTCATCTGGAACAGAGTGCTAATAGTCGACGTTAGCGGGTAGCAGTATCGCGGTGACCGCGACCACTGTCGAGAGGCGCACCATCAGGACCGCGATACCGGCTCGGCTGGATCGACTGCCGTGGTCGCGCTTCCACTGGCTTGTAGTGCTCGGGCTGGGCACGGTGTGGATCCTCGACGGGCTCGAGGTGACGATCGTTGGCTCGATCGCGTCGCAGCTGACTCAGAAAGGCAGCGGCATCTCGATTTCGACCAGTCAGATCGGGACCGCCGGCGCGGTGTATGTCATAGGCGCATGCCTGGGCGCCCTGTTCTTCGGCCAGCTGACCGACCGCTTCGGCCGTAAGAAGCTCTTCATGATCACCCTGGCCGTCTACATCGTAGCGACCGCGGCCACGGCGTTCTCGTTTGCGCCATGGTTCTTCTTCCTCTGCCGGTTCTTTACGGGAGCCGGTATCGGCGGCGAATACGCGGCGATCAACTCGGCGATCGACGAGCTGATCCCGGCGCGGATGCGGGGGCGCGTGGATCTGGCGATCAACGGATCGTTCTGGGTCGGCTCGATCATCGCCTCGGCCGTGTCGATCTTCTTCCTTTCGTCGGTCTTCCCCACGAACGTTGGCTGGCGTCTGGAATTTGCCGTCGGCGTCATCCTCGCCTTCGGGATCCTGCTGGTCCGCCGCCATGTACCGGAGAGCCCGCGCTGGCTGTTCATTCACGGCCATGAAGAGGAGGCGGAGCAGATTGTCGACGGCATCGAGCACAGCGTCGAGAAGGAGGTCGGCCACAAGCTCGAGACGCCGGACAAGACAATCACGGTGCGCGAGCGCGAGGCGATTTCATTCCGCGAGATCGGGAGGGTTGCCTTCAAGGCGTATCCAAGTCGGGCTGTGCTCGGCTTGTGCTTATTCGTGGGGCAGGCGTTCATCTACAACGGCATCACGTTCAACCTGGGAACGCTGTTCACGACCTTCTTCGGGGTAGCGGCTGCATCGGTCCCGGTCTTCATCATCCTCTACGCGGTCGGCAACTTCCTCGGGCCGTTCACGCTCGGCCGGCTGTTCGACACGATCGGGCGCAAGCCGATGATCGCGGGGACCTATCTCGGTTCCGCGCTGCTCACGGTGCCGATGGCAATCCTGTTCGCCAACGGCTCGATCGGCAAATGGCCGTTCATGGCGTTCGTGTTCTTCGTGTTCTTCCTAGCCTCGGCAGGCGCGAGCGCGGCGTATCTGACGGTCTCGGAGATCTTCCCGATGGAGACGCGGGCGCTGGCGATCGCGTTCTTCTATGCCATCGGAACGGCGGTGGGCGGGATCAGCGGACCCCTGCTATTCGCCAATCTGATCGGCAGCGGCCAGCGCAGCCAGGTGGAGCTGGCGTTCTTCATCGGAGCTGGAGTGATGGCGATCGGCGGGATCGCCGAGATCTTCCTCGGGGTTCCCGCGGAGCAGGCCCAGCTGGAGGACATTGCCAAGCCGCTTACGGCCGAGGAGGCCGAGGGCGGCGGACTGGTCACGGGCGAACAGCCGCAAGCGGAGGATGCCGCGCCCGGCCGGCACGAGGCGCTGCGCGCGCGCCGTGACGCCGAGGAGGCGCGGGCGCGCGGCGCCGAGCATCGGGCTGCGATCCACGAGCTTCGCGCCCGGGCGGCCCAGGGAGACGACCAAGCGGCAGGCCGCGCGGAGATCGAGGAGCGCCTGGCGGAGATTGCCGAGCTGCGCGCGCATGCGCTCGACGAGCGTGCCGCCGCTTACGACGAGCAGTCGGATGTCGAGGCAGGCGACGAGGCGGCACGCGAGCGAGCCCGGGCGGCCGAACAGCGCGCGGTGGGCTACGAGGAGCGCGCCCAAGCGCTCGGCGCGGCCGACGAGCGGGAGGCGGCGCGCCATCAGGAGTTGGCTGAGGCGGCCGGGGAGCGGGCGCGGGCGCGCGAGCAGCGCGCGGCGGCCGAACAGGCCAGAGCCCGGGTGCAGGCGCACGACGTCGAACCCGGAGATGCGGAGGTGGCAGCCGCCCGCGAGCGGATGCACGACAGCTGGGCCGCGATGCACGAGTCGCGTGGCCGGGCGCATGAGTGCTGTGCGCAGGGCGATGCCGCCCGGGCGCAGGAGCACGAACGGGACGGCGCCCAGCACGAGCAGCTGGCGCTGGCCGCCGAGGAGCTGGTCCAGGCGGCCGAGCACCGCGCCGCGGCCGGCGAGGCCGAGAGCGCCCGCGAGACCGTCGAAGACATCGAGAGCCGGCGCGCAGAAGCCGCCGAGCGGGAACGCCGCCAGCGCGAGTTCGAGGAACGGGTTCGTGCCAGGATCGCGCGCCGTCAAGCCCACGAGCGGGCGGGGCTGCGGCGCTTTCGCCCCGGTCCGCCCCATCGGGCAGTGCCCGCATGGATGGTCTCCTCGACGCTCGATGACGCAGAAGATCTGGACCGCGAGGTCGCCGCCATCTCGCAGGCGCTGGACGAGCACGGCGCCACGGAGCGCCAAGAGCTGGCGCGCCTGGTCGGCGCCCGCTACTGGGGCCCTGGGCGCTTCCGCGCCGCGTTGCGCGAGGCCGTCTCAGATGGCTACGCTCGACGGGTGACACGATCGACGTTTGGACCGCCCGAGCGCGACACGCAGTGACAGCGGCTCCACGCCGCCTGTGGCATGGCGATTGGGCTGAGCACAGCACGTTGACCCCGCCGTCCGGAAACCAGATCGAGCTCGCGCACGGCGACCAGCGCGCCGTGGTCGTCGAGGTGGGCGGCGGGCTGCGCGAATACACGGTCGATGGGAAGGACGTGCTCGACGGCTACGCACGCGACGAGATGTGCACGGTAGGCAGGGGGCAGATGCTGATTCCGTGGCCCAACCGGATAAGAGCCGGCCAATACGAGTGGCAGGGAGGCCAGCTTCAGCTTGACCTCAGCGAGCCGCCGCGCGGTAACGCGATTCATGGGCTCGTGCGCTGGTCCAACTGGACGGTCGAGTCCCCCCGACCCGACGAAGCCGCCGCATCGTATCTACTGCACCCTTCCGAGGGGTATCCGTTCGCGCTCTCGCTGCGGATCGAGTACGCGCTCGGCGACCGGGGGCTGACGGTCAGCACGAGCGCGACCAACGTCTGCGGGGCGTCGTGCCCGTTCGGGGCCGGCTCCCATCCCTACCTCACCGTCGGCACGGAGACGATCGACACCTGCACGCTGACCGCGCCCGGCGCCACCCGGTTGGAGACCGACCAGCGCATGATCCCAATCGGGTCGACCCCGGTGCAGGGGACCGAGTATGACTTCCGCGCGCCTCGCCCGATCGGGAGCACGCAGCTGGACACCGGATATGGCGACGTCGAGCGCGACGCGGACGGCACCGCGCGGGTGACGCTCGAGGACCCGGCGTCTCGTCGCGCGCTTACGTTGTGGATGGATCGCAGCTACCCGTACCTGATGCTGTTCACGGGCGACTCCTTGCCGGATGAGAGCCGGCGCCGCAGAGGCCTCGCCGTCGAGCCGATGACCTGCGCACCCAACGCCTTCCAGTCGGGCGACGGGCTGGTCACGCTCGAGCCGGGCGAGACGTTCGAGGGCAGCTGGGGGATTGCGCTCGGCTGAAAGAAATGGGGCGGGCCCATGGACCCGCCCCTGGGCCGGCACATGTGCCGGCCCGCGCGGCCGCGATCCTATGAATCGACTTCCAGCAATGCCTGCCTAGTGGGCGCACTGCCACGCGCCAGGCCCGCTGGAGGCCCAGATCTTCGCGGCGATTGCGCTCTGCTGCGCGGGCGAGGCGTCCTGCGGCGTCCCGGTGCCGCCGTAGGCCTGCCACGTCGAGGGCATTATCTGGTACGCACCGCCCGCTCCCGAACTCGGGTTGACGGCGGTCCAGTTGCCGCCCGATTCGCACTGAACGATGTAACCCGGGATCGAGTAGCCGCCGGAGTAGCCGCTGCTGGCCCTCGGGGCGGGAGCCGCAGCGGTCGCGGTGGCCGGGGCGGGGTCGGCCGGAGTGGAGACCGTCGGCGTGGAGCTGACGGCCGGGGCGGGGGCCGGAGCCGGGGGAGGGGGCGGGGGCGCGATGATGCGCACGCGCAGGTGCAGAGCGCGCCGCGTTTGCGGGCCAACCACGCCGTCGACGGAAAGGTGGCGGTGGCGCTGGAAGCCGACCACCGCCCGCCTTGTGCCGGAACCGAAGTAACCGGTGGCGTAGCGGTGCAGGGCCCGCTGAAGCTGCTGGACAGCGGGGCCAGTGGAGCCCGCGGCCAGCAGCTCCGGCGAAGTCACGGGCGGCGCCGGCTTCGCGCGGCGGGTGGCGCGCTTGTGGGAACCGATGCGCTTGTGGGAAGCGACGCCGAGCTGCGTCGGGGTGCCGGCCGTCGCCGCGGGCGCGGCCGCCAACGAGGCGCCCGCTACCAGTGAAGCCCCTGCAGCGAGCAGGGTGCGTGCCGGTGCGCGGCCGGCCATCGGGCTCGGATCGCTGTTCTCACGGTCGATATGGGGCTTTGACATCTGCCCTCCTGCGTGTCGGGCCAACCAAACGGGCGCCCGTCGGAGTCCGACGGGCGTCGGCTTGCCTTTTGACCGCACGACCGCCGCCGGTCAGATGGCGATCCTCCCGTTACCCCGCCGGGGACCGCTAGGCGGGGGGTTGGCTGATTTGCGTTCGGGCAAGTACCCCGAACACGCGGCAGGTAACGTCAAGTGTGAGCGATCAATCACACAAATGCGTGGAAAACCACGCAAATGCGTGACTTAATCACGTTGAGCGTTGAATTCGAACCGGGGACGCGGATGGCTCAGGACTTCGTTGCTGTCCCAGCGCCTCGGCCCGCTGCTGGTGCAGCAGCGTGCCCAGGCCCCACAGGCAAAGGACGGTCATGGCGAGCGCGCCCATGATCCAAAGCAGCGTCACGTTGGGAACGCCCACATACTTCAGCCCGGAGGCGCAGATCACGAGACCGATGACCGGCCGCACGTAACGGTCCGGGACGGTGCTCGAGAGCAGCGAACCGACCAGCACGCCGGGGATGCCGCCGATGATGAGCGAGCCTGTGACCCCGAACTCGACGTGTCCGAAGAGCAGCGCCCCGATCGCCGCCGCGGCTGTCAGCGGGACGGCCTGGGTCAGGTCGGTGCCCACCAGCTGCTTGGCGCCAATCATTGGGTACGCGAACAGGAGCAGCACGATCATCAGCGAGCCGGAGCCGACCGAGGTGAGGCCCACGACCAGGCCGCCGACGATCCCGATCGCGACCGTCATGCCGGGCCTCACCACCAGCTCATGGAGCCGCGCGGTGCGCTGGCCGCCGCTCCTACGGTCCAACGCATACCGCATGGCCATGGCGGCAGCGCCCAGAAGGAGCGCCACGCCGAGCGCGAGCTTGACCTCTTTGGCGGCGTGGTGGCCATGGCCGAGCACGTGGAGGAGATAGGTGCCCGCAAACGCCGCCGGGATCGATCCGACCATCAGCCATTTGACGAGGCGAAAGTTGACGGTCCGCGCCCGGATGTGAACGCCCGCCCCGATCGGGCGCATCACCACGGAGGCGACGAGGTCACTCGAGATCGCCGCGATCGGCGCCACCCCGAAGAGGACGATCAGCATCGGGGTCATGAGGGCTCCGCCGCCGGCGCCCGTCATGCCGACCAGCAACCCGACTACCGCCGCTCCGAGGATGATGTACGGATCGATGTGCATCTCACTCCCAAGCCCCGCGAGGCCCCCTCTCCGATTGCAAGTGCCTCTGGAATATAAAGGAAATCCCGATGGCAGGGGGGGAAAGTTTTGGCCATCTCGTGCAGAGCAAAGGCACGGTTATCGAGGGTCGGATGGCGCGGCTATGCAGGCCGGTTCGCGGCGGGGGCGGTGGTCTCGAGCGTGGCCTCCGTCGCCCGCGCGAGCTCGCGCAACGCGTCCGCGACCGCGGCCGGCCGCTCGAGTGGGCCCATATGGCCCGTGTCGGGCAACTCGATCAGTCTGTAGAGCGCGGGAAGCTCGGCCGCGATCCGGCGGCCGTGGGCCGGAGGCGTGAGGCGGTCGTCGGCGCCGTCCATCACCAGCGTCGGGACCCTCAGCCGTGGAAGCGCGTCGTGGAGCTCCATCTCCGTGAGCGCCAGGCCAACCGCCGCGCGCACGCGGGGCACGCAGTTCGCCAGCATCCGCTCGAAGAACGCGATCTGGGCCGGAGTCGCGGCCGGCCCGAACGCGATGTAGCGGGCGGAGGCATAAGAGAGCGGAGAGGAGAAGCGCGGCAGCGGGAACCTCGCGCCGAAGAACATCCGGCGGGCCACAGGATCTCGCAGGCGCCGTGAGAGTCGCGACACCGCTACCAGCAGCTGGTTTGCGACCAGGTCGCCGAGACCCGTGAACAGGAGCGCCGCCGCGCGCACCCGACTGACGTCGTGACCGGCGGCCCAAGCTGCGATGGACATGGCGCCGAGCGAGTGCCCTGCCACAATCGCGCGCTCCCCTTCCGGCACGACCAGCACCGCCTCCAGGTCCTCCCCGAACCGTTCGAGGGAGTAGTCGCCCGTCGCCGCGGGAGAGCTGCGCCCGTGACCGCGCAGGTCGTAGGCGACGATCCTGAAGTCGGGCAGCTCATTGATCACGAGCGTCCAAAAGCGCAGGCGTTCGGTCCAGCCGTGTGCCAGCACGAGCGTCGGCAGGCCGTCGCGGCCGAATATCTCCGCGTGGATCTTCGTTGCGTCGGCCGAGCGGGCGCGCAGCGGTCTTCCGACCGGCGGATGCTCGAGCACG
>JAFAPR010000344.1 GCA_019247075.1 Solirubrobacterales bacterium
CTCAATCGACGATCTCAGCAACGCCGCGACACAGGTATCGAAACTTCTGGGATCAGGCACTAAGGGCGCAAGCCCGGTGCGACCGGAGCTAGGCCGAAGCCGCTGATGCCTGGCGGAGCGGTCGCAATCCACTTCGCCGGCTGCCAGCCTCAAGGTCGAACTCGTACTTACCGTACACGTTGACGTGAGACCAGAGCGTCGGGGTCGAAGACAACGCACCGGCGCTCCATTTGTATGACCGTTTGGGGTACGCGTCCGTGCAGCGCCGGATCAGGATGGCAAAGAACTTCTCATAGCGCGGCAGGTAGCCCGCCCGCGACCTTCCAGCAAACCCCTGATCTCTTGAATCCTTAGCGACGGAAATTGTTCCGTTGCTATCGGGAACCCATCTCGTCTGCTCTCAGATCGCGCGGCGGCCGCCGTCGACGGGGATAATTGCGCCGTTGATGAAGCCGGCCGACGGGGTCGCGAGGAACGTGATGACGTCGGACAGCTCGTGCACGTCACCGAGGCGACCGAGCGGAAGCGTCTTGGCAAACTCGGTGGCCATCGCTAACCTCGGCTCCACCGACGGGGTCCGCGTCGGTCCGGGAGCGACCGCGTTGACGCGGACGTTCTGCGGCCCGAATTCGGCAGCCCAAGCCTTGGTGAGCAGCTCGATCGCCGCCCGCGACGCGCCGTAGGCAGCCATGCCTGGCTGGCCGTAGCCGGCGACCATCGTTGAGACGTTGATGATCGAGCCGCCGCCGCGGGCGGCGATCTTCGGGGCGAGCGCGGCGACGAGAAAGAACGGCGCCTTGACGTTGATCTGGAACAGACCGTCGAACGCCGCCTCGTCGGTGTCGACCGTCGGTCCGAGGGCGTCAAAGCCGGCACAGTTGACCAGAACATCGATCTCCCCTGCCGCGTCGGCGACGCGCCGCACCTCGGACATCTCAGAGAAATCAGCGGCGATGAACTGCGCATCGTGTCCACCCGCGCGGATCTCCTCTACGGTGCTCGCGCCGCGGGTCTCATCGCGGCCGGTGATGATCACTGACGCGCCCTTTTCGGCCATCGACAGTGCGACGGCGATACCCATCCCGGAGGTGCCACCGGTGATCAGAGCGTTCTTGTCTTGCAGATCCATCGTCGACATCCCTTCTGGTAGTTGGAACAAGCAATCCACTCTTGCTGGCGGCAACTGTAACAGAACTGGCTCATGTAATCCAATACCGGGCGAGCCGTCAGTGCGTGCTTCTTCCCAGAGGGCAGCCTCGACGGGCTGATCGTCGGCTCCATGCTCGCCTTCGGGTACGGCAGCGAGGTTGGCGGCCGGGCCGGGCTCGTGTTCTGAAGACTTGGTGCGGGCTGCGTCCACGACGACCGTGGTCACCAGGACACAGGCCCACCCGGAACCTCGATCACCCGCCGGCGTGGGCGCCTTCGCTGATTTGGCTCTAGAGGCCGTGCTGGTGCGCACCGCGCACCGACTGACGTCGGTCCGTCGGCTTAGCTGTTGAGCGAAGTGCCCGTGGTGCTGCTGAGCGTGGCGATGAGCGTGAGCATCGCGTCAAGCGCCGCCGCGAGCGGCTCGGGGTCACGCTGGATCTGGGCGAGCAGGAGGCCGCCCTCCAGTGCGGCGAGTAGGGCCAGTGCGAGCTGGCGCGGATCGGCCTCGGGCCCGACTCGGCCGAGCGCGTGCATCCGCAGAAGACCGGCCATGATGCTGGCCTCCCAGCGTTTGAAGGACGCCGCAAGCATCGCCCTCGCTTCGGGCTCGGTCTCGGCGAGCGCGGAACCGAGCGAGCCGACCGGACAACCGCCGCGCCCGCCCGTGTCGCGGGCGTGATTGACCACGAAATCGCGCCACTCCCGCAGGCCTCCGAGGCTGCTGAGGTCGAACTGCTCCTGCGTGCCGATGGCCCTGTCGGCTTGGCACTCGATGACTGCGCGGACCAGCGCCGGCTTGTCCTCGAAGTAGTGGTAGAGCTGCGAGCTGCTTACGTGGGCAGCGTCGCGCACTTCCTCGACCGTCGTGCCGGGAACGCCCTGCTGAAAGATCAGCTCCGCCGCCGCGTCGACGATCCGGGCGCGCGTCGCGGCGCCCTTGCGCGTCAATCGCGGCCGATCAGAACTCCCTGGGGACATCAGCAGCACTATAGCGATAGGAATGGCTTTGACATTCCATAAACCGGCTGCCATAGTGGATCAGGTGATCCAGTTATACGACCCGCTAAGCCGAGGGGAATTTCGATGAGCACACCTCCAGAAAAGACCGTGTTGATCACGGGCGCCAACGCCG
>JAFAPR010000355.1 GCA_019247075.1 Solirubrobacterales bacterium
GTCTCCTACGTGCCCTTGTTCATGTTCGCGATCCTGTTCGGGCTCTCCATGGACTACGAGGTGTTCTTGGTCAGCCAGATCGAGGAGCACGTCCACGAGGGCGAGGACAACCGCACCTCTGTCACTTCCGGACTGGTCACCAGCGCGCGGGTGATCACCGCCGCCGCCCTGATCATGGTGTTCGTGTTCGGAAGCTTTTTGACCAACGGCAATCCCACGGTCAAGCAGTTCGGCGTCGGCCTCGCCGTCGCGGTAATCCTCGACGCGACCGTCGTGCGCTGCCTGTTGGTGCCGGCGCTGATGATCATGATGGGCAAGGTCAACTGGTGGATGCCGCGCTGGCTCGACCGCCTCGTACCGCAATTCAGCATCGAAGGCGCCGAATACTTCGCCGAGCGTGACAAGAAGGCCGCCGCGGCGCCCGAACCGGTGCCCGTCAGCGCGGGGCCCGATCACGGCTGAGACTGACCACCGCTGACGACTGACCCGGCCGTTAGGATCGGCGGTCCCCCGTGGAGTACCCGGTCGAGAGCTTCACCCGAGCCGAGCGCGAACGGCTCAAGCCCCATTTCACCAACCTCGGCCGGCCGGTATTCGCGCTCGTCAACCTGCCCGAGACGGTCAAGGGCGCCCTGTTCGCGCGCTACTCGCGCTATCCGGGAACGCTCCGCCGGCTCTTCCTGGAGGAGTTCGGCGACGATCTGCCGGCCTCGGTGCAGGGCTGGGACAGCCGCGAGGGCGCCAGGGCGACCGCGCTCTACGACCGCATCTTCGTCGGTTACGGCGACGACTCGGTGGCGCAGCTGGGGGGCGCCCACCTGGCCTGCGAGTGGGTCTCGAACGTGCTCACGAAGATCCTCCAGCGGCCGCGGCTGGCAGCCTACCTCGAGCAGTCGACCCGCTACATCGCCTACGACACGCCGCTCCCCCAGCCGCCGGGGGGCTACCGGTACTACCGCGACCGGGAGCTCGGGCCGGCCTACGAGGCCGCCATGGACCAGCTCTTCTCGATCTACTCAAGCTCGCTTCCGCGCGTGGTCGCCTGGGCGGATCGCGAGTTCCCGGCCGCCGAGGGCGAGCCCGCGGCCGCCCGCGCCCGCGCGATCAAAGCCAAGGCGCTCGACCTGCTGCGCGGGCTTCTGCCGGCCGCCTCGCTCTCGCACATGGGGGTCTTCGCCACCGGCCAGACCTACGAGCAGCTGGTCATGCACCTGCTGGCCCACCCCCTGCCCGAAGCGCACGAGTATGGGCGCATGATGCTTGCAGAGCTCAAGAGCGTGATCCCGAGCTTCCTCGCGCGCGTGGAGCGCCCCGAGCGCGGCGGTCGCTGGATCTCCTATCTGGAGCAACGCGAGCGCGCGGCGCGCAGCTGGGCCGCCCGGCTGGGACTCGAGCGCGAGCCCGACGCCGATCGCGGCGGGCCCGCGGTCAGGCTGCTGCACGCGCGCGGAAGCGAGGAGGACCTGCTGGCGGCGCTGCTGTTCGAGTCGGGCGGCTGCTCGGAGCGCGCCATCTGGGAGGCGGTCGACCGGCTCGACGAGGAAGAGCGCGCCGAGCTGCTCGCCGAGGTGGTCGGCGAGCGGGCCAACCGCCGCCACCGGCCCGGCCGAGGCTTTGAGGCGATCGGCTACCGGTTCGAGATCGTCGCGGACTACGGCGCCTTCCGCGACCTCCAGCGCCACCGCATGCTGACCGTGCAGTGGCAGGCGCTCACGCCCGACCTCGGCGCCGAGGTGCCCGAGCAGGTGCAGCTCGCCGGCTGCGGCGATCCCTACCGCCGCGCGCTAGAGACCTCCCGGCGCGAGTACGAGCGACTGGGCGCGAGCGGGCTGGGGCCGGCGGCGGCATACGCGCTCTGCCTCGGCTACCGGATCCGCTTCATCCTGGATCTGAACGCGCGCGAGGCGATGCAGCTGATCGAGCTGCGCTCGGGCCGCGAGGGCCACCCCAGCTACCGCGCGGTCGCGCGCGAGATGCACTCCCAGATCGCGGCCGTCCACCCCGGAGTCGCCCGTGCCATGAGCCACGTCGACCGCGAGACAGAGCCGCGGCTGGAGCGGATCCTGGCCGAATTGCGAAATTCATAGGACCCGCCCCGCGCATGCGCGGGGCGGCCGGCTGGCGCATGCGCCCGCCGGGGCCGGCGCACATGTGCGCCGGCCAACCTTCTTATCGAATGTGCGTGACCTCGCCCACGGTCTCGCCGCCGCTGCGTTCGTCGGTCTGCTCGACGTGGGCAACGGGCAGACCGCGTGCCTCGCCGCTCAGCGGGCAGATCTCGCCCGTGAGCGCGATCCCGCCGAGCAGCGAGCCCGCTTGGCGGTTGATCGGCGCGGCGGCCAACGGAGGGCCGTAGTACTCGCCCGGCTGGCAGCGGCCCCCGGAGGCGGTCTTCCCATTGCCCTTGACGGTGACATGCAGGTGCGCGACGTGCAGCCTGGTGATGGTCCGCGAGCCGTTGGAGAGCCCCACCACGTCGCCCTGCTTGACGGCGAGATGGTGGAACAGCACGCCCTTGCTGTTGGCAAATCCTGCGGCGCGCCTGCTTGAGTCGTGGAGCGTGTATCGCCGGCCCGGAACGAGCCCAGCGCACCGCATGGTCTGGCGCACCAAGTCGGCTGTGCACGTGGGGAAACCGCCCTGGGTGAAGAACTTATGGATTGGATTTGAGAACAGCGAGACCGAGCCCGGCTCGCCGACCGGCACCGTCAGCTTGACCAGGCCGCCGTGGGGGTTGGGCGCGGGGCCGGTGGGCGGTGAAAAGGCGCGGTTGTCGTTGGCGCTCCACGTCACCGCCTGGCCGGGCCGCAGTGGGGCCGACAGCAGCGCCGTCGCCACGCCCCTCTTGGTGTTGCAAAAGCGGGTGGGTGAGCCGGGCGCGGTCACGCCGGCGATCGTGTATTGCTCCACCCCGGTCTGGAAGCACGGACCAAAGGCCACTGACGGAGGATGGTTGCTCGCGCGGCTGCCGTTGTCCATCTCCGTCCAGCCGGTCCAGCCGGACTCGGTATAGGCGTTGCCGCCGTTGCCCGTGAGGATCGCCTGGCGGTGCGGATCGGGGGCCCCCGGGCCCGCGTACTCGACGATGATCTCGTCGCGGTCATCGCCGACGGCGTGGGGAGCGAGCGACAGCGACCAGCCCCCGTCACCGGCCGTGGTGGTGGACGCGCTGGCTACCGTCACCTGGTTATGGGTCGGTCCGCCGCGCACCAGCTTGACCGTGACGTGCACGCGTGCTCGCCGGCGCTCGATGTTGCCGGCGACCCTGGGTGAGAACTGGACGAGGTCGACCTGGGGGAGCGGGAGCGGGTTGGCGGTGACGTGGGTGCGCTGCACGCAGCGACCCTGGTCGTTGGACCACATCTCCTGGAAGAGGTATTCGTGGCCGGCGATGAGCTGGTTGTAGGGGGCGCCGTCGGGCGCGTGGCCGAGCGGCTTGCCCAACACGGGCCTCTCGCACTTGTCGCCCACCTCGAAGCCGTTGGGGCCCATCCACCCGACGCCCTGGGGGTCGGTGATCGCCTCCTCCGTCTCGTGAGCGGCGGTGTCGATGGTCGACTCGGCGCTTGGAAAGCCCTCGGGATCCTGGTGGTTGGGCACGGGGCCCTCGATCGCGGGATCGATCGCGATCGCGTAGATGACGGCACCGTGGCCGAGGTCGGAGACCGCGTGGTAGCCCGCGAAGGAGTTGGTGCCGCAGACTCCCTTGCTGATGCATTCGTCCACCTTCGGGGGCAGAAACACGAACCACAGGTTGTGGAGCCCGCGCCTGCCGTGGCTGCGCGCGATCAGCCTGCCGATCTCGCGCTGGACCTGCGCATCGGTCACGCAGGTGTGGATCTTTTTGCTGGGTGACGTGCACCGACCGCTCGCCGGGTAGGGATGCGTGTCGATCACCATGTCGCGGCTGCGCTTGAAGGAGATCGCGTACTTGCCCGGCGTGATCGCGCCCGGCTTGGTGCCCTCGGCGTACTGGATCAGCGTCGAGTAGACGTTCGAGCTCCGTCCGCTGTCACGAGCGATGTCGACGAAGAACTGCGCGACCAGCCGCTCGTAGCCGAGAACGCCCCGACGGGGCGAGCCTGGAAAGGACCCTGCCGGCCCCCAGAAGATCGCGTGCACGGTGATCCCTCCCGCCATCACCTGCCCGCCGTGATACGTGGCCGGCTTGTGCGCGGAGGCCTGAAGCTCGGGACTGGCGAAGACTCCTGTTGACGTGACCGGCGGGACCAGTCCCATGGCTCCGCCGACGCGCGGCCGGAAGGCCGGACCGCCCCAGGCGCTCGGGGCCAGCGCCAGGCATGCCGCGCAGGCAGTCGTCAACAGCAGCACCCTTCTGCACCCCATCTCGATCTCCTTGGGTCGTGTCCGCTCCCCCGGACCGGCCAAGCTAGCGCCGTTTGGGGCTCGGCGTCAACAGGCAACCGACCCGGCCGGGGCACCCCCGCCCCGGCCGCATGGATCGGTTGCCGCTGGTTACTGCACGCTGAAGCGCGTGACCCGCGTGCGGACGTCGCCGTTGGTGTCGGTCAGCGTCCACGTCGCCTGATAGAAGCCCGGCTTCAGGCCGGAGACCTTGACGCCGCTCTTGGCGTTCACGTTCTTGGACGTGAACACGGTCTTGCCCGAACTGGTGATCGTGAGCGCGATCGTCCCGGGCACGACCTTACCCGAGAGCTTGGGTGCGGCGCGCGCCAGGAAGGACGCGGGCACGATCGCGCCGTTGGTCGGAGTGATCTGTCGGACGAGAGGCACCTCGGTCTGTGTCTGGCCGCCGCTGAACTCGTCAGTCTGCATGATGCTGGCGCTCGGGAGCCCGGCCGCCTTGCCGCTCAGCGGGCAGATCACGCCGGTGAGCGCGATGCCACCGACGATCGAGCCGGCCGAGGCGTTCGTCGGCGGGCTCGACACGGGCGGCCCGTAGTACGCGCCCGGCTGGCATTGGCCGCCCGAGAGCGTGCTGCCCTGGTCGCTGATTACGGCCCGCAGGTTCGCGACATGGAGTGTCGTGAGCGTCCGCGCGCCGTTCGACAGGGAGACCGTGTCGCCGCGCTTGATGGCCAGCGCCACCGACACCGTGCCGGTTGGGTCGGCCTTCCCGGAGGCGCTCTTCGAGGCGTCCTTGACCGTATAGGTCTCGCCCGGGACGAGCCCGGAGCAGGTGACCGTCTGTGCCTCGAGGTCACCGGTGCAGGTCGGGAAGCCGCCCGGCGGGATGGCCACGAGCGGATTTGAGAACGACGACAGCGAATCGGCCTCACCGACGGGGACTCTCAGCTTGACCAGCGCGCCGATGAGGTTGGGGTTCGGGTCGCTCGGGGGTGTGAACGCCCGGTTGTCGAGCGAGCTCCACGCGACCGCCTGCCCCTTGCCGACCGGCGAGGACAACGGCGCGGTGGCCGAGTCGCTCGACGTGTTGCAGAACTCGGTCGGGGATAGGGAGCCCGCGACGCCGTCGATCGAGAACGCCTCGACCCCGGTCTGGAAACAGGGCTCGAGCGTCAGCGACGGCGGCGCGATCCCCTGGACCGTCTGCGTATTGGTCAGGAAGCTGCCGTGGTCCATGTCCACCCAGCCGGTCCAGCCCGACTGCGTGAAGGGGTTGCCACCGTTCCCGGTGAGGATCTGCTCGCTCCTCGGCGTGGGCGCCCCGGAGCCGGAGTAGGTGACGGTGATCACGTCGCGGTCGTCGCCGACGGCGTGGTGCCCAAGCGACACCGACCACACGCCGGCCTTGGTGGTAGACGAGCCCGTGGCGACCGTCACCGGCCCGATGGCGCCCTCGCGCTGGACTGTCACCGTGACCGTCACCCCGCTGGCGTTGTTCTCGGTGTTGCCGCTCACCGTGGACGAGAACTGCCTGAGGTGGACCTGCGGCAGTGGCAGCGGGTTGCTGGTGTTGGTGGTCGCCCGGACGCAGTTCGGCAGGTTGGTGTTGTCGCG
>JAFAPR010000360.1 GCA_019247075.1 Solirubrobacterales bacterium
TACCGAGACCAGGAGGGCGTCCGCCGCATGCTGAGCGAGCAGGAGCCGCTGCTGCTCGAGGAGTTGTCGGAACTCGAGGGACGCAGGGAATGGGGAGCCAAAGTGTTCGTCGACCAGGACCGCTTGGCGGAGGCCGTCGAGAATGTCTCCGAAGCCGGGGCGGATGAGGGAGAACAGTTAGGGGCTGGTCGGGCAAGCTCGGCAGGCGCCGCGTACATGGCTCGGCTCGGGCGCGAGCGCGAGGTTTCCGAGCGCCTGCAAGAGTTCGGCGACTCCGCCGTAAAGGAGATCCACGCCCAGTTCGAAGCCATCGCCGACAAGGCGCACGCCAATCCGCTCCAGCGCCCCGAGCTGCACGGCCGCAAGGAGCAGATGTGGCTCAATGGTGCCTACCTGGTCAGGCGCGAGCGCGAAAACGAGCTCGCGCAGGTGGCGGATTTGTTGCGGGAGCGGTGGAGCGCAAGCGGCTTTGACGTCGAGTTGACGGGCCCGTGGCCTCCATACAACTTTGTGTCCCCGTCCGCGATGGTGGCGCCATGAGTCCCCGTCCCGGGCGCATCTCGCCTGCACCGGAGAGTCCTCACGCTCATCGTGTCTCGCCTCCCCCCTCGGCGGTTCGGCAAAAAGACATCGCCCTGATCGACCTTCTCGACCGCCTCCTCGACGGCGGAGTGGTGCTCGCCGGCGACATCACGCTCGCGGTTGCCGACGTTGACCTCGTTTACGTGGGGCTCCGCGCCCTCGTCTCGTCGGTCGCCGCCGCCGAGAGACAGGGGGTGACCCTGCCGCAGTGATCTACGTATACGCCATCACCGACGCCATCGAACTCCACGACGAGCCGAGCGGCGTGCACGATGGGCCGCTTCAGGCGATTGAGCACGAGGGAATTGCTGGCGTTTTCTCCAGTCATGACCAGCTGGAAGTTCCCTCCGATCCGGAGCTGCTCTGGGCGCACGAGCGCGTGGTCGATCACCTTATGGAGCACGGAGCAGTGCTACCGCTGCGTTTCGGCACCGTCCTGAGCGATCCTGAGGCGCTTCGCGCCGTCCTCGACAAGGACGGCGCGCGCTTTGCACTGCTCCTCTCGCGGGTGCGGGGCTGTGTGGAGCTGGCCGTTCGGGTGGGCCTGACGTCTTCGGAGCCGGGGGTCGTCGCCGGCGGGGCAGACTACATGCGGGAGAGGCTCGCCGAGCGAGAGCAGGAGGAAGACGCCGCGGACCGGGTGCTCGCTCCGCTCAGACCGCTGGCGAGAGCGACAGCGCGCCGACCCGTCCAAGCCGGGACCACAACCGTCAGCGAGAGCTACCTGGTCCCGCGGGCGACGGTGGAACCCTTCGCCGCGGAAGTGAGAGCGTTGCAGGCGCAAAATCCCGGCCTCTCCATCAGCTGCACCGGGCCGTGGGGGCCGTACTCGTTCGTGGATGGAGGTGGGAGATGAGTTCCGGCAAGGTTCTCGTCGAGCCACCCGATGACAGCGCTTTCCCTGAGCGGCGGTCGCTGGACGAGGCGCTGTCGCGACGGATCAACGCGGACCCGGAAGGCGTCGAGAAGGGTCTTGCCCAGCTGGTGCTCACGATCGTCGAGCTGCTCCGGCAGCTTATGGAGCGCCAGGCGCTGCACCGGGTCGAACTCGGCACTCTGAGCGAACAGGAGATCGAGCGTATGGGCGAGACGTTCATGGCCCTCGCCCAGCGAATGGACGAACTCAAGGAACAGTTCGGTCTGGAAGATCGAGACCTGAACCTAGATTTGGGACCGTTGGGAACACTGCTCTAAGGAGGACTGAATGCCCATCACGCAAGCACACGAACGGTATATGCAGGTCCTCTTCGACAAGATCAACCAGGACCAGTATCCGAGCGGTGAGCTGTTGGACCGGATCGAGACCCTGCTGGACCGCGAGCACGTCGACGAGTACCTCGACATGCTCTTCCAAAAGGTCGAGGAGTGCCGATACCCGAGCAAGCAGATGCTCGATCGGATCGTTAGGTTGGTGCTGAGCGGCTCTTAGCGGGCGAGCCGCTCAGCGCGGAGGAACCCCCAAGGGCCTTCCGGTTGCACAGCGGCGGGCGGTTCGGGGAAGCAGACTTTCCCAACCGTCACCCGGCAAGCGCAGTGCGCATTGAACCTGCGATGTCAGGCTTTTCTCGCGCGAGGTGACTTACTTGCCTTGGCCGGCGCCCGCCGACGCGGGGCCCGTTTACGAGCTGGTTGCCGCCTGGGTTTCGGCTCAGGTTCCTCATCCGGCTCGGAGTCGCTCTCTGCCTCGGGTGATTCATCACTTTCGGCGTCGGGCTCATCTTCTTCGTCGGCGTCGATGATCTCGTCGCTTTCGGCCTCGGGCTCATCTTCTTCGTCGGCGTCCATGACCTCGCCCTGTTCGGCCTCAGGCTCATCTTCTTCGTCGTCCGGCTCCTCGTCCTCGAATTCCTCGTCTTCCGATTCCTCTTGCGAGGATTCTTCCTCTTGCGAGCTTCGCGGTTCGTCCTGATCTCCCTCCGAGGCACCGCTGTCGCCGTCCTCGCCTTCAAGCTCACCCATCTCTACGAGTGCCTTGAAACGGGCGAGGTCGGATCGCAGGCCTCGCTTGCGCGTGTGAAGCGCTGATAGCGCCTTACCGGCGAGGTTCTGCGGCTCTTGGTCGTAGGAGACCATCACGCGCGTCAACCGGTCGTCTAACCGATGGAATGTGACGACGGCGGTAGCGTTCTCGCCTTCCTTCGTCCAGACGATCCGTTCGTTCTCTTGCTCATCAACCACGTCGCCGCCTGAGAGCAGCTCAGCGAAGTCATCGAGTTGCGTGAACTGTTCGTAGACCGTTTCCAACGGGGCAGCCACATCGACCGATTCCTGCTCCGGGACGCGCTCGGAGGCTTTCTCACTGTCCTCATCGCCTCTGCCGAGCTGCTTCAACTTGGACAGTCCGCCGCCTTCGGATTCCGACCCCAGAGTATCCCGCGCAAATGCGCCTACGCCACCGGCGTCCTCAACCGACGATTGCAGCTCTCGTAGTTTCGGCAGCACTCGCTCCATCGCCATCTCCGGAGCCTTTCGCAGCGCGTACTTGGCGGCACTTTTCGTGGCGGTGCGCACGACCGGCCCGAGCACTTCGATCGCGGTTTCACGCACGATCGAACTGAGCTCTTCTCGCATCGTCTGAGACTCGCCGCTTCCCCGATCCGACCCTCCCTCGGAGCTCTCATCGCTCCCCTGCGCCTCGTCGTTTAGCTCATCCGGTGCGTCCGTGACGCCCTTGGTGGTTTTCGCGACCGTCGAACGAGTCCCCTCTGCTGCCTTGCGTGCGCCTCCGGAAGCTTGCTCCTTCGCCGCGCCTGCTCGTTTGCGCACGCCTCGCGTACCACGTGACTTCTGCTCCGCCATCGATTCTCCCTCCTGCTCCGTGGGCCGCCCCACT
>JAFAPR010000198.1 GCA_019247075.1 Solirubrobacterales bacterium
CAGTCATCCGCAACCGTCGC
This sequence comes from Solirubrobacterales bacterium, assembly GCA_019247075.1. GTDB lineage: Bacteria > Actinomycetota > Thermoleophilia > Solirubrobacterales > Solirubrobacteraceae > Palsa-465. Next base: position 21 of record JAFAPR010000198.1, read on the forward strand.
AGCGCGGCGATCACCTCGACCCGTCGGTCGTCTGTCCGATTGGCTATCACCACGGGCGCAGAGGAGCGATCCAGCAGCCCTGGCCGTCCCTCCGCGCGATAGCGAGCCAACCACTTGCTCGCGCTCCGGTCACTGACTCCGGCCGCCTCAGCGGCCTTCCTCAGCGACCACCCCAGGTTCTCAACACGATCGACCAGCAGCTCGCGTCCCCTGACGCTGAGACGAGCGTTAGCGTGCAACTTCATCCGGTGCCCTCCTTGGGACTGGGTGGCTTCGACACCACCAGCCTCCAAGGAGGCCCGGATGAACAACGTCCTCAGGAACTACACCTAGGCCGCCCCGCGCAAGCCGGCGGGCGATTAGTAAATACCGCCGCTGTGACCGCCACCGCCGCTGTAGGCGATGACTAGCACGATCGCCGCCGCGACCAAAACCGCAATCGCGGTGACGACAATGGCTCGGTGATTTCGGACCAGGTCGTGCATATCGGCTCCATCTGTTGAGAACAATGCCTTCATCTAAACCGACGCACCGAGCCTCGATTCCTTCCCTTCAAGGTCCCCGGAGTCACACCTGCGCGCATGACGGTCCCAACCTCGCTTCCGTGGACCGCGGTGCGGGGCGCAACTCAAGTGGCCAACTGCCAGGCCACCGGCCCTGCTACGGCTTGATGATGTTATGAACCGGGAACTCTTCGATGTGGGGCTGGGTCGCGAAGCCCTGGTCCCCGAGCGCCTGGGCGGCCGGCCCATAACCTGACTCCAGGAACCGGTCGAACGCCGCGCGTGACTCCCAGAAGTCGATAATTCTCCAACCCTCGTCCATCGGACCCGCCGAGTGGAAGATCAGGCCTTCCGGCGGGTTCTCATCGACCCGCGTGTGGGAGTGCACCGCCCGGTACTGATCCTCGGTCCCGCCATCAAATCTGACCATGAGCCCAACAACCGCCATCGCCTCCTCCTTTGTCGCATAAGCCCGAGGCTATCCCCGTCGCCAATAGCACCGCAACTCCAGCAGGCCTGTGCTTCTCGGAGGTGCGGGCCTAAATATCGGTGATCGCGTGACTGTCGCTGTGGAACGAGGGTCGAGCCCACGCCCATGAAGAGGGCGAGGCTTTTGACGCGGGCTTAGTCCCCCGACATGAGGTTGCGCCGGGCTTGCTCGATCGCGGCACTGGCATCGGCGCTCCATTGGCGCACGAGCTCGCCCGCGGGCCGTTGCTCGACCAGAGCGTGCGCCTGACCGGCCCAGAGGTTGATCGCCTCGGGGTCTCCGCGACCGCGCGCGGCGGAACGCAAGGGCGCGGTGAGGTAATGCACGTGGGGGTAGGCGGTGGGCGCGTACGCGTTGTGCTCGTCAATGAACGGGTTGACGATCCCGCGCGCGCGGCGGCCGCTGAATGCGCGCGTTAGCGCCGTGGGGCCCTGGCCACCGAGCGCATCGCGATGAGCTGCGCTCGTGGCAGCCTCCGGGCAGCGCATGAACGCGGTGCCGATCTGTGCGGCACGGGCGCCGGCCGCCAGCACGGCGGCGATGCCGGGTCCGTCGGCGATGCCGCCTGAGGCGACAAGCGGGAGCTCGTTGGAACGAGCGATGAGGCGCAACAGGGCCAGTAGACCGATCTCGCCGCGGCCGTCGATGTCCTCGAAGGTCCCGCGGTGGCCGCCAGCCTCCACACCCTGAAGGACCAACGCATCAGCCCCGGCATGGGTTGCCGCCTCGCCCTCCCCAGGCTCGGTTACCGTGACCCACGCGGCGATGCCGTTCGCGTGCAGGCGCCCGAGCACCTCTGTGCTTGGGCAGCCAAACGTAAACGACACGATCGCCACCCGCTCGGCGCAGACGAGCGCGAGCTTGGATTCGAACGCATCGTCGTCGAACCGTGGCTCGCCGAGCCGCACTCCATACCGACGGGCGAGAGGCTGCAACTTCTCGGCATAGCGATCGAGCGCCACCCGGTCCACCAGCGCGTCGGTGACAGAGAACAGATTGACTCCAAACGGAGCGGCGGTCAGCTCCCTCACCCTTGCGATGTCGGCCTGCAACTGCTCGGCAGTTCGGTAACCAGCGGCCACGAAACCGAGGCCGCCGGCTTCGCAGACCGAGGCAGTCAACTCAGGCGTGGAGGGTCCCCCAGCCATCGGCGCTTGGACGATCGGATGGACGAGCTCGGGAAAGCTGAAAGGCACGGGGCAAAACCTATCGGCCGGATGCGCGGTCGCAGGGGCCTGGGCGAAAGAACGACAACATACGTCGTTAATCCGCCCAGCCTCCTGCGCAGCATTGGATAAGTCCCGGATCTCAGGTGAATAGGTGAAGAGTTCGTTCTGATGAGCTCGGACCGCATTGAACGGCCGACGAGGCCGCCGGGGGGACGCACTGGCGCCGTCGCGGCGCTATCGCTCGCCGTTGCCGTGGTGCTTGGCGACTCGGGCGTGGTGACGCTGGCGTTGCCGGAGATCTTGCGCGACTTCGGGGCCGGGGTCGGGGAGGTCGCGTGGGTGCTGATCGCCTTCAACCTCGTACTGGCCGTGGTCGCGGTCCCGGCGGCCCGTGTATGTGTGCGCGGGGATCCGGCCGCGGTGACGACCGTCGGTCTGATCGGGTTCGCGCTCGCGACGACTGTGTGCGCGGTCGCGCCGTCGCTGGGCGTGTTGATCGCGGCGCGGGCGATCCAGGCGGCGGGGGGCGCGATAGTGATCGTGGGAAGCCTCGAGCTTCTGGTTGAGGCCACCGGGCGCGAGCGCGCAGGGGCGCGGCGGTGGGCGGCGGCCGGTGTTGCGGGGGCGGCGCTCGGTCCCGTCACCGGTGGGCTGCTCACGTGGGCGTTCTCGTGGCGGTCGATCTTCGTGGTGCAGATTCCGGTGGTGCTGCTGGTGCTGCCCACCGCGATCGCTCTGCGGGGTCGGGTGGTCCGGGACCGGGGGAACCTGGATACCTCGCCGGATCGCCCGCACGTGCTGGCTAACCTGGCGCTAGCGCTGCTGTCAGCGGCGCTCACGGCGGCGCTGCTCCTGTTGGTGCTGCTGCTCGTCGATGGCTGGCGCAACTCGCCCGCGGTGACGGCAGTCGCCGTCACCGCAGTGCCGGTAGCGGCTCTGGGGGCTGGCCCGCTGTTCCGTAGCATGCGCGCCGGGACGCGGTCGGAGGCGGTGGCCGGGTCGGTGCTGATCGCCGGCGGGCTCACCGGCCTGGCGCTCCTGCCGGGCGCGGAGCTCGCGTGGACGATCGCGCCCCAGCTGCTCGTCGGCCTCGGCCTCGGGCTCTCGGTGGACTCGCTCACGGCGGCCGCGCTACGCGACCGGGTCCCACGCGCGCTTCACGGGGGCTGGACGATTTCCGCGCGGCACGCGGGCGTGGTGGTGGGGCTCGCGATCCTCACGCCCATCTTCACAGCAGACCTGCGCCACGCCGAGACGCCGGCGAAAGAGGCGATCGCGAGCCTCGTGCTCGACGCGCCCCTTCCCGCCTCCACGAAGCTCGAGCTCGCGGACCGGCTGGGGCACCGCTTGGTCGCCGAGCGCGGCCGTGTTCCCGACCTACGGCCGGCGTTCAAGACCCTTCGGGTGCCGGCGACTCAGGAGCACGCCGTCGCGGCCTTGGAGCTCGCTCTCGAAGACCAGCTCAAGCGCGCCGCCACCAGCGCGTTCCGCACCTCCTTCCTTGTCGCCGCCGGGCTCGCGCTGCTGGCGCTGTTGCCTGCGCTGGCACTGAGCGAACGGAGCCGCTCATGAGGAGGCTCGGGCTGCCGCTTATCGCCGTGCTGCTGGTCGCGGCTGTCCTCGGGGTTCAAGTTGCCGCAGGGGGCGGCAATTACGTCCCGCGCCAGCCGGCCAACCCGTGCGTCCCGCGCCCGATCCCGCCGATCCAGCCGCAGCTTGAACCGCTCGCAGAACAGATCGTGCTGCTTGGCCTCAACAGCGCCGCGTGCCGGCTCGGCATCTCCCGCGAGCGCCTCGTCCTCGCACTGGCCGACACCCGCTCGCTGAACCGTCGCGCGCCCGCCGCGCTCAAGGCAGGCCTGCGCGACGCCGTGGACCGCCTCAACCGCGCAGGCCGCCTACCCAAGGTGTCCCAGCTCCTTCCACAAGCGCTCAACCAAGCCGCTCTGCCCGGGATCGTCAAGACGATCATCGACGCGATCCCGGCCCCGCTCGTCGACAGCGCTCTACCGACTGCGCCATTGCTGCGCAGGACCATCGACGACCTCGACGTCGCGCGACTCCTGCATGAACTGAACGACCCCCGCCAGCTCAATTCGGCCGTCCAGTCGGCGATCCTCCACGCCGCGCTCCGCCAAATCCTCGACCGCCTGCACCCCTAGCACCCTTCCGGGCGCTTTGCACGCCCCGCAAAGACTCAGCTGCCCAGAACGTCGTGCACGAACCGCACGACCATCGTCCCGTCACCGACGGCGGCGGCCACGCGGTTGGACGCGCCAGAGCGGACGTCACCGGCCACGAACACGCCCGGGCGAGTCGTCTCGAGCATGTGCGGCTCTCGGTCCGACACTGGCCACCGGAGGTGCCCGTCGTGCTTCGCGGCATCTGCTCCGCAAAGGATGTACCCCGCGGAGTCCACCGGGAGCATGCCCGTAGTCGCTTCGGTGCGCGGGTCCGCGCCGATCATCACGAATACGGCCGTCGTCGGCACCTCGCTCGTGCTGCCATCGCGCCGGTCAGCAACCGTTACGGACTCCACTGTCGCCGAGCCATTAACCGCCACGACCTCGGCCTCGGTCAGGACCTCGATCCGGGGCGAGCGCTTGATGCGATCGACGAGGTACTGGGACATCATGGACTTCAGGGTGGGACCGCGGGCCACGACACGGACGCTACGAGCCCTCAGCGCGAGGTACGCCGCGGCTTGGCCCGCTGAGTTGC
>JAFAPR010000270.1 GCA_019247075.1 Solirubrobacterales bacterium
TGGCGGTGGCGAAGACGACGCGCTGGCCGGCGAGGCAGGCGCGGATCGAGATCGCGATCGCTAGATGGCTCTTCCCGGTCCCCGGCGGCCCGAGCAGCACGACATTATCTTTGGCGTGCAGGAAGTCGAGCTGACCGAGATGTTCGACGATCTGCTTCTTCACCGAGCGCTGGAAGGTGAAGTCGAACTCCTCCAGCGTCTTGCGGGCGGGGAAGCGGGCGGCCTTGATGCGGCCCTCACCGCCGTGGCTGTCTCTGGCCGAGACCTCGGTCGACAGCAGCGCTTCGGCGAAGCGCTCATATGACCATTGCTCCTCGCGGGCCCGCTCTGAGAGCTTGGGCAGCGCCCTGGCGGCCGCGGGCGCTTTCAGAGCGCGGAACAGGTGGGCGAGCTGGGAGGTCTTGCTGGTCATCATGCCGGGATCAGCTGGTCGTATCTGGCGAGTTGTCGGATCTCGACCTCGGGCTCGCGGCGGCCTAGGCGCAGCTGTTTGAGCGTACGGGCGTGCTTGAGCGCGGTGACGGTGCGGTGGCGCGCGAACAGCCGGTCGTGCCGGCAGGCCAGCTCGCCGGTGTCAAGCGACGCCGCGATCACCTCGCGCTGGGACACCCGGACCTCCACGCGGCGGCCGACCAATCCTGGGTCCAGTGAGTAGTCGTTGGTATCGAAGCGCAGGTGCGGATCCGGTGGCACCCGCACCACCCAGCGGCGGTCGACATCGGGCTCCCGTCCCGGCAGCGGGCGCATCACCCCGCGCTCCTCTTCGAGCCGGTCGACCGGCCGGGCGCGGAGCGTCTTGTGCGTGCGAGTGTTGGCCTTCCCAAACCACTCGTCGAGCTGCAGCTGGAAGTCGAGGTGGTTGGCGAACTGGCGCCCGGGCTCGAAGTTGGTCTCCAGATAGCCCTGCAGCCGCTCCACCGCCCCCTTCGCCGGCGCATCGCCCTTCTCGCAGAAGTACCAGTCGACCGGCAACTGCCCGCAGAACGCCGCATACTCAGCAGTCGGCCGGCCGCCCCCGGCATGCAGGCAGCCCTCGCGATCCCACACCATCAGCTTCGGCAGCCCGCCCAGCGACCACAGGCAGCGGGCCATGCCCCACAACACGTCCGGCGCCTCCTTGGAGAACACCAACGCGCCCGCGCCGGCGCGCGAGTACCCCAAGCACGCCACCACGACCCAGCCCCGGCGGAGCTGGCCATAACCGACCGGCACCGGCTCTGACGGCTCCCACAAATCCCACTGGCACACCTCGCCGGGCCGGTAAACCGTCCGCTGGTGCGTTCGGAGCTTGAGGAACAGCGGCCGCACCTCCCGCAGATAGTCATCGACGATCGTCTTGCCGCCAGCGAACCCCAGCGGCTCGATCAGCTCCCGCACCCGCACACCCGGCAGCCTCGGATCCCGCCGCAAAAGCTCATGGATCTCCGCCTTAAACGGATCCAGCTGCGACGGGCGCTCAGGACAGCGGAACTCAGGCGGCCGATCAGACCGCAACGCCGCCCGCACCGTGTTGCGCGCCAACCCCGTGCGGGCGCGCCAACTCCTTGATCGACACGCCCCGAACGAAATGCTCCCTGCGCAACTCGGCCCAACGCTCCACGTCCAGCACGCCTCCTCCTGGCACTCGATCTCGACGACCGAGCCAGGCTCACAACGACCCCGGACGCCTCCACCACCGTCCCACAGGGTCAAATCTCGGGTCTTGCTGAGAGACCGGGGGGGAGTGTCCTAGGAACTGTGTAGGGAGCGCCGGGATAAACCGGTCCGGAGAAAGGAATGAGAGCGTCCGACATCGAAGAGCTAGCGACTCACGGTGGCCCCGAGCCGTGCGCCGTCGTCTGTGAGGACGGCGGCGAAGCGTCGGTAGGGGTACGCGCAGGCTGGGCTATTGAGCCTCGTAATGTTCTCGTCCGGGGTGCCGACGCCGTCCTACAAGGCGGAAGGCAACATCGCTGGCGGCGCTTTCGCGAGCCGTCGGGGAGCCCCGCGGGGTCGAAGAACCTGTGCATGCGTGGAATCTCCGGGCGCGAGAACCGGGAGGTCCCACGATCACCCGCTCGTCTTGATGGTGGGGCGGGTCGTGCGGGGAAGGC
>JAFAPR010000297.1 GCA_019247075.1 Solirubrobacterales bacterium
TGAACGAGAACAAGGGCGTCTTCGGCCTCAACATGCTCTCCTGGTGGGACGCCGAGGGAAGCCTCGACCGGGTGATCGCGCCGTTGATCCCGGCGCTCCACGAGGGGAAGCTGAAACCAGTCGTCGCCGCCGCCTTCCCACTCAACCAAGCGCCTGACGCGCACCGCTTCATCGCCGAGCGGCGCAACCTCGGCAAGGTCGTCCTCGTCCCCTGATCGCGCCCCGGAGCTTACGGGGATCGCTCCGACGAGTCGGGGGCAGCAGCGAGCCCCAGTATTCCAAGACTCTGGGCGTTGCGTGTCTAGCGAACTGTGAGAGCGATGAGACGAAGCGCCAGCCGGGCGATTGGCTGCAACGGCTTGGGCCGCAAGGCGAGCCGAAAGACGTCGGAGTGCTCCGTGAGGGCCTTGACGGTGGCAGGGAACGGAGGTTACGACTTCCGTGGTCGCTAATGCGGTCCAAAGTTCTGAACCAGCTGGCGGTCCGCCCCGCGGGATGAGTACGCCACAGAGCAGAGGCAGGCTCGGTGTCGGCGTTCCACATTTTGTGCGGCGTGGCGCGCGGGATGGTTAACGTGTCACCCGTTCGGAGCACTCGCTGGTCGCGGTCGACGACCACAGTCACGGATCCGACGTGATCTCGAAGTACTCCTCTTGCCTGGGATGGAAGTGTGGGGGTGGCGGACCGCCCCCGGGCTCCCACGTGCCCTCGACCTCGAGTTGGTCCTCCGTCCCGCTGATGACGCGCACGGTTTCGTGCTCGTTCAGGTGCAGGACCTCGTTCGTCGTGCTGGACATCGGTCGCTCTCGACGGCGGAGGCGGCCTCAGGCGCGGAGAGCGCGCAGAGCCTTCCCCCAGTCACCATTGGGGTTCCCGATCGTGACGATCGTCGAGATCACGTTACCTAGCGCAGCTGCTTGGCGCGTACCGCAACCGCGGCGTACCGGTCATCACCTACCGTGTCATCGTGGGTCTCGGCTGTCTTGCGATAGCGACGGCAGCGCGATCGAAGGCCACCGCTCGAACCCTGCCCGAGCACCGCGCCGAGACACCGCGGCTCGAGTTCAACCGTCCGGCTGCCGACTTGCCGGTCTTCACCCGGCTTGATCGGGTGAGGCCGAAGGTGGATGATGGTTCAGCCGTCTTTGTACCTGGCCTTCGGTGATCGGCCCGCGGATGACTTCGTTGAAGTGCTGGAAGCTGAGGCCGAGTCCCCAGCCGATGAGTGGGTATGCCGGCCAAAAGAAGCCTTTGCCGCGCTTGGCCCACAGGGCGATGAATATCGCGTTCACGACGAGGTAGGCGGTCACGTGGCTGAGAAAGTCTCGCCACCGTTGCAGCTGAGTAGCCGTGGTCAGATACTGGTCGTAGTTCGGGTTTCGTCTCATCCGTTGTCTGGCGGCTCCGCCAATGCCAGGATGTTCTGCTCAGCGGGCGGAGGGCCACTGCTCACCGACGGCTGCGGAGTGCCAAGGTATGTGTGAATCAGCTGGACGGCCATCGCGCCGTCGCCGACGGCGGAAGCTACTCGCTTGATCGATCCGTGGCGGACGTCGCCGGCGATGAAGACCCCGGGTTGGCTCGACTCGAGCGGATACGGATCGCGCTCCAGCGGCCACCAGCTTCGCTCGTCCGGCTCGAGTATGTCGCGGCCAGTCATTAGGAACCCGTTTGCATCGCGGCGGAGCCATCCCGCCACTCCCGCAGTCAGCGGTACTCCGCCGATGAGCACGAACAGAGCGTCTACCTTCAAGCACGTTTCGGTTTCGGCCGCGGAGTCGGCGATGATCAGCGCCTCGAGGTGGTCGGTGCCCTCCGCGCGAGCGACGCGAGCGTTGAGGACGACGTCGATGGCGTCGCAGGTGTGGATGCGGTCGACGAGGTAGCGGGACATGCTCTTCTCAAGCGACGATCCCCGGACTAGAAGCGTCACCTTGCGGGCGTGCGTTGCGAGGTGAAGGGCGGCCTGGCCCGCCGAGTTGGCAGCGCCCACCATCGCGACGTCGCCACCGTGATAGCGGAGGGCCTCGGCCGGCGCCGAGCCGTAGTGGACGCCGCGACCGATCAGCTCCTCCACCCCGGGCGCATCAAGCCGCCGGTAGGCCACGCCAGGAGCGACCACCGCGGTCCGGCATCGCACCTGCGAGCCGTTGATCAGCTCGACCAGCGCAGTACCCGTCTCCAGCTCAGGAGCGACGCGCAGGAGCTCGACGCCGATGAGGACCTCCGCGCCAAAACGCACCGCCTGCTCATACGCCCCGGCGGCCAGCTCGGCGCCGGTAATCCCCTGCGGAAAGCCCGGATAGTTCTCGATCCGCGCGCTCGTTCCTGCCTGTCCGCCGGGCGCCATCCGCTCGAGCACCAGCGTGCTGAGACCTTCCGAGGCGGCATAGACCGCCGCGGTCAGCCCCGCCGGACCGGCACCGACGATCAATACGTCATATTGCTCGCGCCGAGGCCTGGTGGGGAGCCCAAGCCCGGCGGCGACCTCCGCCCGCCACCGCGAGGTCAACTGATAGCGGCGCGCGCCCCTCTCGTCAAGACCCGAACGCGGGTCCTGATACTCAGACGGCGGCTCGATCTGGGAGCCGTCGGGCAACACCACCAACGGAAGCGGGCGCTGCAACCTTTCCCCTGCGTCGAGCATCTGGACGAGGGGATCCACATCCGGGTCAAGCCAGCGGTGTTCGAGCGCGTTCCGCGACAACAGCTCGCGCAACTCTTGCGCCCCCGGGGACGAAGCGCGCGAGACGACCCACGCCTCCGCATCGCGCGCGTAGCGTCCTGCTCGCCGCTCCCCGCGCTTCACCGAGCCTTGCCCCATACCCTCGTTGCCACTTGATCTGCCACAGCCTCGCCAACGACTATTCCTATAACCAGTGCGACTATCGCCCCAGCGCCGTGGAGCCACCCTGCCGCGCTGGCGATGACGATCGCTCCAACGATGCCCGCCGCCGTAATCGCCTGGGCGATCACGACGACAGCCCCGGCTGCGCGGCGGCGAGCCCAGTCGCTGGGCAGGCCGATGGCAAAACACAGGCCGAGCGGGACCGCTCCCGCGGCGAGCCACATCAGCGCCTCACGATCTCGTAGAGCATGGGGTGGGCCTTGTAGGGCATGGCACGACCCGGGAAAGCCGGATCTGAGATCGCCCGGCCGAATCGTTCGGCCGTCGCGAACGCGCCACGGTTCACGTAGCGGAACTCGACGGGAGAATAAATGCTGCGGTGCAAGCGGGTACCGAGATAACCGGGTTGCTCCCGAAGAAAATCGCGGGCACGCTCCCAACCGGCCAAGAACTCGTCGTCCTCCTCGTCGGCCACCTCGAACGGATTGATCAGAATCGCGCACTCGGCTTCCTCAGGGGTCGGGTCCTCCCGGATCGGCTCATACAGGCCCGGGTGGGGTGTCCCCGGCATGTCGCGCGGGAATGCCGGACCCATGACCGCCGCCTGCCAAGCCTCCACCGAATCGATCTCGGCGACATTGACGTAGCGAAAGTCGGCCTGTGGCTGAAGGCTTCG
>JAFAPR010000313.1 GCA_019247075.1 Solirubrobacterales bacterium
GATGCGGTGCTGGTAGCGCAGCGGCTCCCACCAGCCGTCAAGCGTCTGGTGGTTGCACTCTTCACGCCAAAGGCGCGACTGGAAGCCAGCTGCCTCGTCCAGCTCGAACAGGGGGCGGTGGCCATAGACCTCCTTCCAGTCGACCGCTTCGGTGTACTGCGGGGCGCGACCGTCGGTCATCCGGTACCAGTGGATGTGCATCGGCCCGGGCACGCCGGTGGGGTTCTCGACGAAGGGGTCGGCCGGGGTCACGAGCACGATCATCGCGCGCAGCGCCGGCGGCTTGTGGAGCGCGGTCAACCACTGGATCCGGCCCGCGTAGCTGGATCCGTAAGTGGCGACCGACGCGTCGCACCACTCCTGCCCCGCCACCCAGGCGATCACGTCCACTCCGTCAAGGCCATCGTTCCGGTAAGGCTCGAACGAACCCTCCGAGTCACCCCGTCCGCGCACATCCACCCACACCGCGGCGTACCCCGCCTCGGCGAAAGCGTCGGCGCGCTCGGTGCATCGCTCCCCGCCGCGGCCGTACGGGGTGCGCCACACCACCGCCGGCCCCGGCCGCTCGGAAGGCAAGACCAGATCGGCGGCCAGCGTGATCCCGTCCCGCAGCGGGATCCTCACGTTGAACCGGCGAGTCAGCTGTGGGTGGATGGGCGGCGGCACGACCGGCAACGCTATCGCCGACCTACCGGCGACATGACCGGCCTCGCCGAAGTGCCGGCGGCACGACCGGCAACGCCATCGCCGACGTACCGGCAAACCGGCGGGCGCAATTGGGACCGCTGGCGAACGATTGCCGCGAGCACGGGCTCGCGCCCCCAGCCGGTGGTACCGTCCCGGCACCAACGACCCGGCGCAACGTCACCTGCCCGGTGCCTTGAGCAGGCCATCCCGGGGCTCTCGCTCGCAGCATCGGGACCCCTGAGCAGTGATCCTGGCGGTCACCCCCAATCCGGCGCTCGACGTCACCTATGAAATTCCCCGCGTGCGCTGGCACGCGGCCTCAAACCGGATCCGGGCGGTGACGCGGCGAGCGGGAGGCAAGGGCATAAACGTCGCCCGCGTGCTACACGAGCTCGGAGAGGACGTGGCGATCGCCGGTCTGCTCGGGGGGCTTCCCGGCGCGGCCGCGCGCGAGGACATGGCCCGCAGCGGGCTGCGCGACGAGACCGTCAGCATCGCCGGCGAGACCCGTCTGACCGTGTTCGTGGTCGAATCCTCGGGCGAGGTCACGGGCCTGTCCGAGCCCGGACCGCAGATCAGCCGGCTGGAGTGGAAGGCGATGCAGGACCGCTGCGCGAGCCTGTTGACCCGCGCCAGCGTGATGACGCTTTCGGGCAGCCTGCCGCCGGGCGCTCCAGCCGACGGCCTTCGCCGTCTGATCGAGCTGGCCCATGACGCCGGCGTGCCCGCAATCCTCGACAGCCGCGACGCCGCGCTCAGGCACGGCGTGGCGGGTGCGCCCGCGGTGGTCAAGGTCAACGAGGAGGAGCTGGAGGGATACGCGGGGGGAGCGCCGCTGCGCGACGCTGCCTCGAGGATGCGCGCGCGCGGCGTCGGCGCGGTCGTCGTGTCGCGCGGCGTATCAGGATTGGTGGCCCTGACCGAGGAGGGGAACTTTGCGGCTCGCCCTCCCCGGCGCCTGCAGGGCAACCCCACGGGCGCGGGAGACGCCGCCACCGCGGCGCTCGCCGCGGGGCTCAAGCGGGGGTCCCGCTGGCCGGAAATGCTGGCCGAGGCGGTGGCGCTGTCGGCAGCGACCGTCCTGCACCCCTTGGCAGGGTCCTTCCACGCGGACGCTTACCGGCAGCTCCGCGGGCACATCGCGGTGGAGCAGCCGGAGGATCTCTGAGGAGCGCGGGCCGCACCGCGCGCGTCGGGAGAGACCAACCAAGCCGCCTCCGCAGCTACCAACCGAGCCGCGTCAGGGCCTGCCAGCCAGCCATTGTCCGGCGACCATCGTGGCCTCCACGTTGAGCCGCTCGTCGAGCACCACCAGGTCGGCGTCGAGCCCGGCTTCGATTGCGCCCTTGCGTTCTTCCAGACCGAGCAGCCTGGCGGAGTTGGTCGATGACATCAGCACGGCTTCCTCGATCGGTACCTCGAGAAAGCGGACCGCGTTCTGAACCGCGGCTTCCATCGTCAACGTGCTTCCGGCGATCGACCCGCCGCCCGTAAGGACCGACCGTGCTTCCGTGACCGTGACCGACCGCCCTCCTAGTCGATACTCGCCGTCGGGCAAACCCGTTGCCGCCATCGCGTCGGTGACGAGCCGGACTCCCCGCGCTCCCTTCGCGCGGTAGAGCAAGCGCATTGCCACGGGGCCGACGTGGACGCCGTCGCAGATCAGCTCGCAGCTGACCTCGGAGAGGTCGAGGACCGCGCCAATCGCCCCGGGCTCGCGGTGGTGCAGAGGAGACATCGCATTGAACACGTGGGTAGCGGCGTTCGCTCCGGCGCGCACGGCCTCCCTGACCTCGCCGTCGGTGGCGCTGGTGTGGCCGACGGAGGCCACGGCCCCGGAATCCAGGAGCCGCCTCACCAGCGCGAGCGCGCCTGGTAGCTCGGGGGCGAGAGTCATCAGGCGCACCGCTCCCCTGCCCGCCGTAAGGAGACGGTCGAGCTGGACGAGGTCGGGATCGAGGAACAGGTTCGGGTCCATCGCCCCGGGCTGCTCGCGACTGAGGAACGGTCCCTCGAGGTGGGCGCCCAGCAGGGTGGGAGCGGTGCAGCGGGCGATCGCGGTCAGGGCGGCACAGAGCTCCTCCACCGGCGCCGCCACTGTCGTGGCCAACAACCCGGTGGTTCCGTGCCGGGCGTGGAAGCGCGCAACCGCCGCGATCTCATCGGCATTGGCGGTATTGCAGTGCGCACCGCCGCCCCCATGGACGTGCACGTCGATGTAGCCGGGCACCAGCCACCTATCGCCGAGGTCGACCAGCTCGCCGCCCTCGCGTGAAGCCGCTGCGTCTGACCGATCCGCGACCACGTTCACCGAGGAGATCCGACCGTGTTCGACGATCACCTCCCCCGCACGGGTCGCGTCCGGACAGACGATTCGTTCGCTGCGGAGGCGCACCGCTAGGCACCTGGCGCCCAGCCCGCGAGCGAGCCCTCGTCCAGACCAGCCGCCCACCACGCCGCGATCGCGGCAACCCGCTCAGGATCACCCGCCATCGTCCTCGCCGGCGGTCACGTCGCGGTGACCTTGGTCAAGCCTGCGGGACTGTCGGGGTCATACCCCATCCGTAGCGCGAGTGCATGCGCAAGCTGCTGGCCGCGCACAACCGCGACGACCGGAGCGAGCGGCTCCGCCACGTCGTCCGGCAGCGGTATATCGGCGCCCTCGCCGGACCCCACCACGAGCACGCTCGCTTCGCGCCCGCGGAGCTCGTCGACCAGCGCGGAGACATCCGAGAACGCCGGGCCCGCGGCACGCAGTGCGACCACCGGAAAGCCACGCGTGACCGCCGCGATCGGGCCGTGGCGGAGGTCCGCGGCCGAGTAGCCGTCGGCTAAAACCGAACAGGTCTCCTTGATCTTGAGCGCGGTCTCCAGCGCGGCCGCGTAGAGGTAACCGCGCGCCACTACGATCAGGTGCCGCGGCGAGGCGAGCGCGTCGGCGGCGGTCGCCACCGGGGCGGGGTCAGCAAGCACGGCTTGTACGCCGTCGGGGACCTCGCCCAGTTGGCCCGGGGAAAAGGGCGCCCGTCCCACAGCCGCGGCGATGATCGCGAACGCCGTGAACTGTCCCGTGACGGTCTTCGTCGCCGGCACCGCCCTCTCTTTCCCCAGCTGGAGATCGAGGGCCCCGTGGGCGGTCTGGGCGAGCGCGCTGGCGCCGTCGTTGGTGATCGCCAGCCCGCGGCCTCCGGCGTCTTGCAGCGCCTGGAGCGTCTCCACGATCTCGGGCGTGGCACCCGACTGGCTGACTGCGATCACGAGCTGGCCGTCGTAGTCGTGCTCGATCCGGTAGAGCGTCTGGAGGCTGGGAGCCGCCAGGGAGACCGGCCTGCCGGTCGCGGCTTCCAGCAGGTAGCGTCCGTAGACGGCCGCGTGGTCGGACGATCCCCGAGCGACGATAGTGATCCCGCACATGGGCGAGGGCACAAGCGCGCGCACCAGCTCGCCGATTTCTTCAGCGCGACCGAGCAGATGGCGTAGCCGACCGGGCTGCTCGGCCATCTCGGTGGCCATCTGTGCCCCGTTCATGGGGCGCAGCTTGTCACGCCGCGCGCTCTTGCTGTCCTCTGACGGCACCGCCCTTCCCTAGCGATCCCAGGGGAAGATTTACAAACGCACGCCAACGGACAATCGATCGCGGAGACCAACTGGGCCGGTAACTACTCCTACCGGGCGCGGGCGCTGCATCAGCCGGCGACGCTCGAGCAGCTCCAGGACCTAGCGAGTACCCGACCTCGCCTGCGCGTTCTCGGCTCGCGGCACTCGTTTTCGGACATCGCCGATTCGGATGAGCTTGTGAGCCTCGACCGCATGCCGGGACAGATCGTCGTGAACCGCGACACGATGCGTGTGTCGGTGGGCGGCGCGGTGCGCTACGGCGAGCTGATCGAAGAACTCGACCGCCACGGGCTCGCGCTCGCCAACCTGGCTTCGCTGCCCCACATCGCGGTAGCCGGAGCGGTTTCCACCGCCACCCACGGCTCGGGGGACCGCAACTGCAACCTCGCCGCGGCGGTCGCGGGTCTTCAGATCGTCGGCTCCGATGGCAACGTGCTCACGACGACGCGTGGAGACCCGGACTTCGACGGCCTCGTCATCGGTCTGGGCGCTGTCGGTGCGCTGACGCGAATCACGCTGGACGTAGAGCCCGTCTACCGCGTCCGCCAGCGGGTGTTCGAGGGATTGCGGTGGAACGCGCTCCTCGAGCACTTCGATGCGATCTTCGCGAGCGGTTACAGCGTGAGCGTGTTTTCGCGCTGGGGCGACACGACCGAGCAGGTTTGGGTCAAGACACGCGTGGGCCGGGCGCCGGAGGAGCCGCCGGCAGAGCTTTTCGGCGCCACAGCGGCCACCCGGCACCGTCACCCGATCGTGGGCCTTGACCCAAACCACGCCACGCCCCAGCTGGGCCTTCCGGGCCCGTGGTCGGAGCGCCTGCCTCACTTCCGGTCGGGCTTCACCCCCTCAAGCGGCGCCGAGCTCCAATCCGAGTACATCGTGCCGCGTCGCCACGCCGTGGCTGCAGTCGAGGCGATGCTTCGGATCCGCGAAAGGGTGGCG
>JAFAPR010000329.1 GCA_019247075.1 Solirubrobacterales bacterium
CCGATCTTGTTGAGCTTCTCCACGACGTGCACGGGAATGCGGATCGTGCGGGCCTTGTCGGCCAGCGCGCGGGCGATTGCCTGACGAATCCACCAGGTGGCATATGTCGAGAACTTGAAGCCCTTGCGGTAATCGAACTTCTCGGCCGCGCGGACCAGCCCGAGAGTCCCCTCCTGGATCAGATCGAGGAAAGGCAGTCCCTGGTTGCGGTAGTTCTTCGCGATGGAGACCACGAGCCGAAGGTTTGACTCGACCATCTTCTGCTTGGCGTCCAGGTCGCCGCGTTCGATCCGCTTGGCCAGATCGACCTCTTCCTGAGCGGTGAGCAGCCTGACCTTGCCGATGTCCTTCAGGAACAGCTGAAGGGAGTCGGTGGTCATGTCGGGCTTCAGGTCGAGCGTCGTCTTCGGCTTGCGGCGGCCCCGTTTGTCAGGCGCCCGCTCGAGATCCGCCCCAGCCAGCGCCGGGTCAAGCTCTTCGACGAGCTCTATCTCTGCCCGCTCAATGAACCCGTGCAGCTCCTCGACCTCGGCCTCGTCGAGATCCAGCTCCGCGACAGCGCCGGCGACCTCGGCGTAGGTCAGCACGCCGAGCTGCTGACCGCGTGTCATCAGGCCCTTGATCTCTTCGAGCTCCTGCAGTTCACCTACTGACATCTGATTCCGTTTCCTCGGGGTGGACCGAAATCCGGGCCCATCCGCAGCTTAGACTCGGTCAGCGAAAGCGTCCACAGAAGGGCGCACTACCGCCATTTAGCGAGCGAGAATAGTCACTATATTTTTTGAAGTCAAGGCAGGACCGGCGCGCGGCGCCGCTCACACGGATAGTCCTATCGGAGCAATACGTACAACCGCGCCGGTCGTTTCAATCGAGTTGGCAACTGGCGAGACGTTCGAGGGTGGGGGATCGTAAGCTCCAATGGAGCACATCCCCGCGTCATGAGCCAGCGATCGCAGCCGCCAACCGATGTCCTCGGGTCACTGCCCCACCGCCGTCCCAGCCGGCGCAGTGAGAAGCGCGCCAAATCCGAGACGGCCGGCGGCACCGGGCGGCGACCCTCCGCGGCGCGCGCACCCCAGGGTCGCGAAGCGGCGCCGTCCCAGCCGGACTCCGCAGCCCCTCCCTCGCTGGGCTCGGATGTCCTAGACACCATGGTCCAGGCGGCCGCAGAGCTCGCCGAGATCGGCATCTCGGCTACCGCGCGGGCTGTCCGGGAGGCGGTCGCGCGGCTGCCGCGGCCCTAGCGGAGGCGACGGTGACAGCGGACCCGATCTCGATCGCGGAGGCGCGAACGACGGTCCTCGATGCCACGCGGCCGCTCGATGCCGTGACGGTCGCGGTGGAGGAGGCGCTTGGATCGGTACTCGCCGGCGAGGTCCGGGCCGCTTCGGATGTGCCCCCGTTTGCGTGCTCGGCGATGGACGGATATGCGGTCGAAGTGGGGCCGGCGGGGCGGACGCTCGAGGTGGTGGGCGAGTCGCGCGCCGGCGCGCCGTCCGATCATCCAGTGCGCTCCGGACAGGCCATCCGCGTCTCGACCGGCGCGGCAATCCCCACCGGCACCGGCGGGGTGATCCGCCAGGAGGACGTAGAGGAGCGGGCTGACGCGATTCGGACCGGGACGCCGACCAGCGCGAGCCAGAACGTCCGCCACGCCGGAGAGGACATGCGGGCCGGCACCGTGGTGCTGACGCCGGGCACGATGCTCGGCGCCGCCGAGCTCGGGGCGGCAGTTAGCGCCGGCGCCGGCGCCGTTACCGTGGCGCGGCGGCCGCGCGTGGCGATCCTTTGCACCGGTGACGAGCTGCGCGCTCCCGGGGAGCCGCTCGGTCCCGGAGAGATCCACAACTGCAACGGACCGATGCTGAGCTCGCTGGCCCAGCGGGCGGGCGCCCAGGTGGCGGCCTGCCAACGGCTGCCCGATGATCCCGCCATCACTCGCTCCGCGCTTGCGAGCGGCCTCGAGCAGGCCGACCTGCTCGTGATCTCGGGCGGCGTGTCGGTTGGCCCTCACGACCACGTCAAGCCCGCGCTCTCCGCGCTCGGCGTGGAGCAGCTGTTCTGGAGGGTCGCCCTACAGCCCGGCCGCCCCACCTGGTTCGGCGCGCGGGAGGGCAAGTTGGTCTTCGGGCTGCCCGGCAACCCGGTCTCGGCGGTCGTCACATTTACCTTGTTCGTGCGCCCGGCGCTCCAGGCGATGCAGGGCCTCGTTTCCCGGGCGCAGCTGATCAGCGACGGTCGTCTCGCGGTCGCGGTCGCCCGCAGCCCCCATCGCGAGCAGGCACTCCGAGTGTGGGTGCAGCGCCGCGACGGGGAGTTGACGGTGACTCCCAACGGGCCCCAGGCGTCCCACCTGGTGACGTCGCTGCTCGGCGCCGACGCGCTCGCGTTCATCCCCCAGGGAGAGGGGGAGCTCCCCGCCGGCAGCGCCGTTGCCCTGGAGGAGCTGGCGGACTGAGATCGCCATGAGACGCGGAGCTTCGGCGCAAGGAAGCCCGAGCCGTATGACCGCTGGCAGGGCGGCCGCCGCATCCGGCGCGCTCGCCCTCCTCGGGGGGAGCGCAGCGGCACTGCGGTGGCGGCGCAAGCGTCGTCCAGCGCGCGCGGCGATCGTCTCGCCGCGGCGAACCACGGTGATAGCCGCGGATGGAGCGGTTCGCTCGGTCCAGGTCGCCGAGCTCTCGCTCCCCGCCGACCGTCTGGAGCAACTTTGGACGCCCGCAAATCTCGAAAACCTGGGCCGCACCTACTGGCGCTTTCTGACGCGCGTCACGCTGGGCCTCGTACGGGTGAACTACGAGCGCCGCGAGCGCGCGATCGTCTTCCTGGCGCGTCCACTTACGCTGCTGCGCTTCGACAGCCCCGAGTACCTGCTTGAAGCCGACCACGGCAACGTCCGCTGGCGCATCCGGGACGGGCTGCTGGTGGCGCGGGCGGGCCGGGGCTGCGGCTATCTGGCGCTGGATGTCTGCCGGCAGCAGCTGGAGGGACGAGCCTCGAAGCTCCGCATCGAAGTCGAGGTCGCGAACTTCTACCCGTCGATCGCCAGCGGACTCAGCATCCCGGCGTACATGGTCACGCAGCAGGTCCTCCATGTCGCCGTGACGCGCGCGTTTCTGCGCTCGCTCGCCAAGCTCGACCTGGCCGAGTCGAAGGTCAAGGCGCTCGCCGATCTCGCTCCGGGGGATGGCGCCGGGTCGCCGGTGGGTGCGCGCCGACGCAAGCGTTCAGCCGTAGCGGACGCCGCTCAGGGTGCGGAGCTTGCTGCGGTCGTGGCGCGCGGAGACCCGCCGCACGGTGCCCGAGCGCGAGCGCATCACCAATGACTCCGTGGTGGCGCCACGGTCGCCCTGGTAGCGAACGCCCTGGAGCACGTCGCCGTCGGTGACCCCTGTGGCGGAGAAGAAGACGTCCTCGCCGGCGACGAGGTCATCGCACACGAGCACGCGCTCGAGGTCGTATCCGGCGGCCCGAGCCCGGTCGCGCTCGTCGTCGTCGCGGGGCCAGAGGCGGCCGAGCAGCTCACCGCCGGTGCACTTGATGGCCGCAGCCGAGATCACGCCCTCGGGCGTGCCGCCGATGCCCCAGAGCAGATCGACGGGAGAGTTCTCGCTGACCGCGAGCAGGGCGGCGGAGACATCCCCGTCCATGATCAACCTGACCCGCGCGCCGGCCTCGCGCACTTCGCGCATGGCCTGCTGATGGCGCTCGCGATCGAGCATTACCACCATCACGTCGCGGATATCGACCTGCTTGCGCTCCGCGATCAGGCCGAGCGTTTCGGCCAGGGGGCGGTCGAGGTCGAGCAGGTCGGCGATCTCGGGGCCCCCGGCGATCTTCTCCATGTACACGATCGGCCCGGGACTGAACATGGTCCCCCGCTCGGCCAGCGCGATCACCGCGATCGCGCTCGGCATCCCCAGGGCCGTCAGTCGCGTCCCCTCGAGCGGGTCAACCGCTATGTCCACCAACGGAGGCGTACCGTCGCCGATCGGCTCGCCGTTGTAGAGCATCGGCGCCTTGTCTTTCTCGCCCTCGCCTATCACCACCACGCCATCCATTGGCACGGAGTCGAGCACGGCGCGCATCGCGTCGACGGCGGCCTGGTCGGCACCTTCCTTGTCGCCTCGTCCGACCATGCGCGCCGCCGCCAGCGCGGCCGCTTCGGTGACACGCACCAGCTCTAGCGCCAGGTTACGGTCGGGCCGGACCGGTGCGGATGAGCCCGTCAAAGCACGCCGGGTGGCGACTCGCTCACTGTCGACTGCGTGGCCACCGCTCCGGAGATATAGCGCATCACGGCGGTTCGCGGCCCCCCGTTCGCCACCCATCCTGTGCCCCCGACGCAGCTACAGGTCCACGGCGGCGTGCTCCGGGCGGGCGGCACCCGAGAGCTGCGCGGCTTCACGCACCGCCTTGGCGACGGCCTCATGGACGCGCTGGTCGAGGGCGTCAGGAACGAGCTGCCCCTCGCCGGCAAGCCCGGCCAGCTCCCGGGCCGCGGCCAGCTTCATCTCGACGTTGATCTCCCTCGCGCCGGCCTGCAGCGCGCCACGAAAGATGCCCGGGTAGCCGAGCACGTTGTTGACGCTGCGGCCGTCGGCGGCGAAGACCGCGCCCGCCCGCTCCGCTCGTTCGGGCTCGATCTCGGGATCTGGGTTGGTCAGCGCCAAAATCACCTGCCCCCGACGCACCATGGACGGCTCGATCAGCCCGGCCCGGCCGGTCGTGGCGATCACCACGTCCGCTTCGCTGAGCACCCGTTCCATCGTCGCCGGCTGCACTCCAAGCGCTCGGACGCGTTCACGGGCGGCGTTCAGCGGGTCGAATGCGATGACCCGCCGCGCGCCGCTTTGCACCATCAGCGAGGCGATCCCAAACCCGGCCGCGCCTAGCCCGAGCTGCCCGACAGTCGCGGCACGCAGCTCGACTCCCGCCTGCTGGCAGGCGACGATTGTCGCGGCCACCGAGACGACCGCCGTCCCGTGTACGTCGTCGTGCATCACCGGTTGCGATAGCCGCTCGATAAGCCGGCGTTCGATCTCGAAGCACTCGGGTGCCGAGATGTCTTCCAGGTGAATCCCTCCGAAGGTCGGCGCGATGCGCACGACGGTCTCGACGAACTCCTCCACCTCGCCGGTTTCGAGCAGGATGGGCGTCGCCGAGATCCCGGCGAACTGGGCGTAGAACACAGCCTTGCCCTCCATCACCGGCATCGAGGCGACCGGCCCGATGTTCCCCAGGCCCAGAACGCGGCTGCCGTTCGTGCAGATCGCGACGCTGCGAGGGATCATCGTGTAGCGGTGGGCGAGCTCGGGGCGCTGCGCGATGGCAGTGCACACCCTCGCCACGCCCGGGGTGTAGACGTCGCGCATCTGCTGCACGGAATGGACGCGGTGTATGGGCTCGATCCTCAGCTTGCCCCCCTGGTGGCGCATCAACGCCCGGTCCTGGTGCCAGAGGACGCGGACGCCCTCGATCGCGTCGATCAGGTCGGAGATGCGCTGCGCCTGCGCCCCGTCGCGGACCTCCACCGTTATCTCGCGGACCGAGGCCTCGCGACCCACCGAAAGCGTTACCACGTCGCCGATCAGCCCCTCCCCGGCCGCGATCGCGCCCATCACCCGCGCCAACTGCCCGGTGCGGTGGGGGACCTCTACGCGGTATGTGCAGTCGAGCATGGACCTCTCGACTGTAACCGCTGGACCCGGCCTGATGCGCGCCACAGAGAGGACGCAGGTCGACTCACGGTCTGTCAGCGTATGCGGGGATGGCCATCTCCTTCAGGCAGATCTTTCCCGAGCCCAAGGAGGTCCCGCTGGAGGCGGTGCCCGACAGCTTCGCGTCCCTCGGCGACCGCGTCGCGGGCCGCCCCTATACCGTCGCCAACTTCGTTTCAAGCCTCGACGGGCGCGCGACGATCGGCGGCCGCTCGGCACCGCTGTCGGGTCCGAGCGACCGCGCTCTGTTTCACACGCTGCGCGAGTCGGTCGACGCCGTGATCGCGGGCACGAACACGCTTCGCGTCGAGCGCTACGGGCGGATGATCAAGGACCCGGCGGCGCGGGAGCGCAGGGCTCAGCGGGGCCTGGCACCCGAGCCGCTCGCTGTCGTGGTGTCGAGGACCGGCCAGGTCCCGTACGAGATTCCCCTGTTCTCCGAGCCGGAGGCGCGGATCGTCGAGTTCACGGGAGCCGACGCGCCACGGCCGGTCGCGGCCCAGCGCGAGCTCATCCGCCTCAGGCCAGAGGAGGTGAGCCTGCGGGGTGCCATGGAGCGGCTGCGGACCGTCCATGGGGTTCGGACGCTCCTCTGCGAGGGCGGCCCCACGCTGTTCGGAGCGCTGGTGGCGGAGAACCTGGTCGACGAGCTGTACCTGACGACGACTCCGCTGCTGGTGGGCGGGGAGAGCAACCCCGCGATCCTTGCCGGACCGCCGCTGGCCGAGCCGGCCGGGCTCGAGTTGAGCTCGGTGCTGGAGCGCGACGGTTCGTTGTTCCTGCGCTTCGCGTTCCGGAGCTGACGGGGCGCCACAATTCGAGCGATGACCGCAAGCCAGACCAACACCGACGCTGTCGAGGCCCAGCTAGCCGCGCTCAAACGGGCCCGAGAGCGGACGCTCGCGCTCGTGGATGGCATTGCCGAGCCCGACCTGGTCCGCGTCCATTCGCCCCTGATGAGCCCCCTGGTGTGGGATCTGGGCCACATCGCGGCCTTCCAGGACCTGTGGCTGATCCACCGGGTCGGCGGGCGCCCGATGGTCCGAGAAGATCTAGCGGCCGTCTACGACGCGTTCGAGACCCCCCGTGCCAATCGCGGGGAGCTTCCCTTCCTGGGCCCCGCGGAGGCGCGAGCGTATCTCGCCGAGGTGGAGGAGATCGCCTTCGTCCTGGCCCGCACCCAGGGAGTCGGGGATGGCAGCTTGCACGAGATGGTGACCCGGCACGAGCACCAGCACTGCGAGACGATGCTGCAGACGATCCAGCTCGCGCGCCTTCGAGGCTACGCCGGCGCTGCACCGGGTGACGACACAGCGGTGAAGCCGCCGCCCAGTGAGGCGCCAACCGGACTCGAACTTGTCGAAGTGCCCGCCGGCAGCTGCAGTATCGGCGCTGCGCCGAGCGGCTTCGCCTACGACAACGAGCGCCCCCGGCACCGCGTCGAGGTGAACGGGTTCTCGATCGGGCGCACGCCCGTCACCAACCGCGCATACCTGGAGTTCGTCTCCGGCGGTGGCTACGAGCAGCGCGAATGGTGGTCCGAGCCGGGCTGGCAGTGGAGGGAGCGCGAGGGAGTGGCGCGACCGGCGGGTTGGACGGAGGACCTGTCCGGCGAGTGGAGGCTCGGGGCGCTCGAGCCGCTGCACCCGGCCAGGCCCGTCATCCACGTCTCCTGGTTCGAGGCGGATGCCTTCGCCCGAGCCCACGGCGCCAGGCTTCCCAGCGAGCACGAATGGGAGAAGGCGGCCAGCTGGGACGTCGCCGCCGGCGGGGCCCGCACGTACCCCTGGGGGGAGGATCCCGCGGTCCCGGGCCTGCACGGCAACTTCGACCAGCTTGAGCGGGGGGCCGCTGATGCGGGCGGCTATCCGGCGGGGGACTCGCCGTACGGCGCCGCCGACATGATCGGGCAGGTTTGGGAGTGGACCGCATCTACGTTCGACGGCTACCCCGGGTTCGTGGCCCACCCCTACCGCGAGTACTCCGAGGTGTTCTTCCGTCAGGGCCACCGCGTGCTGAGAGGCGGCTCCTGGGCGACGCGGGCGAGGGTGGCGACGACGACCTTCCGCAACTGGGACTTCCCCGTGCGCCGTCAGATCTTCGCCGGAGTCCGGATCGCGAAATAGAGGGCGGGAGCTGGGCCAGTGCCCCGCCGCCGGCTCGAGAAGCGCCCGCGCTGGGCGCCTGGCGCGTCGGCAAGACAGCTACAGCCCGAGCCCGCGCACGCCCCGCTCACCCCAACCCAGGTGGTGGGCGAGCTCGTGGCGCACGGTGCGGGTTACCTGGTCCTTGAGCAGCTCGGGGTTGCGGCCGAAGTCGCGCAGCAGAGTGTCGCGGAAGATAACGATGCGGTCGTGGAAGTAGTCCCGCGCCACCGTATCGCCCTCGTAGACGCCGTAGGCGTGGTGCTCGGAGCCGCCATCGGAGACGACCACCGCGACGTGCTCGAGCGCCGCATGGAACTCGAGCGGCAGCTCGTCGATCGCGGCCCGGACCAGCGCCGCGAACCCGCGCTCGGTGTATGGATCAAGCGCTGGCTCTCGGACGACCTCGTCCACCCCCTCCTCATCGACGCTGTCCTGCAACGGCTCGGGTGCGTCGCCGCCGCGCGCCGCGAGCTCCTCCGCGCGTCGCACGATCGCCTCGAAGTCTTCCTCTGACTCTGGGTCCCGCCAGCCGGCCAGACGCAGCATCACCACCAGCGCGGCGCCGCCGATCACCACCACGCCCGCCCCGAACACCGCCAGTCCCTGCAGCAGCCGGACCGGGAACGAAGGGCTGAAGCCGCCGATGAGGCTGATGACCGCGACGCCCACCGTCAGGGCCGCGAGCGCCGACAGCAGGACGCGGCGGATGGTCGGCGGTGATCCCTCTTTCTTGTTCGGGCGAGACGGTCGATCGGCCATGACTCAGCGCAGGGTCCGGGCGATCACGAGACGCTGGATCTCGTTCGTGCCCTCGTATATCTGGGTGATCTTGGCGTCGCGGAGCATGCGCTGCACCGGGTACTCCTTCACGTAGCCATAGCCGCCGAGCACCTGGACGGCCTCGACCGTCACCCGCATCGCCGCATCCGAGCAGAACAGCTTGGCCATCGCCGAGTACTTGCCGATGTCGGGATCCCCGCGGTCGACGCGGGCGCAGGCCTGGTAGAGCAGCTCGCGCCCGGCGGCGCACTGCGTCTCCATGTCGGCGAGCTTGAACTGGATCGCCTGAAAGGAGTTGATCGGCTGGCCGAACTGCCTGCGCTCGCGGGCGTAGTCCGCCGCATAGTCGGTCGCTCCCTGGGCTATGCCCAGCGCCTGCGCGGCCACTCCCAGCCGCGAGCGGTCCAGCGTGGACATCGCGACCTTGAAGCCCTCTCCCACCTCGCCGACGACGTTGTCGGCGGGCACGCGCACGCCCTCGAAGATCGGCTGCCCGGTCGGCGAACCGCGGATGCCCAGCTTGTGCTCGAGCTTGCCGACCGAGAACCCTGGGCGGTCGGCTTCCACCACGAACGCCGTGATTCCGCGGGAGTGGCCCGCGCCGGGATCGGTCACGGCAAAGACCACGTAAAAGTCGGCGATGCCGAGATTGGTGATCCAGTTCTTGGTGCCGGTGATCTCCCACTCGCCGTCCCGCTGGACCGCGCGCGTCATCATCCCTCCGGGATCGGAGCCCGCCTCCGGCTCAGAGAGCGCGAAGGCCGGCGACCACTCTCCGCTGGCGCAGCGCGGCAAGAAGCGGTCCTTGAGCTCGGGGGAACCGAACAGCTTGATCGGCAGCGTGCCGAGCTCCTGAATCATCAGAATGAGCGCAGTCGACGCACAGGCCTTCGCGATCTCCTCGACAGCGATGTTGAGCATCAGCGTGCCGCTTCCGGTTCCCCCGTGCTCGGTGTCGAACGGCAGGCCCAGGATGTCCTGTTCTGAGAGCAGGCGGCGCAGGTCGTGCGGATAGGCGGCCTGTTCGTCGATCTCCGCCGCCCGCGGGGCGATCCGCTCGCGCGCGATCTGGCGGATCGTATCCCGAAAATCGGCGTGTTCCCGGGGGATGGTGTAGAGCTCGGCGAGCGCTGACATCCTGACTGGATCCTACGTCACGCAGGGCGTCGTCACCGCTCCGAATGGAACCTCTGGGCCAGCAGCGCCGCTAGGCTGACTCCGAGTGCAGAGCGAATACACCCCACGCGAGGTGGCGGTACTGCTTGGCCGCGCAGACGTCCAGCTGATCGACGTCCGTCAGCCCTACGAGCACGAGGCCGGCCGCATCGCGGGCGACCGCCTGATCGAGCTGGGCGA
>JAFAPR010000113.1 GCA_019247075.1 Solirubrobacterales bacterium
CCGCGGCCGTATGAGCCCGGCGGCCCGATGAGTCTCCCGCCCGGGCCCGGGCCGCCGCCCGTCAGCTCCGTCTGCCTCGTCGTGCTCGACGGCTTCGGACTCGCGCCGCCCGGCCCCGGCAACGCCGTCTCGCAGGCGCGAACGCCCGTCTTCGACGAGCTTTGGGCGGCCTACCCGCACGGGGAGCTGACCGCCTGCGGGCGCGCCGTCGGGTTGCCGGAGGGTCAGATGGGCAATTCGGAGGTGGGCCACCTCAACCTCGGGGCCGGCGCGGTCGTGATGCAGGATCTGACACGCATCGACGGGGCGGTGGCGGACGGGGGGCTTGCTTCCAACGCGGTGTTGCGCGATGCGTTCGGGGGCGCCGAGCGCGTGCACCTGATCGGGCTCGTCTCCGACGGCGGCGTCCATTCTGGTTTCGGCCACCTACACGCGTTGATCAAGCTCGCGGCGGAGGAGAGCGTGCCCGATCTCGTGTTGCACGCCTTCACGGATGGGCGCGACACGTCGCCGGAGTCCGGGGCAGGCTATCTCGAGACCGTTGAGCGGTGGATGGGGGAAGCCGAAACGGCCCGCGTCGCCTCGGTCGTGGGGCGCTATTACGCGATGGATCGCGACCGGCGGTGGGACCGGGTCCAGGCGGCGTACGACCTGCTCGTCCACGGTCGCGCCGAGCACCGGGCCGCGAGCGGCGCGGTCGCCGTCAGGGACGCGTACGAGCGGGGAGAGACGGACGAGTTCATCAAGCCGGTGCTGGTCGGAAGGGAGGGACGGATCCGTGCGCAGGACGTCGTGTTGGCGTTCAACTTCCGTCCCGATCGCATGCGCGAGATCACGCGCGCGCTGGCCGAGCCAGGGTTCACGGACATCGACCGCGGCGGCGCGGCGCCCGTGCGGCGCTACGTGACGATGACGCAGTACGAGGAAGGTTGGCCGTATCCGGCCGCTTTCGGACCCGAGCAGCCGGCCGCCACGCTACCGCGCGAGGTGGCGGCGAGGGGATTGAGGCAGCTGCACGTGGCCGAAACGGAGAAGTACCCGCACGTGACCTACTTCTTCGGCGGCGGCGAGGAGGAGCCTCAGGACGGTGAACGGCGGTCACTGGTGCCCTCCCCGCGCGAGGTCCCGACCTACGACCACAAACCCGAGATGAGCGCGCGCGAGGCGGCGCAGGAGTTCGTCAGGAGCTGGGAGGGAGAGCGGCCTGCGTTCGGAATCGTCAACTTCGCTAACCCGGACATGGTCGGGCATACGGGCGTGATCGAGGCGGCGGTTCGAGCCGTTGAGACGGTCGACTCGTGCCTGGGAGAGGTGGCGGAGGCCGTGCATCGCTCGGGCGGGGCGTGCGTCGTGACCGCCGACCACGGCAACGCAGAGGAGATGCTGGAGCCCGACGGCGGCCCCGACACCGCCCACTCGCTGAACCCCGTTCCGCTGATCGTCACTGTGCGCCACGTCGCACTGCGCGAGGGGGGGATCCTGGCAGACGTGGCTCCCACGGTACTGCAGATGCTGGGACTCGAGCAGCCGGCGGCGATGACGGGACGCTCCCTGATTCTCTAGCCCGCGGCGCATGCGCCGCGGGCCCGGCCGGAACATGTTCCGGCCGGCGGGGCCGCACATGTGCGGCCCCGATCCATCATAAAGTTTGACAAGCGGCGACTGAGATTTTATACTGATGCAACCAACAAATGGTTCCTGCCAAGGAGGTTCAATGGCACTTATCCGCTGGGAGCCTGCACGCGAGCTCAACAGCCTTCAGAGCGAGATGAACAGGCTCTTTAACACGTTCTTTGACACGCCTCTGCCCAATGGCGGCGCCGTCGGGCAGCGCCGCTGGTTGCCGGCGATGGATCTGGTCGAGACCGACGAGGACTTCTTGCTGCGCGCCGATCTCCCGGGGCTCTCCGAGGAGGACGTTAACATCGAGCTCGAGGACAACGTCCTCACGATCTCGGGTGAGCGCAAGAGCGAGCACGAGCAGCGCAAGGAGGGCTTCTACCGCGTCGAGCGCGCCTCCGGGTCGTTCTCGCGGTCGCTGACCCTGCCCGAGGGCGTGAACCCCGAGGCGATCAAGGCCAGCTTCGATCGCGGCGTGCTCGAGGTTCGGATCCCCAAGCCGGAGGAGCGCAAGCCGCGCAAGGTCGCGATCTCCTTCGGCTCCGGTGAGCAGCAGACGATCGAAGGCAGCGCCTCGTAGGATCGGCAGATCCCGTTCCGGATCGAGGCCCGAGACGCGCGTTCCCTGGCTCGCGCCGGCACGCTGGCGCTGGCGCACGGTAGCGTCAGCACGCCCGCGTTTGTGCCGCTCGCGACCAGGGGCGCCGTCAAGGGCCTTCAGTCCGAGGAGGTGGGGGCCCTCGGCTTCGAGCTGATCCTCGCGAACACCTTCCACCTCCTGCTTGCTCCCGGCCCGGAACTGGTAGAGGAGGCGGGGGGCCTCCATCAGCTGATGCGCTGGCCCCGAGCGATCGTCAGCGACTCCGGGGGCTTTCAGATCTTCTCCATGGGTCACGGTACGGTGGCCGACGAAATCAAAGGGCGCGGGGCCCGGGGCCGGCGGACCTCCACGGAGGCCGGAGGAGCACTGCTCGCGATCGAGGAGGAGGGCGTGCGCTTTCGCTCCTACGTTGATGGCCGTGAGCGGTTTCTGCGCCCGGAGAGCTCGATGGCCGTGCAGGCCAAGCTCGGTTCGGATATCGCGCTGGCATTCGATGAGTGCACGCCTTACCACGCGACCCGCGAGTACACCGCCCGCTCGGCGCAACGCACCCACCGGTGGCTCGAGCGCTGTTTGCGCTGGCACGCCCACCACGGGCCGCGCGAGCAGGCCCTGTACGGGATCGTCCAGGGAGGGGTGTACGACGATCTGCGCTCCGAGTCGGCACAGACTGTGGCCGCTTCACCATGCGACGGGATCGCGATCGGCGGCTCGCTCGGCGCCGACAAGCAGCAGATGCGCGAAGTGGTCGCCTTCACGATCCGCGAGGTGGCCCGCCACGCACCCGAGCGGCCACGGCACCTGCTCGGGATCGGCGACGTGGACGACCTCATCACGGGCGTGCAGCTGGGCGTCGATACCTTCGACTGTGCGATCCCCACTCGGCTGGGGCGCCACGGCGTGGCACTGGTTCCCGACCCCGAGGCGCGCTGGAGGATGGACTTGGCCAAGGGCCGCTTCAGCAGGGCGCCGGAGCCGATCCTGGATGGGTGCGGTTGCCCCGCGTGCGCGGGCCGCTACTCGCGCGCCTACCTGCACTACCTGCTGAGAGCCGGGGAGCTGACCGCGGTGCGTCTGCTCACGCTCCACAACCTCAACTTCATCGCGCGGCTGATGGACGACCTGCGCGAGTCGATCAAGGCCGGCACGCTGGCCGACGCGACGGCCGCTCTGCGCGCCGGCGCTGCGCCCGAGGCGCTCAGGAGCTATTTCGAATAGACCCCGATCAGCTTCTCGACAGCGGTGATCGCCTGCTGAGCGTCGTGGGCGACCACGTGGCGGAAGTGGACCGCGGTCGAGCCGCCGGCCGAGAGCTCGACCGCCGTGATGACCGCCGCGGCGACGGCAACCATCAGCGCCAGCAGGAGGATCGTGCGCCAGATCGCACGCCAAAGGCTGCCCTTGCGCCTGGGCGGCGGCTGCCAGGGTCGCGGCTGCGGCGGCGGTTCCCAGCGCGGCGCGGGCCGGCGATCTGACAGCTGTGTCGCGGCCGTGTCCGCTCGATACGAGACCGCCGGGCGCGGCGCGAACCCCCCGGGGGGTCGCGGGATGCGGGTGGTGGCGGACGCAGGGAACTGTGCGGTGGGCGCATCGGCCGACCCTGGTTGGTGCTGCGTCACCGCCGTGAACGGGTCGATCCCCTGGGCCCCGCGGCGCAGAACCTCCGCGAAGGCGGCCGCGTCCGCGGGTCGCTGGGTCTTGTCGAGCGCGAGCGCCACCGCCACCGCGCGGCTCAGCGCGCGCGGGATCTCGGGGTTGAGCACCTCGAGCGGCGTGGGCACCTCGCCCTGCTGCTTGAGCGCCAGCTCGGTCAGGGAGGTAGCTTCGTAGGGAAGACGACCGGAGAGCAGCTGGTAGGCCACCACGCCCAGTGAATACAGGTCGGCGCGGGGCCCCGCCTCCTCGCCCCGGGCCTGCTCGGGCGCCAGGTACGCGGCGGTGCCGAGGACCGAGCCGACCTGCGTGATGCTCGACAGATCGGTCGCCCTGGCGATGCCGAAATCGGCCAGCTTGACCGCCTCGACGTCCGACACGAGCAAGTTCCCGGGTTTGACGTCGCGGTGGATCACGCCGTTGCGGTGGGCGTAGTCAAGGCCGTTGCAAGCCTGGCCGATGATCTCCACCGCCTCCGGGACCTCGAGCCGCCCTCGGTCGCGCAGCAGCTCCGCGCACGAGCGGCCGGCCACGTGCTCCATGACGATGAAGTGCTGGTGCTGAGCCTCGTCGAAGCCGAAGTCGAAGACCTGGACGATGTTCGGATGGACCAGGCGCGCGGCCGCCAGCGCCTCCCGTCTGAACCGCGAGACGAACGCCGGGTCATCGGCGAGGTGCTCGGCCAGCAGCTTGATCGCCACGGACCGCTCGAGCCGTTGGTCGAAAGCCAGATAGACGGTAGACATCCCGCCGACGCCCAGCCGGCTGTCGAGCCGGTAGCGCCCCGCGATCGTCGTGGTGCTGGTAGCCATTGCCGTGCGTCCGTATCAGGTCGTGTGATGCTGCCCGCTTCTGAACCTTGAAACCGTCATGGCGTCGGCGCCGTACCGGTAGTGCCGCCGCCGCTGCCGGACCCCGGGCCACCGCCTCCCGGCCCCGTGGAGCCGCCTCCCGATCCGCCGGGGCCGTCTCCCTGGCCGCCGCCGTGGTCTCCGTGGCCGTGACCGT
Organism: Solirubrobacterales bacterium; assembly: GCA_019247075.1. Classification (GTDB taxonomy): domain Bacteria; phylum Actinomycetota; class Thermoleophilia; order Solirubrobacterales; family Solirubrobacteraceae; genus Palsa-465. The sequence goes on from JAFAPR010000113.1 coordinate 4,883, forward strand.
GGCCTTGACTGTTGCCCTTTGGGGGTCCGGTTGTAGTACCCGTCTGCGTGGGCGTGGTTGCAGGCTCCTGCTGCTTGTGCTGCTTGAGAGGCTTGGCTTTTGGCTTGGGTCGGGCAGGGTTCGCGACGGTGGTCGTGGGCTGGGTGGTGGTCTGGGGCGCGGTGGACGTGGGAGCCTGGCGCGGGCAGTCCCTGGCGACGAGGCTCTGGACGGCGGCGGCGCCCTGGGCGAGGCTTGCGCGCGCGGTTGCGTTGACCGAGCTCGGAAGCCCATCGATGCGCGCCTTCAGCGCCTGGGCCTCGGCCTGCGCCGTGTCGCAGTTGTGCTGATCGAGCGCCGCGCGGACGTCCTGGAGGGCGGCGTTGAGCGTTCCCGCCTCCTGGCTTGAGAGCAGCCGCGAGGAGCTGCTGCAGGCGGACAGCGAGAGCCCGACGGCACAGATCAGGACAGCAAAAAGCGTGCGGGGCGCGGCGCGCATCCGCGGCGTGACTTTAGACGCTTCACTACTGGCCGTAAGCCAGCCGCTCGGCCAGCGACGCAGGCAGCCGGGCTGCCCGGATCGCGGCAGCCGCCGCGGCGATGTCGTAATCGGTCCGCCTGAAGGTGGCGCGCCAGGCCGAGGTGTCCAGCTCGAGCCAGGCAGCGCGGGGGTCCCCGTCCCTCGGCTGGCCCACGCTGCCCGGGTTCAGCAGCCACTCGCCTGTGGCCAGCGCGAGCTGCTCGTCGGCGCGCATGGGCTGCCCGGTGGCGGGCGAGCCCTCGCTGCGCCAGAAGCAGAGCGCCACGTGCGAGTGTCCGATCAAGCAGACCCGGTGGCTCTGGACGTCGAGGCACAGCTCGGCTTGCAATGGCGAGAGCACATACTCCCACACGGGGTCGCGCGGGCTGGCGTGGTAGAGGCCCACCGCCTCCTCCAGCAACACCGGCTCGAGCTCCTCGAGGTAGGTCCGCGTCTCGGCGGTGATCGTCCGCTGTGTCCACTCCGCCGCGACCGCCGCGCCGCGCGAGAACTCCTCCAGCGGCAGCGTTCCGCGCACGCCCAGGTCGTGGTTTCCGGCCAGGCAGCTGGCGGCGTGCTCTCGCGCCAGGGCGACGCAGGCATCTGGATCGGCGCCGTAGCCGACGAGGTCTCCTAGGCACCAGATCTCCTCGCAGGACGACTCCGCGATCTCGTCGAGCACCGCATCGAACGCTTGGCGGTTGCCGTGGATGTCCGAGACGACCGCAACCCGCACGGGGCATACAGTCTGTCCCATGCGCACCCCACGGTGGCGTGAACTGGTCGAGACGGTGACCCTGCCGGCCGCGGCAGCGGAGCTGGCGGTGCGGCTGTTGCGCCCCCGTCCGCCCGCGCCCAAGGCCGCGCCTGCCGACCTGCGCGCCCACTTCTCGTCCCAGGAGATCGAACGCGGTGCCCGGTTCGCGCGGCCGCAGCTGGGGCTCGCCGCTGGAGCCGGAATCGTTCAACTGGCGGTCCTCGCCGTGGCCACACGGCGCCCCCCCCGAGCCCTGCGCCGCTGGCGGTCGCGGCCGCTTCTGGGGAGCGCCACCGCGGCGGCGTCGCTGGTCGTGGCGACGCGAGTTTGCTCGCTGCCGATCTCGGCGGTAGCGCGCAAGCGCGCTCTGGCGGCCGGGCTGGCAACCCAGTCGTGGCGTGGATGGGCAGCGGACGTCGTCAAAGGCACGGCTATCGAAGTGACCTTCGCGGGAGCCGGAGGGCTCGTCGTGACCGCCGCCGCCCGGCGCTATCCCCGTGGCTGGTGGCTCCTCGCGGCGGGCGGCTCGGTCGCCTTCGGCGCGCTGCTGGCGTTGCTCAGCCCGATCGCGCTGGATCCGATCTTCAACAAGTTCGAGCCGCTGCCGGAGGCTGACACGCGCTCAGATGTGCTCGAGCTCGCCGCTGCGGCGGGCATCGCCGTGGGCGAGGTCTTTGCCGTGGACGCCAGCCGGCGCACGAGCGCGGCAAACGCGTACGTGACCGGCCTTGGCCCGACCAAGCGCGTGGTGCTGTTCGACACCTTGCTCGACCGCTACGGCCGCGACGAGATCCGG
>JAFAPR010000145.1 GCA_019247075.1 Solirubrobacterales bacterium
ATTCGCGGGCGCGATCATCGCGGAGCAGGTCGCCCGCCCCTTGCGGCGGCTCGAGGGCGTGGCCCGTCGCGTCGCCCAGGGCGATCTGCGAGCGCGGGCCCGTATCGAGGGCAGCCGCGAGCAACGGTCGCTGGCAGCTTCGTTCAACGAGATGACGGACCGGATCGCGCGCCTGGTCGCGGCGCAACGCGGCTTTGTCGCAGACGCTTCCCACCAGCTTCGCACGCCGCTGACGGGCCTCCGCCTGCGCTTGGAGGAGGCAAAGGCCCTGATCGAGATCCCGGCCGACGAGAACGAGATCGACGCGGCAGTCGCCGAGGTCGACCGTCTCACTCGGACAGTTGACGAGCTGCTGGTGCTCAGCCGCGTGGGCGAGCGTCAGCTGAGAGGTTCGCGGCTCGATCTTGGAGAGTTGGCGGCGTCGGGGATCGAGAGGTGGCGGGCGCCAGCGGCAGCTCGGGGCATCTCGCTGCAACACCGTCGACCAGAAGCGGAGTCACCCGTCTGGGCCGCGCGCGCCGATATCGAGCGGGTGCTCGACATTTTGATCGAGAACGCCGTTGGCTACTCCCCGGTGGGCGGCCGAGTGACGGTCGCCAGCGCGCCCTCTCGCCTGGAGGTGCATGATCATGGCCCAGGCGTGGCTGCGGACGAGCGCGAAGCCGTTTTCGACCGCTTCCGTCGCGGTCGTGCGGGCATCGCGGGGCCACCCGGCAGCGGCCTCGGATTGGCGATCGCCCGCGAGCTGACACGCGGCTGGGGAGGCGATGTGATGCTCGAGGATCGCCCCGGGGGCGGAGCGGTGGCGATCGTGTCGCTCCCGCAGCACAGGGATCCAGCACGGGATTTGTCGGCAAGTAACCCGACAATCGATACGTTGCCGTGACCTTGAATCGCAGGACAGCACTGTGGATGGTCGTCGCCGCGCTTGGGATCGCGGCATCCGCCGCGGTGGCTTGGACGGCAAGCCAGCTGGCCGGCCAACATGTCGGGCTCTCCTCCGAGCCCATCTCTGTTGCGCAAAACCTCGCGCCGCCGATCACCGAGCACGTCGGCGGAAGCGGTCCGTCTTCGCAACCGATTTCGTGCCGGCAGCGGACGGGGGCTAGCACCGCCTCACGGGGTCGTTCGGTGCCGCGAACGAAATCTGAGTCGGGGTGCCGCCGTGCGCCGACAGGAGCGTTTCAGCAGCCAACATTTAGTCGACGGGCTGACGACTCGGGCGCCCCGCCGGGGTCCGCCGGGCCGGACGACTGAGCCCGTGCTGGTGTGGTCGCACTGTCCGATCACCTCTCGGCGTGGCGGATAATGCCGGCAGTTACGCACGACACTGCCTTGCCGTGACCCCGCAGAAAGCCGCAGCGGCGTGGTGCGGTGCACCGATGGTCGAGGCGTGCCACAGGCATACGGTCCGGTCAGCAGCGGATCGCCGGGATCGAAGGCATCACCCCACATGCGACGTACGGCAACTCGGCGGAAGAGCTCGCGGTCTACAGCGCGCTCACTCGATCTGCTCGTAGTCGGCTCGCGCGGCTACGGCCCGCTCGGCCGGCTCGTGCACGGCAGGACCACGCTGCAGCTCGCTCGCACGGCTCGCTGCCCGAGCGCGAGCAGGCACACCACCAAGCAAGCGCGGCCGTGCGGTCAGTAGATCCCCCCGCCGCGTTGCGGCAAACGCACGATTACAAGACCATCGGGAAAACCGAGTATGTGAGCGGATGGCGCGCACCGAGCCAGAGCCGCTGACCGATCCGGCCCCGCGATGCGCGCGGTGCAGCGATGTGATCGGCGTGTACGAGCCGCTGGTGCAGGTGGATGGCGATATGGCGCGCCGGACGTCCCGAGCGGCGGAGCCGACCATCGCGGCCAAGGCGGGGCCCTTCTACCACCTCGATTGCTACGAGTCGGACCTGGCTCGCCTGGACACTCAGGCCCGAGCGCGCGATGACTCCGGCTGACGCACGGACTCGATGCCTACGACGCCACCTGATCGGCGATTGACGGGAGCGCGCCTCGCGTTGGCGCACCCACCGGCAGCAGCGCACGTACGAGCGTGCCGCGCTCGTCGGAGCGCAGCTCGAGCTTGCCGCCCGCGAGATACACGCGCTCCCGCATGCCCGCCAGGCCGAATCCCGCGCCACGCTCGTCGACCTTGAAGCCGATGCCGTCATCACGAACCTCTACGACCACCGCGCCGCCAGCGACGTGGACCGTTACATCGGCGTACATGGCGCGTGCGTGCTTGACGACGTTGGTGAGCGCCTCCTGCACCAGCCTGTAGATCGTCGTCTCGAGCTCCTTCTCGAGCGGTAGCTCGTCCGGCAACGCGATCTCGCCGCGGATCTCGAGGCCGGCCGCACGACGCCGCTCGAACAGGGCCTCCAGCGCGGGAACGAGGCCCAGGTCGTCCAGCAACGAGGGCCGCAGGTCGGAGATGATCGCGCGCAGGTTGTCAGTCTCAAGCTCGACGTCCTCGATCGCCTGGCGAATTGTCGGTTCGAAGGTCTCGTTCCGTCCGCGGCGGAGAGACGATGCCAGCAGCACCCGAAGCCCGCCCAGCGCCTGCAGCGTCTGGTCGTGAAGCTCGCGCGCCCAGCGGGCTCTCTCCGCGTCCGCTGCCGAGATCATCGCTCGCAGCCGTTCCGCCTCGACGCTGCGGTGCACCGCCACGGCGGTCCCCGCGGAGGAAGCGAACGAGCGCAGCGCCTCCTCGTCATCGGCGGTAAACGTTTCACCGGCGGACCCGTGGTCAAAGGCGGCGAGCACTCCGACGCGGGTGCCCCGATGGATCATCGGCACCAGCAACGCCGTCTGGGCGTTCGACACACCGAGCTCCTCAGCGTGCACCATCAAACTTGACACATCGGCGATTCGCTCCGGGCGGCCACGGTCAAGGACACGGCCGGAGGTCGAGGCCGTCGTTGGGATGCGACGGCCTCGCGCGTCGATCGCGTGTCCGGCGCTCGCCGCGACGACGAGCGAATCCTCCTCGCGCAGCATGATCAGCACGGTACGGGCATCGACGAGCGCCCGGCCGCGCTTTACGATCAATTCCAACACCCTCTTCAAATCCCCGACGCCTGCGATCGCGTCCGCGATGTCGCGCGCGGCTCGAAGGCCGAGCAGCGCCCGCTCGGCCTCGGTGCGCTGGTGTTCGCTGGTTTCGTATAGCTGCGCGTTCTGAATCGCGGTCGCGGCCAGTTGAGCCAGGATCAGCGCAGCTTCCTCGTCTTCCTCGGTGAACTCGCCACCGACCGCCTTCTCCGTCAGATAGAGGTTCCCCCAGGCCTCGCCACGGATCAGGATCGGCACCCCGAGAAAGCTGCCCATCGCCGGATGGCCAGCCGGAAAGCCGTAACTCTTTGGATGGTCACCCACCTGCGCCAAACGCAGCGGGCGGGGATCGTTGATCAGTACCCCCAGAACGCCCCGTCCCCGGGGAAGCTCGCCAATCGCCCGATACGTGTCGTCATCGATGCCGACCGTGACGAAACGCTTGAGCTGCGTCCGCTGCTCGTCGAGCACGCCAAGGGCCGCGTACCGTGCCCCGGTAATGGCTCGAGCGTCCTCGAGAATCCGCCTCAACACCGCCTCGGGGTCGAGCACGGATACGAGGTCCCGCCCGATGCTAAGAAGGCGGCGGAGCTTTTCTTCGGTTGATGGTGCGCTCACTGCGCCCGTAGTTGGCGACAACGTTGGCTCCCGCCAGGCTCAGGATACTGCGGGGCCCCGCGGGACATGTTGCTCTCTCGCAGGTGGCGCTGCGCCGGTGTTCATTGCGCTACACCGCCTGTACCGGGGCCAGAACCTGCTGCGGCCAGCTCGACCAAGTCGCGTGTAGTAGCTCCATTCGTTGTCGTACCAGGGCGTCTATCTGCTCGCGAATCCGCTCCTGCGCGAGCCGCTTGCGCCTGAGCATGTCAAGCCGCGGCTGCTCGAGAGATAGTTGGCCGCGCGCCACCAGCGATCGAGCAGGCTCACCTCGTCCGAAGAGAGCTCTTCGGCGCTAATCCCTGTCTCGCTGCTCATTGCGTGCCCTGAGGCTCGCGCGCCTCGAGGTACGGAGCGAGATACTTCGCGGCGATCTTCGTGGGAGGGGACCAGGTCGGCTCTTCGCTGACCTCGGAAGCCGAACCGTGTCCGCCCGTGATGTGCGCGCTGAGATACAGCGGCTTGTCGGCGCCCAGCAAGATCGCGTGGATCTCCGGATTGAAGGGGCCCGGCTCGACGGCCGCGCCCGCCAATGAGGCGATCGCCATCGCCGCTGTATCCGCCTGCTGCGCGGCGATGCCGCCGTGCTTGATGGGGAAATCCGTCGCGTCGCCAGCCGCGAAGACATTGTCGAAACCTCGCACCCGGCAGTGGACGTCGACCGGGATGAACCCACCATGGGTTCCGGTGGGAACGCCCGGCGTCGAGGGTCCAAACAGCTCCGGCAGCGCCACGACACGGTCAACCCTTAGCTCCCGTCCACCGGGGTGAATGAGCACAAGCCCCGGCTCGGGCACGGAGCAGTGAGCCGATCCGAGCACCGCGATCCCGCGGTCGCTAAGCAGACCCTCGACGGCCTGGCTCACATCGATGCCGAAGATCGCCAGCGGCGCGTCTTCGGGCGTCGCGATGGTGACCGATAGCTCGACCTCCATGTCGTAGGCCCGGTGCGCGGTCATCAGAGCGAGCTCATAGATGGGAAGCGGCCAGGGCATGGCCGACGGTGCGACGAACGCGAGCGACCGCACATATCCGGTTTCGATGTCCTGAATCAGTCCATGCAGCTGCTCGTCGAGGCGGCGATCATCGATCGTCAAGCCGTGGCTGAATGCCGGGTGAAGCCGAGCGCCCAGGGCAAGGAGCAGCGCGTCATACGAGAGCCGGTCGCCCCCATCGGTGTGGACAACAGGAGACTCGCTATCGAGCCACCCGAACCGGTCGCGTACCAGCTCGACGCCGATGTCGCGCGCGATCTCGGACAGCGGATAGCGCTGGGCTTGCTCGAGCCCGAATGGTTCCTTGACCCTGAGGGGTCGGTAGACGAAGTCAGGCTCGGGTGCGAGCAGGGTCACAGTCACACGATCGCCCGCAAGGTCGCGCAGCGCCAAGGCGCCTTCGAGCGCGGCAACGCCCCCGCCGACGATCAGAGTCCGAAAGCCCTCAGCCACCGATGGCTCCCTCGGCGATCCTGCGGTCCCGCGCCATTTCGCGCATGCCCGCGACGCCCCTTCGCGTTGCAGACTTGGCGCCGCTTCCGATCGCATTGCGCCTGGCGGTTGTCAGCCACTTGAATGAGTCTCGCGAGACCCGGTCGATCTTGCATCGGCCGGTCAAGTCACATGGTCGGCGGAAAACTACCGATGTGGGTTCGCCGGCGGAGGGTCGACGGGCGCCTGCGGCCGCCAAGATCCCGCGTTTGCCGGGCCGGTGCCGCGAGAAATACAGATCGGGCCCCGAACGGAAAGGGGTCGCTGTACGGGACAGAGGCGCACGGCGAGATGGTGTTCACTAGGAGGAGCACAGGATCGTGGCCGAGCACACGCCATTCATCGACTTCGAGCACCTGCCCGCC
>JAFAPR010000169.1 GCA_019247075.1 Solirubrobacterales bacterium
CTGCGGAGGTTCCTCGAACCGTGAGCAGCGGGGGTGCAGGCACTAGCGAGCGCGCGCTCTCAGACGATCGAGGCGCAACCGGCGTGGGAGACCTTGAGCTGACCCGGCGGAGCGCTTCGACCTCACCATAGGACTCGCACAGGTCGCGTACCTCGATCGCCAACCGAGGCGGTGTCGTCTTGAACTCGCTGCGCTGCACCGGCAGCGACCGAGCGCAGGTGACGCCCGACCCGAAGCGGGACCTGGGGCTCTTGCTTTCGCAGGTCCGCCACGAGCAACGTTCCTGGCGCAAACACGGTTCCGGGGATCTTACATTTGTCTTTCCCCTGATATTCCTGATTGTCGCCTCGATCTAGGACGGCTCGCGCATCGACTCGCCCGGCGAAATCCCTGCGGCGGCTCCTTCGTTCCCTGGATCCTCGCCTATGTCGTGATCTCGGCCACCTGCGTCAACCTCGCCATCTCTACCGCGATCCTCCGCGACGAGGGCGTGCTCAAGCGGATGCAGGAACGCCGCTGCCGCGCTGGGTCTACATCGCCGCGGACCGGCTTCCTCGCCCGACCGTCCGCGTACTGAAGACCGTCGGCCAGCGATGTCTGTCGCGTTCGAACCATTCCTGGCGTGCGCAAGGGCCGCCTCAACGCTCGCCCTGTCGTGCACCGCGCCGTCCTCGTATGCGGCTGAGAGGATTCGAACCTCCACGCCCCGAAGGGCACGGGCTCCTGAAGCCCGGGCGTCTACCAGTTCCGCCACAGCCGCGGGGGTAGGAAAGCTAGCAATTGAGAGCATCATCGGGTCCGAACGCATGTTCCCATCGGGCGCGGACGGAACTGCAAGGGGCGGGCCTTACCGTGGACGGCCGGGATGCTTCACGAGACTCGACCCTCTCGCCGCTAAGCTTCGATATGGTCGCAGAGCCGTCGACGCCGCCCGCCATTCGCAACCGCGGCTTGCAAATCCGCCGCCGGATACCCCGCCGCTATCGTCTAGGGGACTAGGACGCCGCCCTCTCACGGCGGAAACCCGGGTTCGAATCCCGGTAGCGGTATAGGGAAAGTCGCTGCAAACACGCACTATTTCGGTCCGTTTGTAGCCATCTGGGAGGCTAATCTGGGAACGGCCCTGCAGGTGAGGGAGATTGGATCCCCCACATCAACCGCAGCAGCTGCGCACCAGCGACCCGCTCGTCATCGCTGGCTTTGTCGCCTCTGACCGCGGCATCAACGTCGTCGGTCGTGGCTGTGTGATCGATCGCGCTTATCGCTGCCTCCTAGGACTCATGTGTGATCAACGGCAGCTTGATGGTGGCTCCTTACCGGCCAGCGACATGCCAATTGCCGCCGGCTTACCCTTGCCTGAACCCTTGCTGCGAGCGCGCCCTCCACGCGCAGGCTAACAATGCGTTGAAGCGGCCATGCTCACCCCACAACCGCACCATTGCAACCCGCCGCCGGCCCGCCCACCGGCGCCGCCTCCGAAAAAGGGGGAAGCCCGCAGCAAGCGTCGACACACGTGGCCACCAGCCGCTCCCGAAGGAGACAGCATCGTCGGCAGAAGTGGGCGCGACGACGGGGACCAGGGTTGCGCGCGACCGGAGGAGTAGCGGCGGGCTCAGCACGTACGCCACGGCGCCGGGGAAGGGTCAAGCTCAGCGCCCGGCAGCCCCCTGTTCGTGTTCGCTGTCCGGACAACGGGTAGCAGCACTGCGTGCACAAGCTGCACGCCCATCCGGTTCGCGTGACCCTCGGGGCCTTCGCCCTGGCCACGGCGGCGGTGGTGGCGATCGCCGGCGCATATGGGTTTGGGGCATTCGCGCGGGCGTGGTCGCACCTCGATTTCGTCTGGCTCGCCGTGGTGGTCGGCGGCCAGCTGCTTGCCGTCCCGGCGTACATGCTTTGTTACCGCGCGCTCGCGCGCGTGAACGATGGCCCGCGCCTGCAGCCCGCGCTCGTGGCGCGGGTTGTCACGGGCGGGTTCGGGCCGTTCGCGGTGCGCGGAGGCTTCGTGCTCGATAAGCGCGCGCTGCACGCGATCGAAGGCGACGAGGAGGCGGCCAAGGTCCGGGTCCTCGGTCTGGGGGCGCTGGAGTGGGCGCTGCTGGCCCCGGCGGCGTGCGCCAGTGCGCTGGCGCTTTTGGTCATGGGCGATCCACGCCCGATGGCCTCGCTGCTGTGGCCTTGGGCGATCGCTGTTCCGGTCGGGTTCGCGGTGGGTTTCTGGCTGGCCGCTCCTGCGCAGCGGCGCCGGATCGCCGATGGCGACGGGCGCTTTCGTCACGGGCTGGATATCGCGCTGCGCGCGGTCGCGACCGTGTCGCTGATGGCGCGCGGCTTCGCCAGCTATTGGGCGGCGTGGATTGGCATGGCCGCCTACTGGGCGCTTGACCTCGCGTCCTTCTACGGCGCGCTGCGGTTCATCGGCCTGCACCTGAACCTCGGCGAGGCGATCCTGGCTTATGCCACCGGGTACGCGCTCACCCGACGGTCGATGCCGCTGGGCGGCGCCGGCGTCACCGAGGTGCTGATGACGCTTGCCCTGCACTGGGTGGGCCAGCCGGTCGCGCCGGCGCTCGCCGCCGTTGTCGTATACCGCGTGTTCAACTTCGTGCTGCCGACGATCCCCGCCTTGCTCGTCCGCGACCGTGTCAAGCTGCTGCTCGAGGCGGCCGACGAAGGCCGCACACCCGCTCACGAAGAGCGCGGCCGAGCCGCCGAGCCGCTCGGCCAGCTACTGAGCGGCTGACCGGACTTCCTGCTCGCGCACGGATCCTCCCCCCGGCTCGGGAGGCTCCCGGTCCGCTTGCTCGAGCGCAACCCGGCGCGCCGTCAGGTGTGTGCGCGACGAGCTGCTGCCCGTGTCAGGCGTGGGCGCCGGAGCGCCGGCATGAGAGTCCTTGTAGTCGAAGACTCCCGCACCCTCGCCGACGCGCTCGTTGAAGGACTAAAGGACGAAGGGATCGCCGCCGATGTCGCC
>JAFAPR010000259.1 GCA_019247075.1 Solirubrobacterales bacterium
GGGCGCGGGCGGCTACATGCTCGTCGTCGCGCCGCGGGAGCGCCCGGTCCTGCTCGACTTTTTCGTCGAGGCACCGGGGCGCGGCATCGATCCCTCGAGCCGGGCGGAGCTTCGCCCTGTCACGGTCTCGTTCGGGGATGCGATCCAAGTGTTCAACATCGGGGCCGCCTCGGTGGGTACATACGGCATGCCCGCGGGCATCGCCGAGGCTTCGGCGCGATTCGGCAGCGTGCCGCTCGGAGACTTGGTGGAACCCGCCGCCAGGCTGGCCCGCGACGGGGTCGCGCTCACGCGCCAGCAGGCCTATGTCGTGGCGATCCTCAAAGACATCGTCACCGCCACACCGGAGTGCGCGGCTCTCTTCGCTCCCGACGGCCGTGTGCTCGAGGAAGCTGACGTCGTCCGACAGCCGGAGCTGGCCGGCGCACTCGAGCGGCTGGCCGCCGACGGGGCCGCCCCCTTTTATGCCGGAGACATCGCGGACGCGGTCACGGGCTGGGTCGGGTCCGGAGGCGGCGTCTTGACCGCCCGCGATTTGCACGAGTACGCCGTCGTCGCGCGCGACCCGGTGCACACCTCCTACCGAGGGCGCGAGGTGGTCACCAACCCGCCCCCGTCCGCGGGCGGGATCCTCATCGCTCACGCGCTCTCGTGGCTCGACTCAAGCCCGGGACCGCCAGATGCAAGCCGCCTCGTGGCCGCGATGGAGCGCACGCAGGCGCAGCGGACACCCGAATTCCTCGAGGGCCTGGCCGACCCCGAGTTCGTCCGCCGCTTCCTCGCGCTGATGCGCGCAGAGAGCCGCGCCCCGCCACCGCCCCCAGGTGCCCCGGGGGCGGGCGGGCCGGGCTCGCGGTCCGGCCGCGGCTCCACCACTCACATCGCCGTGTTGGACCGCGGTGGCTGGGCCTGCTCGGTGACCTGCTCGAACGGCTCCTGCTCCGGGATCGTCGTGCCGGGTACGGGGATCCATCTCAACAACATGCTCGGAGAGCAGGATTTAAATCCACTCGGTTTCCACCGCCACCCGGCCGGGCGGCGGCTGCCCAGCATGATGGCTCCGACCGTCGTGCTGCGCGGCGGCGAGCCCGAGCTGGCGCTGGGGAGCGCCGGCTCGAACCGCATCCGCTCGGCGATCCTGCAGACGATCGTGCGCGTGATCGACGAACGGCTGCCCGTCCGGGACGCCGTCGAGGCCCCGCGCATCCACTTCGAGGACGGCGTGGTCTACGCCGAGCCGGGAATCGAGATCGGCGCTGTCGAGGCCTCCGGCCATGCGCTGGCGCGCTTCGGCGCGCCGAACTTGTTCTTCGGCGGCGTCCAGGCCGTCGCGCGGGAACCCGGCGGCCGGTTCGGCGGAGCCGGCGATCCCCGCCGCGGCGGCGACGCGGTCGTCGTGGACGTCGTCAGCAAATGATCTGCCCATCGATCGCCTGCGTAGATGATCATGCGCAGTGCCGCTGCTGGGCGCGCTGCCGGGCGAGCTTGGAGCCACATAGTCCAATTGTTCAGATCGACCAAGAGCCCCGCCCACGACCTGCGTGCGCTCGGCGACGAGGACCTGATGGAACTGGCCGGCGGAGGCGATGCGCGAGCGTTTGAGGTCGTCTTCGACCGTCATGCCGGCGTGGCCTTTTCGCTCGCCTACCGGATCTGCGGCTCGCGTACACGGGCAGAGGAAGTGGTCCAAGAGGCGTTTCTTTCTCTGTGGCGGGGAGGGGCACGCTATGACCGCGCCCGCGGCAGCGTGCGTTCCTGGGTCCTGAGCACAACGCGCAACCGTGCGATCGATACCTTGCGGCGCGAGCTCGCAAGCACCTCGCGCGACGTCTACGACGAACGATTCGCCGAGCAGCTGCCCTCGCCGCTCGAGACGGCGCAAGAGGCCGAGCGCCGCGACGACGTGCGTCGCGTGCGCTCCGCGCTGGGCGAGCTGCCCCAGGACCAGCGCCGGGTGATCGAGCTGGCGTATTTCGGTGGCTTCTCACACACGCAGATCGCCGACATGCTCGGGCTGCCCGCGGGCACGGTCAAGGGGCGTATGCGCCTTGGTTTGTCGAAGCTCCGACTCCTGCTGGGCGACGCGCCAGGAGTCCTAGGATGAGTCGAGTGCAAGCCATGTCAGGCACCCACGACCGCGGCGACGACGCCGCAGCCTATGTGCTCGGCGCCCTCGAGCCGGCCGAAGCAGAGCAATTCCGAGCGCACCTCGACCAATGCCCGGTGTGCCGCGATGAGGTCGCCGCACTCGAGCGCACGGCGGGCGCGCTGCCGATGGCTGCCCCCCAGCATCCGGTGCCCAAGCCACTGCGCCGGCGGGTAGTTCGCGAAGTACGGGCCGACGCCCGCGGCCGAAGGGCCGCAAGCCAGCTGGTGCGGCCACGGCCCTCCATCGGCAGGGCGCGGGGCGCGCTGCTCATCGGCGGAGCGGCCGCCGCGATCGCGCTGGCGGTGCTGGGCGGGATTCAGCTCTCGAGCAGCTCCACCAGCAGGGTCATCCGCGCGCAGGTGAGCGGGATCTCGGGCAGCGCGCTGCTGCGCGTTTCGGGCGGCCGCGGCGAGCTGGTGGTGCGTGATCTTTCGTCGCCGCCGCCGGGCAAGATCTACGAGGTCTGGCTCAAACGCGCCACGGGCGCTCCTCTGCCCACCCAGGTGCTGTTCAGCGTCACTAGGACGGGCGGCGGCTACGTCGGTCTGCCCGGCGACCTGAACAGGTTCCGCGAGGTGCTCGTGACCCCGGAGCCGGCGGGGGGCAGCCTCGTTCCCACCCATACGCCGGTCATCGTCGTGCGGTTGAGCTGACGGGCCCGGGTTGGAGGTTCGGCAACATTGAAGGCGTGCCGCTGTGGCTCCTGCGTTTCACTGCCGCGCTGGCGGCGTCGCTGCTGGTGGCCGCCGCGGCCGGCTGCGGGTTGGAGGTCCAGCAGCCCGATCTCTTCCTGCTCACCCGCACGGGCGAGGGCCAGAAGCTGACCGTCCTGGTCAACAGCGGCGGCACTGTGCGCTGTGATGGCTCGCGCGCCAAACAGGTTCCAGACAAGCTGCTGCTCCAAGCGCGTGACCTGACGGGCGCGCTGAACCGGGACGCAAGGCATCACCTCCACTTCGTCCCGGGTCCGGGCTCGGTCTTCCGCTATCGCGTCGAGCTTCAGGACGGAACGATCGTCTTCCCCGACACCGCCGCCCGCACTCACCCCGCGCTAGCGCAGCTCGAGCTGCTCGCGGTGAGGATCGCTCAGGGCCCCTGCCACAGGGTGGCCGGCTCGAGCTAGATCAGCTGGAAGCTACCCGAATCTGATCTTGCCGTTCGAGCGAGCTCGCTCGTGGGCACGTTCGATGAAGTCGAGCCTCTTCATCGCGGCGCGGAAGAGGCGCGTGACGAGCCGAAGCCGCGCCTTCTCGGAACGCAGGTCGAGTAGTCCTTGTTTGGCGTCGAGCCCGAAGTCGACTGTGGCCGCCATCTCGTACGCACCCATCTCCCGCAGCTCCGACTCCTCGGGCGCGCGGTCGGTCGCGCGCACGACGAGGTCGACGTATGCCTTGTGCGCGTTCTCGATCAGCTTCGGATCTGGCTCTTCTGCGCGGTCCTTCAGGAACTCGACGACTCCCGCCGGATACGCGAGATGCGCCTGGCGTTCGCGGACGCGGAAAGGTGACTCACCGCGCACGAGCAAGTTCACGCGCCCGTCATCCAGCTGCTCCAGGACCCTCTCGATCCGGACCGCGCAACCCACCTCGCGCAGGCCGTCGTCGGAGAGCCACAGGACGCCGAACTTCCGATCGCCCTGAAGGCACTCACCGATCATCGTCTTGTACCGCTCCTCGAACACGTGCAGCGGGATGAGCTCGCCCGGCAGCGCGACGATCGGGAGCAGAAATAGGGGGAATTCCCGAGCGAGCCGTTCGGCCACCAGAAGGAGTTTATGCGCCACGCCGAGGTCTCGGCGGCGGCCGCTTACTGCGCCGGCGGGCGCGCCCCGACCTGATCGGGAGTCTGCGCCGCGGCCCTGTCGCCGGCCCGCGCCGGCAGCTCGGTGGCGGGTGGCGAGTTCGACTCCCCGGTCACGGCCTCCTTGAAGCCGCGCATGCCGGCGCCCAGCGAGCGACCCAATTCGGGCAGCCGCTTGGCTCCAAAAATCAGCAGCAGGACTGCGAGCAGGATCGCGAGATGGAGCGGATTGTCAAGGCCTACCATGGATTAGCTCCGATCGAGTTGTGGCTGGCATCGCTACCGCGATCGAGGCGCGGCGATAACGCCCGCGGCGGTTTGTGGCCCAGGGGCCTCGCCACCAACTCGCCAGTCGAGGTGGGCGATCTCGCCGCCGGCGATCTCCACGCCGCGGGCGCGAGGCTGCCCGCCGGTCCACAACGTGTAGGTGCCGGCGGTGAGGTCGTCGAAGACGGCCGTGAACGCGGGGCGGCCATTGATCGAACGCTCGAGCACCTCCTTGTGGCTGCGGCGGCGATCGTCTTCGCTGGGGCTGATCTCGACTTCGACGCCGTGCATTGCGCTGTCGGTACGAAGGACCAAAGCCCCCTTCTCTGCGCCGATGTCGAGCACCACGAATTCGGGGTGCTTGCGCGCGCCGTACCGCTCATGTGTGTGCAGGTCCACTGGTCACCTCCTCGATCGCTCGTGGACGCCGGCCGGGCGCCGGTAGCCCGGCGCCCGGCAACGCGCCCCCTGGTTTAGCTTGACGGGGTGTCGAAGCCGTTCAGCGGCGAACCCAGGTAGGGGAACTTGGCCTGGTACCTGTGCGGCCCTGGCACGGACGAGTACTGCGAGGTCCGCCACTGCTCGATCTCCCCGGCCGCCGCGTCTGGCTTGTAGCGCTTGTCAACCAGCGGGAACGTGACGCCCGCGACGGCGCGGAGCTCGATCGCGACGACGTCGTCGGATACCCGCCTGCCGTTGGGGAACCCCGCGGGATCGCCGCCCAGCAATCCGAACCTGTTCGGCTTTGAGGCGGGCGGGATCGCCATGTTGAGCCGCAGCTGGTCGGCCGGCACCGATCCCGTGTAGTTCTGGAACTTCGGGATGATGCCGGGCGGGATTCCCGTGAGCAGGATCGCCACCAGATCGGCGCGCGGTTTCTTGAGCGCCGCGAGATGCGGGAACACGTGCGGGTAGAGCACGGGCAAAAGCGACGCCAGTTCCGGGTGTTGCACGTAGGACAGGAAGGCCTTGTCGTGCACCGGATGCCGAGCGTTCCACGCGTCCTTGCGCCCGAGCGGGACGATCACCTCGTTGAAGAGCGGATTGCCAAGCCGAGACACCTGAACCCACGGCCCGGACGCGGAGTTGTGGTTGCCCCCGGGGTTGATCATGCGCACCTTGCGCCGGCTGGCGGCGCTCCACACGCCGATGACGGCGCGCCTGCTCATGGCGTTCGTCGGCACCGACCGATTGGATGTCAGGTGCGAGATCGGTACCTGCAGCGCGATCGTGTGAATGTTGAGCGCCTTCGTCGCGTCGACGCCTGGCGCCGCGGGACTGGGAATCAGGTGCAGGTTCTGAAACGGCCGCAGATCCCCGAGGTCGAAGATCGCGCCGAGGTCGACATAGAAGCCTTCGCGGCGCTGGCCCGCGAACACTTTCACCCGGCCTGGAAGGCTGTGAACCGCGGCCGCTCCCAGCGATTCGTAATTTGGCGTAGAGCGCGGGCCGATGTTGCACGGAGGACAGGCCAGGTCGCGCCCAAGAACCCGGGCCTTGAGCCCCCGCCCGTGCTCGCCTGTCCCGTACCTGGTGGTGTCATCGCCCTCCACCCGCGTGATCGAATAGAACTGGCGCTTGTTCCAGTTAGGGCTCGATAGCGAGGTGATCGGACCAGTGTTGTAGAGGAACGTGTTCGGATCGCGCAGGCGCGTGGAGAACCTGAACACGTATGAGATCTCCGGCTTCCCGTCGCCGTCGTTGTCGATGTAGATGGAGTACAGGACCTCGTCGCCGAACTCGTAGAAGTTGGGACCGCCGGGCGGATCCTCGAGCGGCACGAAGTTGGAGATCAGCGTGACCGTGTCGGGGCGGTCCGGGCTGACGAACGCGTACACGTCGGTGTTGTCCGCAACCGGGTCCTTGCTGATCTCGGGCGCCTCACGATGGGAGGACATCGGTGTCACCTCCCGCGCCGGCCGTGGACTTCGGCGCTGCTTTGAGCAGTCGCTTGACCAGCGCCGGATCTCGGTACGTCGTCTCGTGCGTGCCCGACATGACCGTGACCTCGCCGCGCCGGGCGTCGTGCACGTACGCCATCACGGGCTCCCCCGGAGCCGGCGACGATGGCTTTGCCACCTCGGTGGCCGTCTCTCCGGACCTGATGGCCGCGGGGACGCCGATCACGGCGGCACCGGCTGCCACCCCGGCCGAGGTCTTGATGAACGACAGGCGGGTGACGCCGCCGTCCTGGGCCTGCTCGTCAGTCATAGACGCCCCTCCTTCTCGGGCCCACCGGGGATCCCGGCGGACGAAAACGAAGCTTTCAACCGGCCCTACGCAACCCGGGGCCAGATGGATCACTGCGTCGGTGCGCGCTGATGTCCCGCGCCCCTGAGGCGCCTTACCGCTCCCGCGCGGTCGCGCCAGGACTGCCCGCGCCGGATGACGTTTAGCGCCACGCTCGTGGAGGGGCAGGTAGTCGATACGGTCAAGCACCTACTCGCCGACTTCCGCGGCACGGCCAGTGCCGCCAGTGGCGTCAGCCAGGCGCAGGAGGCGCTTCAGAGCGCTCAAGACGAGCTGGACAGCCAGATCGGCGCTCTCACCGCGGCAGGACTGCTGACCGAGCCGGCCGCGATCGACAAGCTCCGGAAGTTGAAAGCTGCGTGACCAAGCGCGAGACCGGCTCAGCGAAGCGCAGGCGAACGCCGACGCGACCTCGGTAGTCGTCACCGTGGACGACTGGGATGAGCTGGCGCTCGATGCGCGCCGGGCGCTGATCCGCGCGGTGATCGAGCGGGTGTCGGTCGCGCCAGGGAGCGGTGCGGACCGGGTGACGATTGAGCCTCAGCGTTCGGCGGTTGAGCCCGCAACCAACATCGAGCGTCCGTCGGGGGCGATCGCCACATTCCTGAAGTGCTGGTACAGCGCACTGACCTGTACTGCACCCCGCCGCCGGCCCTTCGAGCCAAACGCCTAGGTGTCGGCGGCGGGGGCTCGGATCAGACGGCGTAAGACCGGCACCCGAACATATCGCAGGACAGTCGTATCCAGAGGAGCAGTGCAATGCAGGACCACTCGAACGTTTCGGGCGAACTAGTTGTAGGACCCGAGTGACGGTGGCCGTGAAAACCTCCCCGTAAGCGGCCACTGAGTCTCCCCGCTGGTGGCCACCAGTTCTCCCCATGGGTGGCCACTTGTTCTCCCCACGGTTCTGTCCTGAGTCGCCGGTACTTGGGCGCGCGTTGCTGTCAACGCGC
>JAFAPR010000121.1 GCA_019247075.1 Solirubrobacterales bacterium
CGGCGACCGGCGTGAGCGCCGGAGGGACCCTCGATGCGTCTATGCGATTCCGACTCGCGACTCTAGTTCGAGGCAGCCAACGACCGGACACTGTCCTGCGGTCCCGACCCGCGCATCCGGATGAAAACGTCAAGGGCTGGGTGCAAGAATCCTTTCTGGCGCGGGTGACCCCGAACGAGAAGAGCAGGCGTCTGGGGACTGTGGAGCCTGCCGCGCATCGTTTGCCGCTTTGACGGCCACATGAGTCGTGTCCCCGGTGGCGGCACCCGCGCCCCTTCGGGTCTTGAACGCGACATACCGCTGGTAGTTGCGCTCGGCCTCCTGCAGATAGCGTTGTTCGAGGGCACGGCGCTTGGTCTCGCCGGCGAGGCTGATCGCGGGGCCGCTGTCGCCGGCCTTGCGCTGCAGCGTGCGGAGCTTGCGCTGCGTGATCGTTGGTGCGGCGAAGGCATAGTCCTCGTCCTTGGAGAGCAGATGCCAGACGAGCACGGTCAGCTTGCGGGCGGTGGCGCAGAGCGCGATCTGCTTGCCGCGCCGGGCGGCGATCCGGGCGTGGAAGGCGCGCAGCGGTCCGGGCGTGCGGATCGCGGTGTGCGCGGCCTCGACCAGCAGCCCGCGGGCGTGCGCCTGCCCCTCGCGGGAGATGTGCCCGTGGCGGGCTGCCTTCTCGCCGGACTGGCGGACCCGCGGGTCAAGCCCGAGATACCCGACCAGGTGCCGCGGAGTGGGGAACCGGTCGATCTCGCCGATCACGGCGACCAGGGCGAGCGCGGTGATCGCCCCCACTCCGGGGATCGTCATCAGCCGCCGCACATCCGGCCGGGCGAGCGCCTGCTCGGCCAGTTGGCGCTCAACGAGCTCGATCTCCCCGTCGAGCGCGTCGTGCAGGCGCAGGTTGCTGTCGACCTGCTCGCGCTCGTGCGCGGGCAGCTGAACCTCCGTCAGCCACCCCCGGCCCGCCTGCCCGAACACATCCGTGACAGGCGCCTCGATGAGATTCCGCGCCAGCACGGCGTGGATCTGGTTGCGCAGCCGGGTGCGCTGCCTGACCAGGCTCGAGCGATGCGCGATCCGCCGGCGCAACGCTCGTGTGAGCTCATCCGGAGCCCACACCTCGGGCAGGAAATCCGCCGCGCCGAGCTGGGCGAGCACCTTGGCGTCGATTTTGTCGGTCTTGACCTTCGCGCTGGCGATCGCCCGCGTGCGCATCGGATTGGACACCGTCACCCGCCCCGCGTGCTCTGAGAGCAGTTCCGCGATCGCCCACGTCATCGACGTGGACTCCAGCACCACATGATCCTCCGGCCCCAGCGACTCCGCGAACGCCCGCAACTGGTCGGTCTCGATCCGCCCCAACCGCCGCAGCCCGCCGTTCTCGTGCACCGCGATCTCCGCGAAGCGCTTGTGGACGTCCAGCGCCACTGTCCTCACCACATCACCTCCTCGCCATCGACAACGACACATGCGGGGAGGCCGGGCAACACGACACCTACGGATTCGCGCTCGCATGGCGCAACCGGACAAGTCGAAGGGGCGACCAGATATCAGACCGGGCTCGAAGCCCATATGCGCGGCGGCCTGCCCACAGCCTGGGTTCCCCGCTGCCCCTGTTCCGGTGACCCGCTACTTCGCCACCGGGGACAGCGACCCCTCTTTCATAACCGATCTCAGAGTGACAGTCGTCGACAGCCTCACGACGGTCGCCCGACCCCAGCAACCACCACCATGACCGACCAACACCAAAATCTCCGCTCAGCCCTTGACACGGGCGTCCATCTCAGACGCCCTAGCCATCTATCAGAATGCCCTCGGCCATTGAGTCAGTACCCCGCCTCCACCAACTCGGCGCGGCTCCTCCTTTGACCGAGGCCCAGAAGTAGCGTGGTCACGTCGCTACCGGCAGTCGTCATCACTCTCTTTGATGTCCTCGGCGACCTTGTCTTTGAAGGGCTTAAGAGTCTCGTAGAGCTCCTCGGGCGAGGTTTTGGCGTGTGGATCGGACTCGCCGAGCAACCAGGGCGCCGCGTCTACCGCTGTCCGCCACGCGGCTTCTTCGGGGTCGGTATCAAAGCCCTCGCTGGCGGCCGTCTTGCCTGGAAGCGATTCGACCTTGTCGAGGTACACATTCTTGTATTGGCCGCGCTGCTCCTCGTGGTACTCGATCCGGACGCGGTGACCCTCGAGTTCAGCCGCCCTGTCGCCAATCGCCTCACGAAACGTCGTGTACTGGTTGCCGTCCGTGTCGCGGACCACATAGCGCACGTTGCCGCCTCGCGTCTCGATCGTTCGCACAGACTCGATCGCAATCATCGCTTCCATTCCTGATGAATACCCGGCTGACCCTGGCCCGAGTCGCGGAGACGTTGATCGAGAAGGAGCCGCGACGGCGTCGTGACTCCTTGAGGCGTCCACCGGTAGCGGCTGCCGATCGACGCTGACATCGAAACCGACGATCTGAACGGATTCTTAACTAAGCGCGTCAGGTCTTGATTCGTTTGCGTGGGCGCGAGACGATCGATGCTCGCTGTTCTCGCAGGGAGGTGTGAGAGATGGAGCTTCAATCTGGGCACGTCTCGGCGCTCAGCCGGCGGACGTTCGTGAAGGGAGCCGCGGTGGCGGTGGCTGGTGCCAGCGGGTCGCTGGCGTGGCCGACTGGCGCCGGCGCGAGGAGCGACGGCGAGCGCCTGCAGACGGTGGTGCCGCCGACCCCGATCCCGGGCGGCGTCCAGACTCCAACACGGCAGATCCATGTGTGGCTGCCCGGTGATCCGGCCGTGACGCTTCCCTTCTCGGGCAACACGCTGA
>JAFAPR010000122.1 GCA_019247075.1 Solirubrobacterales bacterium
TCGCGTAGGTGCGGGGCTTTCGCCACAGCGCGGTGACCGAACCGAGCTCCAGTGGCCCCGGGATGACGGCCACCCGAATCTGGAACCCCGCGGCGTTCGCGGCCTTCACGAGCTTCAGCAGCTGCCGCTGGGAGGGCGACAGCGAACCGGATGTCGAGGTCACGAAGACCTGATTCGCGAGCAGGTAGTCGCTGGCGGGGTCTCCGTCCGCCCGCGCGATGGAGACCTGTCCGGCTGCCAAAGCGACCGCGACCAGCGCCGCCACGGTCGCGCGCCTCAGCACAAGACCCCTTCTCTTTATGGTCATCCCCCACATTGTTTAGCGCGTCGTGCTCGTCCTCCGGTGGGCCTGTGTGTCAAGCGCCCGGTGGAAACGTGTACGAGCTGTGCGGCGGCACTCGCGGCCCGACTTCGAGCACGACCTCGGCGTGCCTGACGAGCGCAACGGCACCCGGCGGGCCGGGCCAATGACGGCCGTCGATGAACACCACGACCTGCTGGCCCGCAGGTGCGGAGAACGAGGCCAACCGCGACCGCGACAGGGGCTGCCCCCACGCGCGGAACAGACCTGACAGCACGGGCCTCTCGCCGCGGCGCACGTACACGACTCCGGTGGGATCGAGCGTCACGATGCTGCCGTAGCAGCGGGCAGACGACAATCGCCCTGCGGTGAAGCGGCGCGGCGGCATGGTCCCGATGCCCGCGGGCAGGATGACTACCCGGTCGGCGGCAAAGACCTCCACGTGCGCCCCGAACCGCGGCCCCAAGCGCCGGCGGCAGTGGCCTACCACCGGACCCGTGGCTGGCGGATGGAAGCGCCTCCCGGTGCCGATCGGCCGTTCCTCCTGCAACAGCCTGCGCGGGATCGTGGAGGTCGAGGAGCCGCTCGCGCCGCACGCGGACAGGGGCGCGGCCAACGCGAGGGCGAGGATGAAGGCCACTCGCCGCGATCGCCGAGCGCCCTGCGCCCGCGTCAAACCAGCTCCACGGCGCTGTCATCGCCTCCCTCGCGGCCCTCCACGCTCTGACCCTCCCGACCGGCGTCGTGGCGCTGGTCAAAGATGCGGAGCACCATCAGGAACAGCCCGATGCTGGCGCCGAGGCACAGGACAGTCGCCGTCCGCGCCAAGAACGCCGGCACGGCCATCAGCACGAAGCCGTTCACGAGCGTCGGGATCAGCTCGGCGCCCTCCAACAGCGCCACGAGGCCGATGAAGAAGTACGTGAAATGACCGGCCCGCCGCCAGCCGATCCGCGCGAGCCCCCAAGCCACGAAGGCCATCAGAGCCGCCAACTCCAGCAGCTGGATTACCGAGACCGTCGGCCGCCCGTGCAGCTCCCGGCCCACGGCCACGACTGCAACGGCGGCCAGCGCGGCAAGGCCGAGCAGACGCGCGGTCCAGCGGTCGACGGCCTGATTTTTGACACGCCAGGCCGCGAGCACGCACAGGAGCAACACGACGATCGGCCAAAACCACACGATCGACGGGTCGGGCGCGTGCCAGAGACCTCCGGAGATCGAGCTCAGGCGGCCGTCGACCAGGACCGGCACCCTCCACTTACCGACGTAGCTTTGGCCCGATGACAGAGCTACCGCGGCCAGCGCGTGGAGACGGCCGTCGTGCCAGTTGTAGTCGTGCCCGGTGCTCACGAGCTCCCAGCGCGGTGGTGTCTTTGGGCCGAGTCTTGCCGGCGGCCTCTCGGCGAACGGCGTCTGGTTGAGGTAGTACATCGCCGAGTTGTGGTTGACCCACACGCCCGACCGGGAGAAGCGCAGATATGGAGCGCCACGGTAATCGAGCACCACCACCGTCTCGCCTGGAGGAGCGCTCAGCCACATCCGCAGATCCCCATCGACGACCCTCGCATCCAGACCCGCCGGCGCGCTGGTCACCCTGGCGAGGTAACTCGATGCGACCGGTGCGATCGGCCCGTGAGCCTGGGCCGTTGGGGGCAGCGCGGCCAGCGCCCCTGCAACAGCCACCGCGACGAGCGCAGCGGTCCGCAGGCGTGAGCGCATCATAGACTTGGCTTGCGGTGCAAGCCCTGCTACCAAACCAGATCTCCTGCGCTTGCGACGCATCGCAGATGGCGCGCTCCGACAGCACCCGTAAGTTTGGCGCCTGTGCGCGCCACCTGGGTCTGGCGGTCTCGCTTCTGGCCATGTTGGCACTCGCGCTGGGCTTGAGCGCCACGGCGGCGCGCGCCGACGGGGACCCCGCCTCCGACGTGCTCGCCACCCAGTCGCTGTTCCTCCCTCAGGACGCCGGCATACCGGCGAGACAGCAAGCGCAGCTCGCGGCTCTGCTGCAGAGCGCGCGCAGTCGCGGATATCCGATTCGCGTCGCTCTAATCGCGTCAGCCGCGGACCTCGGCTCGATCACCCAGCTGTGGCGCCAACCGCAAACCTACGCAGGATTCCTCGGCCAGGAGCTCTCGCTCATCTACCGCGGTCCGCTGCTCGTGGCCATGCCCAATGGCTTTGGCTTCAACGGCTTCAGCCGGCCCCTCGCCGCCGAGCGAGCCGCGCTCGCGGGGATCCGACCGGCCACCGGCGGAGCGGCGCTGGGCGCGGCCGCGCTGACGGCCGTGGAGCGACTGGCGGCGCAGTCCGGGCATCCCTTGCCCCATCCGTCAGCCACAACGCAGTCGTCGAGCGGGACTCCCGCCGACCCCATGCCGTGGATCGTGGTCGCCCTCGGCGCGGCGGTGGTCGCCGCGGCGTGGGCGGCGAGCCTCCGGGCGCGGCCGCTGACCGCGCGCGGCAGGAAGGCAACCTCCACCTAGGCCGCAGGTCACCGCCGCGCCACCAGCACCCTTACGACGCCTCCAGGCGAGCGCGCTTGGCCGCCTGCAGCGCGGCGGCCGGATCGAGCGCGCGCTCGCCCGAAGCCAGCGGCAGTGCGCGCTCGGAAACGTCGACCGCCTCGGCGCCGCTCAGCGACTCGTCGCGAAGCGCCAGCGCGAGCAGGACGTCACGCAGCAGATCGGGGCTGTTGAGCGCCGGCGGCGGCCCCGGCGCTGGCAGCGCGCTGACCGTGGCGAGCAGGCTCTGAGCGCTCACTCCCCCGCCGAAGAGCCTGCCCGGATGGCGGTCCGGGATCGTGGCGGCGACTGCCCCGGTCGCCGGATCGACGAGGTGGACCTTGCTGCGCAGACCGTGGCGCTCTGGCGCCAGCCGGTAGCCCGACAGACGCATGTAGCCAAGCTGCGCGGCCAGGCGCGTGAAGGCCGCGGCCTCGACCTCGTCGCGCATGCGCGCCTGGTGAAGGGAGATCTGGACGCCAGCATCGGGAAGGGCTGGGTCCGGATCCGGCGCGACCAATAGAAACACCTGCTGCCCGAGCCTGCCGGCACCGACGCCCGCTACGTCCGCGAGCAGCTGGTATCCGCCCAGGCCGAGCGCGCCCACGATTCCGGGTGGCAGCGGGTTGGCCGCCAGGTAACCCGAGGTGTAGGCCATCAACTCAGTTGCCGAGAAGCCCGCCGACTACGTCGCCAATCGCCTTAGCCCCTGAGCGCTGCGCGTTGCCACCCCCGCCCTCCTGGACGGGCGGATGGTAGTAGGCACTCTGCAGGCCCACGCGGCCAGGACCGGTGAAGCGGTTGAAGACAAGATTGCCGGCGCCACCCAACAGGCCGGTCTTGAACCCGTACACCTCCTGGCTCATCTGCACCGAGTGGTCGCGGAACACCCAGCCGCCGGGCTCGATGTCGATCATCTCGCCCGGGTCGAGCTGCTTCTCGAAGACGTTGCCGTAGCCGTGGACCCACACGACGCCCTCGCGATCTCCGGCGAAGAACTGATCGACCCAGAAACCGCCTCCGTAGAGCATGTTGGCGAACCCCTGGATGCGCGTGTAGTCATACTCGACGCCGCCCGTGGCGGCGAGGAACTGGTGTTCGCGGACCACGATCCCGGCTCCCGGAGAGAGGTGCAGCGCCGCGATGTGGCCCGGTGCGTCGCGGCTGAAAGCCACCTCGCCCGGTGACTGTGCCTCGAGCAGCAGCAGCGGCATGCCGCCGAAGGTACGGCGCTTGAGGCCCTTCTTCAGCGGGTGCAGGCCGAGCTGCATGCTCGGGTACTTCCACAGCAGTACGTGGTGGTGGAAATAGATCGGGACTTGCCCGTCGAGCGCCATGTGCAGAACGGGAACCAGCTCGCCTTCGAGTCGGTACTGGACGCCTGGCGCTGCTCCTTCGGTTATCTGAGTGGGCAGGATCTTTGGTGCGGTCGGCATCGTTCTCTTCCCTGGTTCGTTTTCGCCTGGCAGCCTACGCCTGCCAGATCTGCGACGCGAGCTAAGGCATTGGCGTGTGTAGGGCGGATTCATGTGGTCGTGGCAACACCTGATTGAGGGGGGTTGCGATGGGCAGACCGCGAGGGTGGGGTTCGGAGCAGACTGGGCGGCCGGTGATGCGTTCGCCGGGGCGGCCGCCGGCGGGGCGGCGGGAGCATCGCGT
>JAFAPR010000130.1 GCA_019247075.1 Solirubrobacterales bacterium
GCAGCACACCAAGAACATGCTCAAGATCGATATAGCCAGAATCCGCCATCACGGGCCCAAGGTCCTCTCCCCCCGCATAACTAGACGCCGCAGCACCGCGCATGGTAGCGCCAGCCGAGACAAAGCGAACCCGGCCGTCCTCCCCCCTTGTAGTAGCCCCAAGGGCACGATCCCCGTTCGGCGATGTGTCCCGGGGGGCTCGGAGTGCAAAGCCCCCCGGTCGTTGGTCACCTATAGTCCCACCATTGAACCGCCGGACATGCCCCCGCTGGAGCTCACGACCAAGGTTCCGTTCGCAGACCTTGCGCGCCATCACGCGCCGTTTGAGAAGGAGCTGACCGCCGCGTTCTTACGCGTGCTCGGCGCGAGCACATTCATTCTCGGCGAGGAGGTCGAGCGCTTCGAGCACGAGTTCGCTTCGTTCTGCCAGGTCCGGCACTGCGTCGGCGTCAATTCCGGAACCGCCGCGCTGACAATCATGCTCGAAGCGCTCGGAATCGGGCCGGAAGACGAAGTAATCGTGCCTGCGCATACGTTCATTGCCACGGCGTTAGCGGTGGTGCATGCCGGTGCCACTCCCGTTTGCGTCGAGGTGGACCGCGGTAGCGGATTGATCGATGCTGCAGCGGCACGGGCCGCGGTCGGCCCAGCGACTGCCGCCGTCATCGCCGTTCACCTATATGGCCAGGCATGTGCGATGGAGGAACTGCGTCTGCTTTGCGAAGAGCACGGTTTGGCGCTGCTCGAGGACGCAGCCCAGGCGCACGGCGCCACGTTCGGGGGCAGGCCCGTCGGTGGGCTTGGCAAGGCAAGCGCATTCAGCTTCTACCCCAGCAAGAACCTCGCCGCGCTCGGCGACGCCGGTGCGATCTGCAGCGACGACGATGAGCTCGCACACAAAGCCCGACGACTCCGAGATCTCGGCCGCGACGGCGATCGACGCAACCTACTGCTGGGGCACAACGAACGCCTCGACGGGCTACAGGCGGCACTCCTGCGAGTCAAGCTTCCCCATCTGGAGCGGTGGAATGCCGAGCGGCGCTCACTAGCCGGTCGCTACCGGGAGCTACTCGAGCGCGTCGAGCTGCTCGCGGAGACGCCGGAGACGCCCTGCATTTATCACCTTTTTCCGATCCGGACTAAAGACCGCGATACCCTTGCTGCCGACCTACGCGGGCGCGGCATCGAGACCGGGATTCACTATCCGCTGGCGCTGCCAGACGAGCCCGTGCTTCGGGAGCGCTGCCCTGCCGAGACGCCAATCGCCCGCGATTGGGCGGCACGTGAGCTCTCCTTGCCTTTGTTCGCCGAACTCACCGAGCACGAACTCGAAATTGTCGCAACGGCGGTCAACTCGGCCCTTTCCGGTGGGGAGGCTGATCGGAGGCTGCCCGTTTCGTCCGCAAAAACATGAGAGGTTCCCGGCACCTTGAAGAGCGGGGTTAGAGCTCGCGCGCGGTGTGCGCTACAGCGAGCCGTCCGCAGTGCTTACGGCCAGCGCAGAAGCGAGTCATCCGCAATGCTCCCGGCCAGCGCCGCAGTGAACGCCCTCTCCGGATTCACTCGCAGGGGAAGAGTCGCCGCGGCTGCCTCGACGGCCTGCCGCCTAAACGTACCTCGTTGACGCTCCGGCTCTCCCTGCTATAGAGTCGCCCAATCGTGGGGTGTTTTGGATGAGGCTTGCGCGACTTGTGGCGTTGCTGGCGGCGGCGGGGGTGCTCGCGTTCGCGTTGAGCAACTCCACTTCGGTCGGTCGTGCGCGCCCTGTGCGGGTGGGCCGGAGCACAGATCAGGCTTCCCTGGCGGTGGCACGCAGGGGGATCCACAAGATTCGCCACGTGGTGATCATCATGCAGGAGAACCGCTCGTTCGATAACTACTTCGGCGCCTATCCGCACGCCGACGGGATCCCCGGTATCGCCGGGCACCCTGGCAAGGTGCCGTGCTTACCGGATCCCGGTGAACATTGTGTGCGGCCGTTCCATGACCGGCACGACAGCAATCTCGGCGGGCCTTACACCAACAGCAGCGCCGTCGGACAAATCGATGGCGGCAAGATGGACGGGTTCATCCGCGAGCAGGAGCTTCACGAGGGCATCTGCAAATGCGCGTCGAAGCCTCCCGATGATGCGGTGGGCTATCACACAGGCAAGGACATCCCCAACTACTGGAAGTACGCAAAGGACTTCGTGCTCCAAGACCACATGTTTGAGTCGGTCTCGTCCTCCAGCTTGCCTTCCCACCTGTTTCTGGTCTCGCTGTGGTCGGCGTTGTGCAAAAAGCACAACGATCCAGCCAGCTGCACGAACCAGAGGGACAATCCGGCGCCACCTCCCGGGTGGGAGGGGAACACGAAGAAGCCCGTTTACGCGTGGACTGACCTGACCTACTTGCTGCATAAGCACCACGTCAGCTGGCGCTACTACATGTTTAACGGCACCGAGCCTGCGTGTGAGTCGAATGCGACGCTATCGTGTAAGCCCGTCACCGGGGGCCCGACGAGCCTGCCGATCTGGTATCCGCTCAAGTGGTTCGACACCGTCCACAGCGACCACCAGGCCGGAAACGTCGAGTCGCTGAACCAGTTTTTCACTGCCGCGACGAAAGGCACACTCCCCGCGGTGACCTGGATAGCGCCGAGCTCCACCGTCTCGGAGCACCCCACGGCGCGGATAAGCGCCGGCCAGACCTACGTCACCGGGCTGATCAACGCGCTCATGCGTAGCCCAGACTGGAAATCTACGGCGATCTTCCTCACCTGGGATGACTGGAGCGGGTTCTACGACAACGTCGTCCCGCCGCACGTGGACCAAAACGGCTACGGATTGCGGGTGCCGGGGCTGGTGATCAGCCCCTACGCCAAGACGGGGTACATTGACCACCAGACGCTCAGCTTCGACGCCTACGCCAAGTTCATCGAGGACGACTTCCTCGGCGGCCAGCGGCTTGATAACAGTGACGGGCGCCCGGACCCGCGTCCGGACGTGCGCGAACACAAGCGGATCCTCGGCAACCTGACCAAAGACTTCAACTTCAAGCAGAAACCACGCAAGCGCGTGATCCTCCCGGTCCAGCCAAAAACCGACCTGATCGAGTCCTCGGGTACCGTAGCCTCGCGCACAAATGACGGGCTTGGGTGGTGGTGAGGACCGGGAGCGGCGTCGTATCCAGTGGTCTACTCTCTGTCTGATCCATGGCCCGCTTCAGCAGCGCCCGAGCGGTCGCGACGCTCCTCGGTGAACGAGCCGCATGCGGGAAGTGAACGATCCCCGTGCGGGAATGTGGCGGGCGCGTGATCGCGCGACGAAACGACCGCTGCGGCGAACATCGCCGAGCCGTCGGCAAGGCTAGTGTCGTAGACCAGGCGGCTTTGCGGGCTTGAGGGCGGCGGTCAGCGCGAGCGTGCAGGCGCAGGTGGCGCCGCCAAGAGGCCGCACGTCCAAGCCCTCCTCGATCGTGCGCAGGATCGAGTACCCGTCGTAGGTCAGCAGCGGCCGCGCACCGGGCCGCACGGCTCCCCCCACCAGAAGTGTGGGGATGTTTCCGCCGCGGGCCAGCTTGCAGCAGTGGCGCTTGGTCAGTCCCTCGTCCCAGGTGACGACAATCAAGCCGCGCGGACCGATGACGCGTAGAAGGGGCGGGATCACGCGCGCCAGGAACTGATCACCCGGGCGGACGCCGCAGTTGTGCATGTCATTGCAGAGATTCGGCGTGATCCAGGCAAACCGGGGCAGGCGCCCGGCGCCGATGTCGGTCCACAGCTCAGTCAGCGGCACCACCCGCGCGCAGCGGGCATGATTGTGCGCGATATCTGCGTACAGCATGAACGGATCGTGGCGCAGGACGTACGCCCCCGAGCGCTCTCCTCTAAAGCAGGGCGAGGGCATCCCCTGCATATACGCCCGCCAGGAGACCCCGGCGCTCTCCAGCTCGTCGATGAGGTTGTGGGCGGAGAACGTGCAGTCGCTGCAGTCCTTTGCGCCGAGCGTCGAGCCCGACGTGAGCGCCAGGTAGTTCGGCAGGGAGGGGTGGGTGGTCGCGTAGAGATCCCGCAGCAACGCGCCGCGGCGGGCGATTCGGTTAAAGAACGGCGCGTCGGGGCTCCCGACCACCTGCGAACACTCCTTGTTCTCCATGATGATCAGGACAACATGGTCCAGGCGGGGGACGAGGCTGGGCCTGGCCTCAAAGGAACGCGACCGCTGAGCCGCCAACTGCCGGTCGGCGTAGCTAAGGCACGCTGGCGGGCGCACGTACCCGGTCAATGCGAACGCGAGCCCGGTCGCGACGGCCAGCGCGAGGATCGCCGCCGGGAGCACGAGCGTCGAGCCGTGCCGGTGCAGCCAGCGGCGGCGGTGGGCCGACGGTCCGGCCGGTTCTCGCTGGGGAGGAGCGGGCGGCAAGGTTTGCTACCTCCCCTTGCGCCCCGACTTGGCGCTAGGAGCCCGCCCACTCATGCCGAGCCGGGCCGGCGCCACCGTGGACTGAAGCGGGCCGGCAAGCGAGTACCGTCAGGCACCTGCGGTTTCGCGTCGTGACCGCGTAGGTGCGACTGCTCGGCTTGCTTCGTGCCCGTCGCGCGGCGCGCCGCGGCGCTTCGTCCGGCGCCGAGCCCGACGAGGTAATCGTCGAGCGCGGCGATCGCGCGGGGCGCATTCCAACCTTGCGGTAGCACAACCTCCGTGACTGAAACGGCGGAGGCCGCCGCGCGGAACGTGCTCAGCTCGGCTTCGACCGCGGCGTTGATCGCCTCTCGCCAGGATGTGCCGACAAGCGCAGCCAGATGTGCGCGTTGCTCGAGCAAGCTCGCCCGCGCCTCGAACAGGAGCCAGTCGGCGTGGCGCTCGCGCGCGGTCAGCTGCGCCACGGCCGGATCACGCTGTATGACCACCAAGCGGCATGCGGCGACCGGACCTCGGATCGCCACGGCGCCGAGCACGGCAGGCGAGACGGCGAGCGAGGGCGCCACATACCCGCGCGTGAGGCGTGAAGCGGCGCGCCGCAGCGCCAGAGCGCGGCGCGCCCGAGGCGGTAGCGTCGCCCAAGCGGCCGTCGCCGTCTCACGCAGATCGGGATACACCCGGAAGCGCCGCGGATACGGCCAGCAACCCCCGCGTCGGTCCAAGACGATCTGATCGTCGGACAGGACTGCTACCCCGCGTGCAACCAGGCGCATGCAGACCGAACTCTTGCCGCTGCCCGAGCGCCCCATCAGGAGGATGGCCCCATCCTCCCCGGCCACGCCGGCGCTCGGCAGGGCGATGAACCCCGCACGCGCGAGCGCGATCGCAACCAGCGGCTCGACCACATATCCCTGGACGAGCGATAGCGCAAACGAGGCCGGCGCTCCGAACAAACCGAGCACCGCGCGCAGCGGCCGGCTATCGGGATCCGAGAGGGCGAGGCGCCAGCGCGCGGTTTTGTATCCCCCGCCGCCAGTCACGCTCGCCCCCGGTAGGCGCGGGTGCGATGCGAGGCGGACGATCACCTTCAGGTCAGGCTCCATGACATCATCGGCGAGCTGGGGTCCGAACTCGGCCGCGAAATGGCTGCGCGCGAGACGCGAGCCTTCGACCTCAAGCCGGACGGCGGGACCGAACGCGTATTTGGCCTGGTGAGGCGAGCGCTCGGACGATGTGCGTCTGGCGATCACAGCCATCGCGAGACGGCCGCCGCCCCAGCCCGCGGATCGCTCGGGAACGCCATACGCACCTCGATCGCCGGGACGTCTGTGATCAGCGGCTCGAGCAGACGCCGCTCGGCCGCGATCGCTTCCGCGACGGGGTCAGCCTCGACGAGGGGCTCTGCGTAGGCGCGCCGTTGAAGGAGCGAGAAAAAATCCCGGCGCTCGTAGGCGGCGGCTCGGGCGAGCCGTGCTGCGGCCCATTCGGGTGAAACCGGGCGGACGCTGACCTCATCATCCGGCACACTGGTCAAGAGCACGAGCAGCCCGAGCGGCACCCCGCGACTCGGATCGTCGCGCTGCCGGTACGCAGCACGGAGCTCGCTCGGAGTGAGCGCCGCCCGGTCCGCCACCGCGAGCGCCCGTTCCAAGAACACGCCCGCACGGCCTCTTGCCCCCGCGCCCGTGGTCGCAAGGCGGACGGGGCGCGAGGCGATCGTGGCGAGGGCGGCGGCACGGAACTGACGCCGCGCAGCAGGCGGCAGAGAACCCGCGAGTCGCGGCAGGTAAGGAAGCGCCCATCTTCGGACGCCCACGCCGATTGGGAATATCGACGCGCCGCCACCGCTGTCGAGCACCGTCCACTTGTCGGACAGAAATGCCGCGCCCTGCTCGATTAGGGCAAGCGAAACCTCGGTCTTGCCGCTCTCCGACCACCCGGCCAGGAGGACCGCTCGGCCGGCGACCTCGACAGAAGCGGCGTGCACTGCCGCGCAGCCGCGGCCAAGCAGCGCGAGCTGCAGCGCGGGCCGCACGACCGCGCCGAACAGCGGCTCGAGCGGGAATGTGGCCTCGCAGGCGATGATGGCAGGCCTGTGGCGCAGCGGGTCGGGAATCGAGCACACCCGCCCGCCACGGATGAGATGCAACTGATGCCCGTCAAACGCGCTCACCATGTGATCGCGCGCGGCGTTGTGAAGCTCCGCCAGGCGGTGCGCTAGCAACTCCTTCGCAACCGGCGCTGACAGGTCACGTACCACCACGTCGGCCAGCGGCGACCCGGCGAGCGCGACAGGGCGAGCCGTCTGCACCGCGGCCAGCGGATCCATCTGACGGGCTATGAACGCCCGCCGACGCCCGTCGGCGCACTCGCACGCGAACGTCAGACGTGCCGGCAGCTCGTAGAGGTCCGGCGGCGAACCGCGAGGAAGCTTCCCCGTAGGCTCCGCGAGGCCGCCGGGGGCGGTCGGCTGGGCGAGGTCGACGGGTGCGGTGCGGGAGGTCATGCTCTATAGCGCGGGCGCAAGAGCCTAGCGGGCGCGTGGAGGCAAAGCTCTGGCGCTACACTCGATCTCGCTTTGTTGAGGAGGGCGCGTCGAGGGCGATCGTGGCGCGGGCAGGGAACGCGTGTGGGCTCGGCTGAGAGCACGTGTCCGTCGCGCGCAAGCTGCCGCGGGGTGAAGCTCGCGAGCCGGCCCTGGCGGTGCTCGGCGCTGGGGCTCCGGTGACCGGGGCGATCGAAGTCTCGGTCGTGGTGCCGGCGCGCAACGCGGCCGGGATGCTTGAGGAATGCCTTGCCGCGATCGTCGCCTCACAGCCGAGCGAGGTCATCGTCGTCGATGGGCTCTCCTCCGATGAAACGATCCAGATCGCGCGCCGCCACGGGGCGCGGGTGCTCTCCGACGGCGGGCGGGGCCTTCCGGTCGCGCGGATGATCGGCGCTCAGGCCGCAAGCTCGAGCGTCGTCGCGCTGATCGACGCGGACGTGGTGCTCGGCGCGGGAGACCTTGAGCGCCTTCTCCAGGAGCGCCGGCGCGGAGGCTATGCAGCGCTGCAGGCGGGGCTACGCAGCGTCTCCGGACCCGGCTACTGGGGGCGGGCACTCGCCAACCACCACAGGACGGGGCGCAGCAGAAAGTGGTTCGGCGTCGGGGCCACGGTCTTCGTGCGGCAGATCCTGCTCAGTCATGGCTTCGATGACCGCTTCAAGTCCGGCGAGGACATCGACCTGCGCTGGCGCCTGCGCTCCGCGGGCGTCAAGGCAGGCGTCTCGCGCGAGACTGTCGTCGTTCACCGCTTCGGCGACACATGGGCGTACGCCAAGGAGCAGTGGGTGGCCGACGGTCGCGGCCTTGCCCGGATGGTGCGCGCACACGGACCCCGTGCCAAGCTGCTGGCGGTCATGCCGTTGGCGGCGGGGGTGCGCGGCATCGTGCTCAGTCTCATTCGCCTCGAGCCGCAGTGGATCCCGTACTTCATCTGCTTCATGGCCTACAACTACAGCAGCCTGATCAGGGAGCTGGCGCGCGCGACGCCGCGGGGGAAGCCGGGCCCGCAAACGGCGGGCGTCCAGCCGGACGAAAGCCATAGGATTGCGCTGTGAATGCGCCCCCGGACGCGGGCTCTGTTGCGACGGGCGCCACGACGCCCGCCCCTGAGCCACGCTGTACGCAGGCGGGCGCCACGACGCCCACCCCTGAGCCACGCTCTGCGCAGGCGCTCGCCACGACGCCCGCCCCTGAGCCACGCCCCACGCAGGCGATCGCCACGACGCCCGCCCCCGAGCCACGCCCCACGCAGGCGCGCCCGCCCCTATCACAGATAACCAACGGCCTCACGCTGATCGGCTCAAAGGCGATCCCGATGGGCCTCGGCTTCGTCTTCTGGGTCATCGCGGCGCGGTCCTTCGCTCCGCGCCAGGTCGGGATCGCGGCCGGCGCGGTGGCGGCGATGATGCTCTGCACCCAGATCGCGCAGCTCGGCTTCGGATCTGCGTTCATCACTCACTACCCGGCGCGACGGCGGGAGCCAGCTCCGCTGCTCAACACGTCGTTCACGCTCGTGGCCGCGCTCGGAGTGCTCTGGGGTCTTTTGTTCGTGGCGCTCGCGGGCTTCGCATTTCACCAGCTCGACATCGTTGCCGGGAGCTTCGGGTTCGTGCTGCTATTCGTGTTCGCCTCGCTGTTCGGAACCCTCGGAATCCTCTACGACCAGGTCGCGACCGCGCTGCGGCGCGGCGACCAGGCGCTCGTCAGGAACCTCGCCTTCGCAGCCGGGACCGTCGTGCTGCTCGCGGCGATCGTGGGCGACACCGACCGCGCCGGCGCCGAGTCGATCTTCATGCCCTGGGCCGTGGCCGGCCTGGTCGCTCTGCTGATCGGTATGCGGCAGATCCGCCGGACGCTGCCGGATTACCGGCTACGGCTCTCGGTCCGGTGGGGACTCGCGCGCGAGCTGACGCGTGCCGGGATGCCCAACTACGCGCTGACGCTGGCAGAGCGAGCGCCGGGGCTGATCCTGCCGGTGGTCGTCGCTGAGCTGCTCTCGCCCGCGGCGAACGCCACCTGGTACACGGTGTGGATGATGGCGTGGGTTCTCTACATCGTTCCGATCCAGGTCGGGATGACGATCTTCTCGGAGGCCTCGCACGACCCCGGGGCGCTTGGAGAGTCGATCCGTCGCGGCGTGCTGTGCTCGCTCGCAGTCGGCGCGGTGGGCGCAGTCGTGCTCGGCTTGGGCGCCCATCTCGCCCTCTCCATACTCGGCCACCATTACGCACGCGGCGGCGTCTGGCCGCTGCGCATCCTGGTGGCGGCGTTCGTGCCGCTGAGCTTCGTGCAGGCCTACTACTCCGCCGCTCGCGCGCGGCGCAGGCTCCGCGAGGCGATCGTGGTCGCGTGGTCCAGTGCGCTGGTGTCCGTCGCAGTCGCTGGGGTGGCGGGACTGATCGGAGGGCTGACCGCAATGGCGCTGGCATGGGTGGCCGTCCAGTTCGTGACCGGCGCATGGTCCATGTGGCGTGTCCGCGCGATCAGGCGCGACGCCCGCGTAGGAGAGCCCGCGCTGTAAGCGCGGGATAGCCAGCTGCCATCTCGTCCTATGGCTGGCCCAGCTTCGCTACGGTCGGCTCGGATGCGGTCGCATCTGCGCAGATCGGAGCCGACCGGGGCTCCCGCGACCCGCTCGCTGCTCGTCTCGGACCTTCATATGGCTGCCGCGCAGGGGCCTTATGGGGACCCCCTCGCCGACGACACCGCGATCGCTGCCACGCTCCAGTGGTTTGCGGCCCAGCTGGAGCAGCCCACCCGGCTGGTGATCTTGGGCGACCTGCTCGACTTCGTGCTGGCGCCGCCCCATGCCCGCCGGGGCGCGCCGGCCGACGACCTTGCCGCCGCCAAGCTCGAAGCCATGGCCGCCGCGCACCCACGCGTGTTCGCTGCGCTGGCCGCGTTTGCGGCCGCCGGTCACTCGCTCGAGATCGTGCCAGGGAACCACGACATAGAGCTGCTGCGACCGCCGATCCAGGCGCACCTGCGCGGGCTGCTGGGCGGCGCTCCGCTGGCGTTCCATCCTTGGATCATGTATGTGCCCGGGGTGCTCTACGCCGAGCACGGCCACCAGCACCAGCTCGCCAACCACTTCGTGAGGCTGCTCGACCGCTGCACGTCGGCAGACGACGGGCTCCCGCCCGCGCCGGCCCGCTCGCTGGACGATCTGCGCGCTCTCCTTGCGGACCGGCTCGGGCTTCCCGCGCAAAACCTCGCTGCGCTTGGTGCCGCCACCGGCCGAGCGCTGCTCGCGCGTGAACCGGGAGCCGCTGGGGCGGCGACGGAGGCGGCGGTCGGACTCTTCCGCCTCGCGCGCTCCTTTGCTGCGCTTGCCCAGGCAGATGGAGGCGAGCGCCTCACCGCGTCGCTGCATCAAGCAACCAGCGAGCTGGAATTGCCGGCAGAAGCGCTCGTCGAGATCGCTCGCGGCTGCCGGCCCACCGTCCGGTCGGCCGCGCGCTCCCTGCGCCGGGCGTCGCGGGCACACCGGCGAGCGCCCCGCTCCCACGGGATCGCCCCGCGTACTGGTCCCGATCACTTCATGCTCGAGGCCGCTCGCATGGTCGACGGCGTGCTACGCGAGCACGGGGTAGGGGTCGCCTTCTACGCGTTCGGCCATACTCATATCGCAAGTGACATCCCCCTTGGTCAGCGCGAGCCGACTTCGGGGTCAGGCGGAGGCGCAGGCGGCGGTCCCCGCTATGTGAACGCCGGCACCTGGTCCACGCTCTTGCGGCCAGGGCGCAATAGCGCGGCCGATCGCCTGCGCCTGATCGAGATAGCTCACGAGCATCCGGGTCCGCCCACAGCGCGTTGGTGGCGATGGGACGCCGATGCCCGGCGGCCGGCGCTGCTCGACGGACGGTCGCTGCCT
Source organism: Solirubrobacterales bacterium (assembly GCA_019247075.1). Taxonomy (GTDB): domain Bacteria; phylum Actinomycetota; class Thermoleophilia; order Solirubrobacterales; family Solirubrobacteraceae; genus Palsa-465. The sequence goes on from JAFAPR010000130.1 coordinate 10,826, forward strand.
CAGTGACGACCGCGTCACTGCGATCCGAACCCCAGGCGGCGCCTACCCCAACTGGAGGCTTGCCGCGTCTAGCGAACCGCTGTACCAGTCGGCGCCCGGATGCGCGCCGATCACGAGCGGCAGCGCGTTGGAGATCGACCCCAGCTTCGCTTGCTTGCTGAACTTCTGGCCATCGACAACCACTTCGATCGCGGTGGCTGTCTTGACGCACTGTGCGGTGTGCCACCGGCCGTTGTTGACCATCGGCCCCGCGACCAGCTCCATATAGCCGCCGGTGCCGTCGAAGCCGCAGGAGATCTGCCCGGTCTGCTGGAGCTCCATCTTGTACTCATTCCATGGGCCCGGGCTGCTGTAGGTGCCCTTGCGGATCAGATCCCAGTCGCCGGGCGGCGGCGGCGGCGTCCCTGTCGTCTTCAGGTCGATCGTCACCGTGACGTTCGCGTTGTAGGGACTGAGGTCATCGGCGGTCGGCACGGACGCATAGCTGGATTTCCCATTGAAGCTATACGCGCACGCCGTTCCGGAGCAGCCTGGCAGCCCGAGCTGGACGTTGTGGTCGGCGCCGTTGTCGCTGCCTACCGCGTCGTACATGGTCGTGCCCGAAGTCTCGTTCATGTGCCACAAGGCGGCCACCGCCGGCTGACCGGAACTGGTGCCGACGGCGCCAGTCGGGGAGGACGCGGTAGTCGCCGATCCAGCGGAGTTGGAAGCATTCACGGCGACCACGAGGGTGCTGTCCAAGTCCTGGTTAGCAACCGTGTAGGTGGGTTGGGTGGCGCCTGCGATCGCGAAGCAGTTCGCGCCGCTCTCGTCGCACCGCTTCCACTGGTAGGCGTAGGTCATGGGCTGAGCGCCGGTCCAGCCGCCGGTCGAAGCGGTCAGGAGCTGTCCCACCTGCGCCATTCCGGAGATCGTCGGCGGTGCAGTATTCGCGGGCTGGCTGGAGGGCGCCTGCACGACCGCGGTCGCAGCCGAGGTGGCGCTGCTCGAGCCGGCGATGTTGGTGGCCACCACGGTGACGTCCAGCGTCGCTCCGACGTCGGCGGCGCCGACGCTGTACGAGGCGCCGGTGGCGCCTGAGATCGCGTTGCAGTCCGCGCCGCTCGCGTCGCATCGCTGCCACTGGTAGGCGTAGGAGATGGGCTGGGTGCCGCCCCACGTCCCTGCCGAGGCCGTAAGCGTCTGGCCCTGCTGGGGCGTTCCCGAGATCGACGGCGGCGTCGTTTTGACTGGCGGATCGGGCGTGGAGGAGCTCCCGCTCTGGGCGGTGACGTTGTCCACGACCACGCTGCCGGCCTGGGCGGCGGTGTCGTTGCCGATCTGCATCGTCGCAATTCCCGCGCTGCCGAGGTTTGCGGTGGCCTGGTAAACCGTGTTGGTGTTCAGCGTGATCGTGATCGTGCTCGAGGCTCCAGCGACGACCACGTGAACCGAGACGGTGGCCCAAGTGCCCAGTGCCAGCTTGCCGGTCGTATTGAAAAACTTTCCTCCGTAGCCGACGCCGATCGTCCCGCTGGTTCCGTTCTGCCGGTAGACGCTCACCAGCCGGGTCGATGTTGGATCGAACAGCCGGAACAGGGGCACATTTCCCCCGCTCGCGCCCTGCTGCGCGATATAGAAATCGCCGCTCACGGTCAGGTCGGTCTGCGCGGCGCCGAACGTCTTGCGGGCATAGGCCTTGGAGCCGGGTTTGGCGGTCTCCGTGAACTGGGCGGCGAGGGCTCCGGTGCGTACGATCTGGCTCTGGACGGCCGCCGTCCCGTCAGCGCCCGTCTGCACAAGGCTCCAGGCGGAGAAGTCTCCGGACTCGAACCCGTCGCTGAAGATCACGTTCGCGCTCGCTATCGGAGCGAGCGCCAGGAAGAGCGCCACGGCGATGAGTCCGAGCACGAGGAGCCTCGTGGATAAACCCCACTGGCGCCATCCGGGACGCCTCGTTCTGCGCACTTGGTTTCCCCCCCAGTCAGCTGATGCGAAGCGGCCGCTCCGCTACCCAGGTGAAGGATACCTGGCCGAAAACATACGCGCAGCGATGCGCTGGGTAGCGCGAATGCCTGTGCCGCTCTCCGCGTCGAGGGGCGAGCTCCTGCTGGGTGGCCTCCTTGGTGGCGTCCGGTCCAGCCGGTCCGGATACGATCAGCAGGCAATGCGGTGGGATGCTCCATCAGCGACGCAACCGGCCGATGAACGCGCTTCGCCCCGATTTCGTATGACGGCCCGCGTGCGGGTGGGTGCGCGCCCACGAGCTTGGCTTGGCGCTCCCGTTGTGCTGCTGTCCGTCGCGGCGCTGATCGCGTCGGAAGCCGCCCTGTTGGCTCCCGGGCGCACGCTGGCTGCGGACATCGTGTTCGCCGTCCTAGTGTTCATCTTGCTGAATGCCGCGGCGATCGCGTTGAGGTCGGAGTCGCCGGAAGCCTGGGTGACGGCGAGGGCTCTGCAGGCTCTCGCGCTGGTGGCGTTGGCGCGGGTGGTCGCGTTCGGATTGCCGCTGCACGATGCGTCCGCGGCGGCGGGGACGCTCGCCGTCGCTGTGCTGATCGGTCTGGCCGCGGCGTTTGCCGCTCCTACTCTCGGCGCGTCGCTGAAGGGACTGATGGCCTTCAGTCCATCCGTCGACCAAGCCTATGCCGCCGCAGCGGGGCTCGTGCTAGGTATTGCGGCATATGTTGTCGGTGCTCCTACGTTGTGGGCGCGAGGCGCGGGGGGGAGTCGAATCATGGTTGCGCTGGTTGCCGTCGCCGCGGCGTCTCTCACCGAGGAGCTTCTCTTCCGCGGGCTCGTCCAGAGCACGCTGCAGCGTTCGATCGGACGCGCCGGCTTGCTGGCGGCGACCGCCCTCTTCGCGGCCACCTACCTCGGTCTCGGCCCGGCCGCGCTCGTGATGGTTGTGGCGCTCGCCGGCCTTGTCTTTGCGGTCATCGTCGCCCGGACCGGCAACCTCACCGGCGCCGTGGCCGGGCATGCGCTGTTTGCGCTTGGGGCCGGGGCGTTTTGGCCGGTCTTGCTGGGACGCCGGCATCATGCCTGGCTGCAAGGTCCCGGTGTGATAGTCGTGGTCGGCGTGGCGTTGGCTGCGATGACCGTGATCGCGCTCCGGACCGCCGGTGACTAAAGGCCGGAG
>JAFAPR010000132.1 GCA_019247075.1 Solirubrobacterales bacterium
GCAGCACACCAAGAACATGCTCAAGATCGATATAGCCAGAATCCGCCATCACGGGCCCAAGGTCCTCTCCCCCCGCATAACTAGACGCCGCAGCACCGCGCATGGTAGCGCCAGCCGAGACAAAGCGAACCCGGCCGTCCTCCCCCCCATTGCCGCCAACAGCAGCCCCCCGCCGGCCCTCGCTCAAGCCGCCCTCCACAAACCCGCGAAACAGACCCCAGCCTCCCGATCTGCAAACACCATCCACCCCCGCGCGCTCAGTTCGCTCCCCTACCACTCACCAAGGTCGGCAAAGTGCGAATGATCAACTTCAAATCCGTCCACAGCGACCAGTTCATCACGTACAGGTAATCGAGTTTGACCATCTCCTCGAACGGGATTCGAGTCCGGCCCAGCACCTGCCAGTACCCCGTGATCCCGGGAGTGAGATCGAGGCGACCCCGGGCCCATGATTGCACACGTCGATCCTCGACGGCGATCAGCGGCCTGGGGCCGACCAGGCTCATCTCGCCGCGCAAAACGTTCCACAGCTGGGGCAGCTCGTCGAGGCTCAGCCGGCGCAGCCTGCGCCCCACGCGAGTTACGCGAGGATCGCGATCGAGCAGCAACCAGTTGGGATCGCTGCTGCGCGTCAGCAGCCCCTCGCGCCGTCGCTCGGCGTCGACGGTCATCGTGCGCAGCTTGTAAAGCCTGAACGGTCGCCCCCCCTTCCCGATGCGCTCCTGGTAGAACAACACCGGGCCGGGCGAGTCAAGCTTGATCGCAACCGCGACCAAGGCCAGCAGCGGCAGCGTCAAAACGAGCGTAGCGACCGCCAGCACCAGGTCCATGACCCGCTTGAGCGCGCGCGAAGACCGCGGCAGCCAGGGAGGATTTATCCCCAGGACCGCGACCCCTTCGACATCGTCGACCTCGACCGCGGGCCCCAGCACATCCGAGAGCTTGGGCAGCAAGCTGACCTTAAGCAAAAGGTCCCGGCAGCGGTGCAACAGCGCCTCAAGCTCGCTGTCGGCGATCCCCCCGGGCGCCACGATCACCCGCCCGACGCGGTGCTCGGCGACGACCTGGTCCAGGCGCTCAAGCGGTCCCAGCACCGGCAACCCGTGCATCGGCGGGCCGTCGGCCAGGCCGTCCGCCAGCACCCCCACCACCGTCGAGCCGTACTCGGCATGCGCCTCGAGCTTCGCGGCCAGAACGTGCGCCATCCGACCCTCGCCAACAAGCAGCGCCGCCTCGGGTCCCGCGATCCGGCCCAGGGCCGCCCTGGTAGCGGCCCGCGCCAGCGTGGCCAGCCCCATCGTCAAGGCCCCAAAAACCAACACCTCAACGAAATCGAGCTTGCCCATCGGCCCGACCTTGGAGTACAACCAAACCGCCAGCACCCCCACCAGCGTTGCGTGAAACAGCCACGGCAGATCGTCGACCGTGGCGTGTGTGAATCGCTTCATGTCGCGGTCGTAGAGCCCGTAGACCTTGAACAGAACAACCATCAGCGGTATGGCCGCCAGCCCCCACAGCAAGCGAGCGCCAAAATCCGCACGTCCCCCAACCAGCAAGGCGCAGGCCAACGCCGCCAGCACCGAGAGGGCGTCCGCGACGGCCAGAGCCCGCCGCCGCAGCGCATCCACCGAGCCCACCCCGGGTGGCACTTCGCTTGTCCTTACCCGGTCACCGCTCCACGCTTGCCGCTCGGGGGCGGCCGCGGCCGTCTGTTGCCCCGCCGCCGACATCATCCCGCGCCGCTCGTGACCCGGTTGCCCTCCAGCGCCACCGGCGTGCCGCCCTCGCGAAGCGAAACCTCGGCCGCCTCCACCAGACCGACCACATCACGGGCCAGCATCAGGCCCCGGGGGTCCCCCTGTCCCGTCGAGACCGCGTGCACGAAGTCTGAAAGTTGCAGCGATAGCGGCTCGTCGTTTGAAAGATGCGGCGAGCGAATGTCGCCGGCGCGGTAGGAGAGGTGATACTCGCCGAAGGTCTCGGGGTCCTTGTAAACCACGCCCCGATCGAAGATCCGAATCGGCTCAGGCGCCCCGTCCTCGTAGACCACCATCTGCCTTGATCCCACCACCACCGTGCGCCGCAGCTTCGACGGCGCCAGCCAGCTGAGCTCCACGCTGGCGACCAGCCCGGACTCAAACTCCATCGTCACAAACGCCACGTCCGCGATGCCCGGCACGATCGAGGCCCGCCCAATCGCGCGGATAGACCGCGGCAGTTCCTCAAGCCAATAGAGCAAGATCGAAAAATCGTGCGGCCCCAGATCCCAGATCACGCTCACATCGCGCTGGTGCAACCCCAGATTGACTCGGCTTGACGAGACAAAAAAAAGCTCGCCCAGCTGGCCGCCCTCAATCAGCCCGCGCACCGCGCGCACCGGCGGGCTGTACAAAAACGTGTGGCCGCACATCAATACCAGCCCCCGCTCGGTTGCGAGCTCGATCAAATCCCCAGCAAGCTCGCTCGAGGGTGCCAGCGGCTTCTCAACAAACGTGTGCTTGCCGGCCTCCAGACACCGGCGCGCGAGCTCATGATGCGTGAAGACCGGCGTAGCCAACAACACCGCCTCCACCTCGGGATCGGCCAAGACCACATCCAGCTCCCCCGTCACCCCAACCGCCGGATAGCGCCGCGCGATTACCGCCAAGCGGCCGGGATCCAGGTCACAGACCCACCGCACGCGCACATCGGTGCGCTCGGCCAACACCCGCACAAGATTCGGACCCCAATACCCGAGGCCGACCACCGCAACCGCTGTAGTGGCCCCAAGCGAACGGTCCCCATCAAGCAAATGCCCGGCACAGGTCTCCCAGTGCAAACTCCTCCCTCCCCCCTCGCCTACCCCTACCTGTCGCCCCCCACAGGCGGTCGCAGATCATGGCTCACCGGTCGCTCCCACTTTGCGAGATCTTCTCATATTTTCTTGCACGAAGCGGCCAGGCTCTATCACGCTCCTTGCGCGAGAAGGGCTCCGTTTACCGGTGGCCCAGCTCATAGTGCCTGAATACCGGCGTGGTCCGCAGCACTGCCTCGATCTCGGGATCCTCTAAGACGCATCCAGCTCCGCGGTCGCATCGATGGTCGGATAGCGTCTCCCTCCGACGCCCGCGAGGCGTCGGGAACGGAGGCCGCCAGCGCTCGGCGCCTGAGCACGTGAGGCGGCGAGCACGATGAGCCGCGCAAGTCAAACGGCTGGAACCTCCGGCTCGTCCGCCTAGGTGATGCCTAGGTGTGAATCTCCCTCTCTCCGCGATAAGGTCGGCAGTCCGCGCTCGCAGACAGGAGACCTGTGCATGGCTCCTCAGTGATCGGCACCTCGCCGGATGCGCTCCGTGCACGCAGTTCTCCCCGCAGCCGATCTGCGAGCCGGAGCGCGAGCACGACGATCATAAAAGTCGAGTTCGCTTGACCGGAAGTCACCAGCGCCGAGCTCGAGACGATGAACAGGTCCTCGAATCCATGCAGGGCAAGATCGGGCGTCAGGACGCCGTTCCGCGGACTGGCCGACATGCGCGTGGTCCCGACCTGATGAAACCCCGCGCCGAGACGCTCCTCCACGGCCCCCTCGAGGTCCTCGTGGAGGTACTCGATCCGTCCACATCCGTGCCGGCGCAAGTACTCGTCCCAATGACGATGGGCTCGCACCACGCCCCGTACGTCGTCTTCCGAGAAGCGGATGTCGATGTTCAGCCGGGGCATTCCCAGGGCGTCGCGCGGTTCCCCCAGCGTCACGCGACTCTCCCGGTTGGGTAGGTGCTCGCCGTGATACTGCAGCGGGTAGGCATTGGACGGGCTATAGAGGAAGAACCCCGGAACTCGCCGCCGACGCGTAAAGAAGCGGCGGATACCGAAGTCAACGACGAACCTCGCGGTGGGCCCGGCCTCCCGGATCACGTTCCTGACATGCTCTCGCACCGGGCCCCGCTCGACCGGCCCGTAGGGAGCTCCCGGCACGCTGTGGCCGGTCAGCGACATGCGCTGCGCGTCCGGTGCGAACACGGCGCCCAGCGGCGAGGCGAGCGCCAGATACATGAATGACAGCGCGCCGCTTTGATGGACTGGATCGGGCAGCAGCGGATTCGCGAGCCAGGCAACGATGTTGGGCAGCCCAAGTCGCTTTTGAGCCGCCCCGGTAAAAGAGAAACGTCGACGAACATACACTCTGTCGACATCTCGCTCGTAGCCGAAGATCGTCGCGTGTGGAGGCGTCGTAAAACGGACCCGCGCCACAATGCCCTCGGCGTGGCCCATATACCACCGGCCCAAATGGTCGGAATGGTCACCTAGGGCTTCGCCGCTGGGATCCCGAGAGGCGAGTAGGAGCCGCGTCGTTTCCAGACCGCCGCAAGCCAAGACATAACGCCGGGCGCAGACTCGGATCGGGCGACCGTCCAGAGTACGGGTGTCCAGATGGTTGACTCGGCGCGCCTCCCGTTCGCAGACGACCTCGGTGCAAGTCAGACCCGTGATGAGGCGTAGGCGTCCCGAACGGCGCATGGGCACTCGGTACTCCGAGCCGAAGTTCGTGGGCAGCGACCAGCGCTCGAACGTCGACGTGCGAACGTCACCGTTCGGTAGGCCCGGCACGATACTCGCGGGGAGATGGTCTAACTCGCGGCCGTCGAATGCGGCGCGGCCGCAACGCAGCCAATCGCACGCGCGCTGGAAGTACGGTGCGAGCTCCACATAGCCGATCGGCCATTCGCTTCCACTAACCAGATTGCGGCACTCGAAGTCAATCGGATCATAGGGCACGCACCGACCCCCCCAAATCACCGAGGCGCCTCCCACCTGGCGTCGGGTGGCCATCGACATCGGGGCATGCCGTTGCGGGTCAAGAGCCGCCGCATCGGCCATTCGCTGCGCGCGGGGGTCGAAGCGCTTGTCGCCGCTGTCGAGGATGACGACCTCTAGTCCTGTCCGGGCAAGCTCGAGCGCCGTCACGATTCCCGCCGGGCCGGCACCCACGATCGCCACGTCCGCGCTCAACACCGTGCCGGCGGGTATTGACGAGGCGGCGCAGATCAGCGCTCGGC
>JAFAPR010000135.1 GCA_019247075.1 Solirubrobacterales bacterium
CTGGGCGGCGGCCGGTAGGTTCGCGCGAGCTCCCGAGAGCACGACCTGTTGCGGGGAGTTGTCGTTGGCGACAGCGAGACCGTGCTCGTCGGCGAGCTCCGGCGCTTTATCAGCCGCGCCGGCGCCCAGCAGCGCGAGCATGCCGCCCTCGTCCGCCTGGCCCATCAGCGCGCCCCGCAACACCACGAGCTCGAGGCCATCGCGGTCGCTTATCGCTCCAGCCGCCACCAGCGCGGCCAGCTCGCCCAGCGAATGGCCTGCCATGAGCTCGCCGGTGGGACGGCCGAGCGCCTCCCAACCGGCGAGGCTTGCGCAGTAGATCGCGGGCTGAGCGAACTGCGTGCCGTCGTCCACGCGCGGAAACGGATCTTCGCCAAGGGCCTCCGAGACGGCTTCGAGCAGGTCGGGTCGCACCCGCGCCACCTCTTCGCGCATGCCATCTGTCTGGCTGCCCTGGCCAGGGAAAAGGATCGCCGTCGAGGCCATCATCGGGAACGTACGCCCACACGCACGCGCGGAAACAGGACCCGCCGAGATTGCCCCCCGATCGGGGGGCAGACTTCTTGGCGCGTTGCACGGGCGCCGTGGCCGCGCCCTACCCGATCAACCCCACCCGCTGAGCGCGCTGGACGGCCTCGGCCCGATTACGGGCGTGGAGCTTGCGGTAAAGGGCGCTCGTGTGCTCCTTGACGGTGTGCGGAGACAGGTAGAGCCGCTCGGCGATCTCGCGGTTGGTCGACCCCGCCGCGATCAAGGCGAGCACCTCGCGCTCGCGATCGGTCAGCGGCGGCGCCGGCTGGTCCGACTTGGGCGGGAACAGGGTCATCCCCGTCGCCACCAGCCGCACCGCGCTCGTCACCTCGCGCGCGTCGAGCTCCTTGGAGACGAAGCCCGAAGCTCCCGCCGCGCGGGCGGCCGCCGGCGACATGCGCCCGGCCCCCGAGATGAGGAGCACCCGCGTGCCCGGCGAGGCGCTCCGGATCGCTTGACAGACGTCCACGCCCGATTCGCTGCCCACGAAGAGGTCGACGAGCGCGACGTCCGGCTCGAAGCGGTGGACGAGCTCGAGCGCCTCCTCTCCCGTGCGCGCCGCGAGGCAGCGCTCCACCCACGGTTGCTCCCCTAACAGCACCCGAAAGCCCCAATGGACCACGTCGTGGTCATCCACCACCAGAACCCGCAGCTTGCGCCCGTCAGCCGGCCTGACCCTCATCGTCCTCTCCCGACCCGAGCGGCACAAGCAGGCGGACGCGCCAACTCCCGTTTCCGGTGGCGCCCGACTGGACCGTTCCTCCCTGTTGCATGGCCTCGAACGAGGCGAGGCGGAGGCCCATGCCCGAAGGCTCGGCCTCGGCGGGACGGGCTCCGTCGTTTCGAACCTCGAGCGTGAAGGTGTCCGCGTCGCGGGCCACAGTGACTTCGACGCGCGAGGGATCGGCGTGCTTGGAGATGTTCCGCAGCGCCTCCGCCAGCACCGACTGTGCGAGCGGCTCGATGTCGGGCGGCACTGCAAAATCGCCGCGCCAGTCGACCTCGACCACCATGCCCGGGGAGCGCCGAATCCGATCGAGCTCTCCCACGAGGGTCGTCTCGGTCTCGGGCGGCAGCGGTGCCAGCGGCCGCTCGAGCGCCCGCCGCAGGTCGCCCACAGCTTCCTGCATCTCCGCGCGGCACCGCTCGCGCTCGGCTCGGTCCAGCGGCTTGTCGGCGCCGAGCGCGAGGGACACGCCAAACAGCCGCTGGAGCACGCGCTCGTGGATTTCCCGCGCCAGCCACAGCCGCTCTCCCATGCGCCGCGTGCGCTCCTGCTGGCGGGTGACGTTGCGCGCCGCGGCGACGAGCGCCGCCGTCTTTCCCAAGGTCCACAGCAGGTGGCGCTCGCCGTCTGAGAGCTCGAAGCGGCCACCCCCCCGATCGGCGCAGATCACGCCGTAGGCGTGTCCGGCGGCGCTGAGCGGCGTGCACACCAGTGTCGTGACGCCGAGCAGCTGCGCGTACTCCGGAGGCACCGCCTCGTTGATCCCCTCCGAGACGACCACCACGCGGTCCTCGAGCAGGGCGCGTTGCGCGATCGGGGTGTTGACGAGCGTTGGGCGGAGCACCGCGAGTTCGGAGAACGAGATGCCGTGCGCGCCCACCGCGTGGACGCGCCGGCGCGCGGCGTCGGCCATGAAGATCGCGGCCCGGCGCATCGTTGTCAGCCGACACACCGCCTCGCAGATGCGGTCGTAGAACTCGGTCGAGGTCGTGTGGATGTCGATGTCGGCGAGCAGGTCGACGAAGACCTCGAGCGGCTCGACGCCCGCGAACAGGGCCGGTGGCGGCTCGGACGCCGTGGTGGGCTGCTCGCCCTGGGCGGTCACACCGCCACCCGGTCGGGGTCGTAGCGGCGTCGGATCTCATACAGGGTGGTGCGCTCGGCCGCGGGCCGCCCGGCGCGGTGGGCGGCGGAGATCAGGTCCCGGGGCTCGAGTCGGACGCCGTGATAGCTGCCGGCCATGCGCGAGATCGATTCCTCCATCAGCGTGCCGCCGAGGTCGTTGACCCCCCACGAAAGCGCCTCGGTGGCGGCGTCGAGCCCCATCTTGACCCAGCTGGCCTGGAGGTTGCGCACCGTCCTGCCGAGCGCGAGCCGGAACGCCGCGGTGTGCTTGAGGTTCTCCTCGCGGGAGATCTCCTCCACCCCGTGGGTGCGCCCGAGCAGCGTGTGGAACGGGATGAACGTCAACGGCACGAACTCGGTGAACCCGCCGGTGCGCTCCTGCAACGAACGCACCACCCGCATGTGCTCGGCCAGCTCCCACGGCTCCTCGACGTGGCCGAACATCACGGTCACGGTCGAGCGGATGCCCTCGGCGTGCGAGGCCTCGATGATCTCGACCCACCGCGCCACCGGCAGCTTGTTGGGCGAGATCCGCTCGCGCACGCCGTCGTGCAGAACCTCCGCGGCGGTCCCGGGCGTCGATCCGAGTCCGGCCTCGCGCAGGCGGTCGAACACGGCCCTCGGCGCCAGCCCGGACACGTCGCACATGTGCGCGACCTCCATCGGCGAATACGCATGCAGGTGAAGCTCCGGGGCGGCCCGCTTGGCCACCCGCAGCCACTTCTCGTAATCCTCGAGGCCCCAGTCGGGATGGATCCCGGACTGCATGCAGACCTCTGTGGCGCCGGCAGCGACGGCCTCCTCCACCCTTCTCGCGAACTCGGTCTCGGAGTGCTCGTACGCATCGGGCGAACGACGTGCCTGTCCGAACCCACAGAACGCGCAGCCGACAA
>JAFAPR010000315.1 GCA_019247075.1 Solirubrobacterales bacterium
CTGTCGTGGGCGGACGCCAGATTGCAGACGGTCGACGGACGGCTGGTAGCCACCGGGCGCGGGGTTTTCACCTGGTGAGGCCACGCCGGCGTCGGCGGGGAAGCCTGGCCTACCGCACTCGGCTGTAGGTCAGGGAGAAGTCGGTCGTGTAGTTGGTGCCGTCCTCGGCTTTCTCCCAGCGCCCGGAGATGGTGTTGCCGTCCTGGCTGATCGTGGCGGTGAAGCGTTGCGGGAACGGATCGCCCTCTCGCCAGAGCTTCCATTCGCCGGCGCCGATTCTCATCTGATAGACGCGGCAGACGCCGCGGTCGTCGGAGTAGAGCTGGAAGTAGGTTCCATTCGCCGCGTCGCAGCCGATGATCGAGATCGTGTTGGGCGCCTCGGGCAGATCGACCGTCGTTCGAGCGACCAGGTGTGCCCCGGACTCGTGCCATTTGAAGCTGGCCCGCGCTTCGCCGGGCCAGGCCTCGCCGTTCGGTGACTTTGCCTCAAGGGCCCAAGCGCCGAGCAGCGGCTCAAGCGTTTTGAGGGCCTCCTCTGCGGTCGGCTGGGCCATGATTCGCTCCCTTTTTATGCGCGCCGATAGATCAGGACAAGGATGCCGTCGCTGCCGACGGTGTGCGAGTCGGCGAGCTCGAACTTGAGCCGGTCGATCCCGTCGGGGAACAGTCGCTTGCCGCGCCCGAGGACCGTCGGGAAGACCATCAGCCGCAGCTCGTCGACGAGGTCGGCCGCCAGCAGCGTGGCGACCAGGGTGCCGCTGCCGGAGACGAGGATCGTGCCCTCGGTCTGGTCCTTGAGCTGCGAGACCCCCTTGACGGCATCGCCGGAGATCACTGTGGTGTTCTGCCACGCCGGATCGGTGAGTGTGTTCGAGACGACATATTTCGGATCGCTGTTGAGCTTGTCCGCGAACGGCCCCTCGCGGGAGGGCCACGCCTCTGCGAAGCCTTCGTAGGTCCTCCTTCCCAAAAGCTGGACCTGCGCCTCTGTCAGCTCGTCGATCTTGAACCTGTTGCCGTCCTCGCCGCGGTCGTACTGGAAGGTCCAGCCGCCGTGCTCGTAGTCCTCTGCCCCGCCGGGGTCCTCGAACACTCCGTCGATCGAAACGAACTCGGTGACGACCAGCTTGCCCATCGTCGGTCTCCTTGCCTCAAGTCTTTTGAGCAAAGACCGGGCTAGGCACGTGAACTCATCGAGTTGATCGGGTGAGGGCCGGCCGAGCCTCGACACGCCTGCCGCGCGCGACGCGGCCGCAACATCAAGCCTGCCGCCGCGCCCGTCCTGTCGTAGCGGCCCGCACGGCGCGTCGCCGACCGACAATGCGCGCCGTCCACACCCACGAACGCGGTGGGAGGCGCTGGCTGCGGTTAGGGTACGGGGTTGTGACGGTGATGACCGACGGCGCTCCGGCCCAAGATCGCCCTCCACTGCCGCTGCGTCTGCTCGGCCAGGCGCTCAGTCAGGCGATCGCTCGCGCGCCGGTGCTGTGGCCTGTTCTGCGCGGGCCGACTGAGCGCTTCTGGGAGCGCTCCGCCGGAAGCTGGGACGATCGGATCAAACCTGATCGCGGCGAACATCTCGCGCCGCTGTCCGCTGCGTGCGAGCGGATGGAGGTGGAGCCCCGATCGATCCTCGAGCTCGGGACGGGAACGGGCGCCGGGGCAATCATGCTCGCCCGCCGCTACCCGCAGGCGCGCGTCCACGCGATCGACCTGTCCGCCGCGATGATCGAGGCGGCCCGCAAGAAGATCCCCGGCGACCTCGCGGAGCGGATCGAGCTAGAGGTGGGGGACGCTGCTTCGCTGCCTTACCGCAATGAGACGTTTGATCTCGTCTCACAGCTCAACCTACCGATCTACCTCGAGCAGGCCGCACGCGTGCTGCGCCCCGGCGGCTACCTGATCGTGGGGAGCAGCCTCGGATCCTCAACTCCTTACTACACCCCCGACGCCGTGCTCAGCAAACGCTGCCGGGAGCACGGTCTTGACGCGGTTGCGGCGGCCAAGGCCAACGGCGGCAGCTACTTCCTGGCCCGCAGAAGCGACATCCAGCAATGCGACGCCGCGACAACACGTGTGCGCGGCTACTACGACCGCACAGCGTCCAAGTACGACCGCCAGATCAGGCTCTTTGAGCGGATCCTGTTTGGCGACGGGCGCCAGTGGGTCTGCTCACAAGCGAGCGGCGACGTGCTCGAGATCGCCGTCGGCACCGGACGGAATCTCCGCTACTACCCGCACGAGGTGCGGGTGACCGGCATCGAGCTGAGCCCCGAGATGCTCGAGCTCGCCCGCGGCGAAGCCGTCGCAATCGGGTGCAACGCCGATCTGCGCGTCGGTGATGCTCAGAAGCTCGAATTCCCTGACGAGAGCTTCGACACCGTCATCTGCACGCTCTCCCTGTGCACGATCCCTGGCGATCGTGCCGCGGTGCGCGAGGCTCGGCGTGTGCTGCGCCCGGGCGGTCGCCTCGTGCTGATGGAGCACGTCCGCAGCCCCATCCGCGCGATCAGAGTCGGCCAGCGCTTACTCGAGCCGCTGTTTTTGCGATTCGAGCACGATCACCTCACGCGCGACCCGCTCGACTACCTCGAAACGGAGGGGCTCGAGATTCAGACCGTGGACCGGCTTAAGTGGGGGATCGTCGAGCGAGCCGCCGCGCGCAAACCGGCCTCTTCGG
>JAFAPR010000141.1 GCA_019247075.1 Solirubrobacterales bacterium
GGTCACGTCCCTAGTGTTGGTGTAGGAGCGGGTCGGACGGAACTGGTCTGAAGCTGGTTCCGGCCACCGCGGTGCTCATCATCGTCGGACTTCTCAAGGTTCGACCAGATAGGAGGCCGGCGATGGCCGGAGCAGACAGGATGACGATTGAGCAGGTCGTCCGGAAGGTGCTGTTGGAGGATCACGCTGATGTGGTCAGGGAGTCGGTGCGGTGGGTGGCCCAGCAGTTGATGGAGTCCGAGGTCTCGGAGCTGGTGGGCGCCGAGCTCGGGGAGCGGAGGCCCGATGATCGGGCGACGCATCGCAATGGGTATCGGGGCCGGCGCTGGGACACGAGGGCTGGGGAGATCGAGTTGCAGATCCCCAAGCTGCGGCAGGGCAGTTACTTCCCGAGCTTTTTGCAGCCCCGCAAGCGTTCTGAGCAGGCGCTGGTGGCGGTGGTGCAGCAGGCGTATGTGTGCGGGGTGTCGACCAGGAGGGTCGACCAGCTGGTCGAGAGCCTTGGGCTGCGTGTGAGCCGCAGCGAGGTCTCGCGGATCTGCGCCGGGCTGGACGAACAGGTCGAGGCTTTCCGGGACAGGCCGCTTGAGGGCCGCTACCCGTACCTGTTCGTCGACGCCAAGGTAGAGAAGGTCAGAGACGGCGGCCGCGTTGCGCGCAAGTGTGTGGTGATCGCCCACGCCGTGCACGAGACCGGGCGGCGGGAGATCATCGGCTTGGACGTCGGCGAGGCCGAGACCGAGGCCTTCTGGCGCGAGTTCCTCAGAAGCCTGGTCGCCCGCGGCTTGGTGGGCGTGCAGCTGGCGATCTCAGACGCCCACCCAGGACTCAAAGCCGCGCTTGAGCAGGTGCTCGGCTGTCCTTGGCAACGCTGCACGGTCCACTTCTTGCGAGACGCACTCGGGCATGCACGCCGCGACCAGCATGGGCTGCTCGCCGCGCTGATCCGCCCCATCTTCAGAGCCGAATCGGGCGACGAGGCGCGCCGGCGCCTGGGCGAAGCGATCTCGCAGCTCGAACGCGGCCTGCCGAAGGTCGCCGCGATGCTCGAGGAGGCCGAAGAGGACATCCTCGCCTTCTACGCATTCCCCGCCTCCCACTGGCCCAAGCTGCGCTCGACCAATCCGCTTGAGCGCTTCAACCGCGAGATCGCCAGACGCACCGACGTCGTCGGCATCTTCCCCGACGACCGTTCCCTCATCCGTCTGGTCTCGATGCTCGCGATCGAGGCCAATGACGAGTGGCTCGTCGGGCGGGGCTATATCGCCAAGCACTCGATGGATTCGCTCCTCGAGGAGCGAATCCATCGAACCAACACCGAGGAGGTACTCGAACTCACCGCGGCCTGAGACGCCAACCCCACCGACGAGATGAAGCCCAATCTCTTACACCACCTCCCGGGACTTGACATTTCCGGCGGCGCCGGATGCATCGGTCGACTTACCGCTACTTGGATCGAGGCAACGTGCGTCCCTTAGGACTTTCCGCGGCAGATTGGTCGTTTTGAATTTCTCCTCGTCCTGGTGTCAGCCCTGCAGGCTGAGGCTTCGTTGCTCGCTCGTGAACAACACGTGCTCGCCAAGCGCGACGCTACGGTCCTCGGGGTCACCTACCAGGATGCGAGCACTGACATGGAGAGCTTTGACCGCCGGTTCCATGTCACGTATCCAGTCTTACGGGATGCCGAGGGAACTATTGCAGGGGCGTATGGGGTTGAGGGCGTGCCCGAGACGTTCGTGATCAGTCCCCGGGGACGGCTGGTAGCGATTCGCCGCTGGCCTGTCAGGTCCGGGTGGTTCACGACCGTCGTTGAGCCCATGCTTTCAACGAGCAAACACGGGCCGGACGAGTAGCGGAGCCCTCGCTCGGCTCCGGGCAAAGGCCCGGCTGCTCGCCCGACGCTCCCCTCAGCGGAGCGCTAGCGACTCGCCACGCTTTCAGCCTCCGAGGGCGAAGCTGCGGATGTCGTTCTGGAGCGAGGCAAGCGAGAGGTATGGGCCGGTGTGAACGTCGGCTACGTTCCCGGATCGGTTGATGAAGATCGTTACCGGCAGGCCTATGAACGTGGCCAGGGGGCTGAGCTCGGGAAAGGTCGTCTGATAGCTCGGATAGCTGACCCGGTGCTGCGCGAGGAAGGTGCGGGCGTCACCGGCAGAGTCGTCGGTGTCGGCGCCAAGGAACGCGACCTGGCGCCCGTAGCGCAACGAGGCGGCTGCGAGCAGGTGGAACTCTTGCTGGCAGTCCGGGCACCACGACGCCCAGGCGTTGATCACGATCGGGTAGCCGCGCAGCGCCCGCAACCGTGAGCTCAGTCCCGAGCCGAGCAGCTGTCCACCCTGTTGGTGCAGCGCGGCGAGCGCGGCCGGGGAGCCTTTGAGGCGCCCCGAACCGCCGGTCACCGCCGTTTGCCTGGGCGCGTGGGCGAGCGCGTAGCGCTCGCGCGCGATCAGCGCGCCGAGCGAGAGCCAGCCCCCTGTGCTGATGTCGCGGTAGTAGAGAAACTCGCCTGTGGGGGAGATCAGCTCGAGCCAGGGCTCGTCCTGCACTCTGTAGCCGTCACCGACGCGACCGCTCTCGTCAATCGCCACCGGGTATGACAAGGGATGGCTGAGGCTGCCCAGGAAGCGTGATAGCGCGTCCCGAGACGGTTCGACGCTGGCCTCGTCGACCGCCGTGAGCCCCGGCAGATGCTCGCGCCCGGCCAGGTGCTGGTAGCGGTCGAGCGCCCCGAGATGCGCGGCGAGGTCGGTCACCTCGCTGTCCCACGTGTCGAAGAATAGGTAGAGGCGGGGGGTGCGGCTGGGCCCGAGGCGCACGCTGCCGCCGCCCGCCCGCGGCAGGCTCACTGGCGTGCCCGGGTCGATCAGCGGCACCTGGGTATAGCTCGTGACCTCGTGCACGCGGGGATGCGTCGGCAAAAGCCGCGAGGCGTTGACGGCCAGCTCCTGGGCGAGCTGGTCGACCGAGGCATAGGACATCTGCGTCAGATACAGCCTTGAAAGGCGCCCATCGGTGTCGATCACGTACAGCGCGGGGGTGTGATCGATCTGGCCGCGCACCACCTGCGCCTCGATCCCATACTCCTTCCACACGTGCTTGAGCGCGGGAAGCGGCGCGGTCAAAAAGTGCCACTGGTAGGTCATCTCGTGCACGCGCGAATACGCCCGCACCCACTTGACCTCAGTCTTCGTGGGGTTAGCGCCCACCCCCAACAGCTGCACCTGCGACCCGGCCGCACCCAAAAGCGCCTTGGCCTGCACCATCGCCATGGTCGTCAACGGACAGATCGTCGTGCACAGGGGATCGTTGAACGCCAAGAACACCACTCGGCCGCGGAACGAGCTCAACGAGACCCGATGCCCGAACTGATCGGTCAGCGTGAAACCTGGCGCCACGCCATGCAGCGGCGTCCCGGGGTCAAGCTCGGGATTGCTGGCGGCTGCGTCAGAGGAAGACGATCCGCCGGCGCTCGCGCCCGCCAGCACCACGCCGCCGACGATCAGCATCGCGACCACGACGATGGCCAGAAGCGACTTTGGACTCGGCTGCCGTGCTGTCACGGCGTCGATGTGCGTCGTTTGCAACCAGTCATGTCCAGGCGACCGAGGGTACCGCGGCGTGGTGTTGGCGAGGTGGGGGCGAATCGGGCTGATCGCGGGCGTCGTGGGCGGGGCGATCGCGCTGGCGAATGCGACTGCGAAGGGCGTGCAGACGTCTTCGCTGCGCGCGGGGCTGGCGGTCCCCTCGCGACATTGGTTCTGGTGCCGGCGTGGCGGCGAGGCCCATGCGGGATCCCTGCAGGCGATGCGCCCTACTGTGCTCGAGGCAAGTCGCGCTTACCGGCCGCGGAGAGTCGCGTGCCTTGCCGCAAATCAATGCGCTGCGGACACCCGGTCGGAGCGGCATCGGAGCGTTAGGCGTGAGGATGGGCGTGCTTGCGCTCACCCTCCCGTTGGGCGCGGTGATCGCTTTCCACCGGGTGCTGGTGGGCAGCGTGCTCGGCCCACCGGCTGGGATAAACGCGCGCTCGCGCGCCTGATCGCGCTCGGGGGGCTCGCGATCGGGGTAGCCGGTTCGCGCGTCGGCGCGATCATCGCCCTGGCGGCCACCGCGGTCTTCGCCGCACCCTCCCCGGGGCGCTCGTCGCGACCAGCGCGACCGCCGCCGCGATCGGCTCCCTCGCCGCCACAGTCGCGGCGGTTGTGCCCGCGGTAGCGATGCGGCGCCATTCGCTTGTGCCCGTGCTCGCGGGCGAATGAACTAGTCAGCGGCGCAGAGCCGAACGCACTTGAACTTGCTTCCGGCGGGTATGGACTTCGCTGCGGACGAACAGTCCACCCCCACCGGGCGCCCCGCCTGGGTTTGCGGTCGCGCCCGGCCCGCTCACGTAGGCGCTGGCCCCGAATGAATGCTCCTGCGCGGTCGCCGATGCCGCCGAAGCGCCAAACACCGTCGCGGCCCGCGCGATCTCGGTCGCGCCGCCCGTTTAGTCGTGTGCCGCTCGTAGGTGCGGAGCGATGCTTCTGCTTGCTGCCGCCAAAGCGCGCGTAGCAATCCGAACTCGACGCTGGCGAAATCGGGCGGGAGCGCGGAACTCTCAAGCTTGCCGCCGACAAAACGTGGGTAGTGAGCGCGCCCATCAACTCGAGGGCGGCCTGAGACGCACCCGCGATCTCTCGCTCGCCTGCGGCGCCGGAGGCGTTCGCCGTGATCTTCGACCGCACTTCTCAGCGATCCGCAACTACCTGGCGCGCCGCGTCGATCGCAAGAGCGCCGACGATCTCGCCTCCCAGACGTTCACGGTGGCATTCGGGCGGCGCGCGACCTTCCCCGCGGATGTCTCGGATGCCCGGCCGTGACTGTACGGGATCGCCCACCAACTTGCTGGCGAACCATCGACGCTCAGAGCGCCGGCTGCCCGAACCGGTCGCTCGGATGAGCGCAGACGGTCACGGCCATCTCCCGACAAACTCAAGCCCCGAGCGGACCATGATCTAGCCGCCACGCTGGCCACGCTCGACCCGGCACAGCGCGACCTGCTGCTGCTGCAAGCCTGGGGTGACCTGTCCTACGAGCAGATCGCCGAGGGGCACGGGGTGGCAGTGGGGACAGGGCTCTCGCGCGCGCTCGCGCGACGGTTCGGGCCGCGCTAGAGACAAGCTCAGCCGCTCGCACCAGAACCACAGAGACAGAGGAGGCGTCGTGATCGACGAGCTGCAGCGAGTTAAGGGCTTCCGTGCCGTAGAGCCACCGCCCAGCGAAGAAGCGGTGCAGGCCGCGCGGGCGGCTCTCGCCGAGGCGATTGCCGGAGCGTCAAGACACGCCTCCCAGCGGGGCGAGGCGACGTCGCGGGGTGCGTCTGGGCGGGCTCGCGGCCATTGCGGCCGCGGCCGCAGCGGCCGTGTTCCTGTCCGGTGTCCTTGGCTCAGGCGGCTCGCCCGGTGGACCTACGTCCGCGGCCGCAGCGGTCTTCGAGCGTCTCGCGCGCGTGGTAGCGACCCAGTCGTTCTCGGTCGCCGATATGCGCTGGGTGCGCCTACTTGAGCGCGTGGGCGAGTTGGAGCGCCGCGTTTCAGAGCTCGAGCGCAGACGCGCGGCGTGATGGCCGGGGCGACCTCTAAAGTCCCTTTCTCGGAATACGGCGGCGGCTGGACACCTTTCGCCAGGCGGCCCGCTTCCATCTGGGGGCGGGCCGTTTCCACTCGAGGGATGCCGTCCGAGGCATCCGGCATTCTTGGCTGCGTGTCCAGCACTCCGAATCCGCCGTGTCCACCCTCGCCAGCCTGATCCCCCACGTCAAGCGGACGGTGCTGCCGATGCGCAGGGCGCTCGAGAGGTCTCCGGCGATCCTGGTCGCGCGCCATCGGGGCGCCACGCAGCACCGCCAGCATCGGGTGATACGCAAGCCGCGGGCCCGCGAAGTCCGCTGTCCGGCTAGCCGTGGTGTCGCCCGCTCCGCTGACAGCGGCGGCACAGATCCTCCCGAGGCCGACAAACCTCCGTTAGACATCCCGGACGGGGCCGGTCCGGGACCTCGCCACATCTCGATCGTCCTCGGGGCGTACTTCGACGCCCTACTGACCGATCATCCGCCGTAGCCCGCCGCGTGCGTCTAGAGCGACGCGGACGCGCGTGCGGCGCACGCTTCCTTCCTAAACCCACAGCGCCCCCGCTGGACGCAACGGGGGCGCAGGAAGGAACACAAATGCCTACAAACATCTCTAACGGTAACGCCTCTGTCGGCGCGGCCGAGATCGATCTCCGCGCGGCGATGACCGATCACGTCGTCTTCGTCGACCTTGACGACCTGCTCGAGGCCGTCGAGTTCTGCGGACTCCCGCAGCGCGAGCTGGTCGTCACCTACGTGGACGCCAACAACCGCCGCCGCTACGTCGAGCGCTGCCCCGAACGCAAGCGCAACGGCCGCAAGGGGGTGGCGGCATGACGGTCGACGAGGTCACGTGGCGAGAACTACTCGACCGGGTCGAAGACCCACGGCTCGACGATTGGGTCGACACGTTCGGGATATCCCGCGCCGACGCGGTGATCGAGCACCTGAAGATGATCGTCTCGATTGCTGAGGGCGCCATCGAGTGGATAGACGAACCGATCCGCGACCGCGCAGACGCAGGCGGCGTGTGCGACACCGTCGGCGGGTTGAAGTACGACGGCGAGCTCGTCGCGCGGTGGTTTGGCCGGGCCTGGCGCCTGCTGAACGACAAGGGGGTGGCGGCATGAGACTGATCCAGTGCGATCGGTGTGGTGTGACGGCGACACTCGATGAGGCTAGTGATTCCTGGGCGTCCATCGCGGTGATGGCTGTCATGGGGTTCGGATCGAGCCGCCCAACCGAGCTCTGCCCCGGCTGCCAGACCGGGGCAGAGCGGGCGCAACTCGAGCAGGCCCGCAACGAGGACTGTCCATTCTGATGGCCGAGAGCGAGCGGGGCAAGGACGCCCCGCCGTCGGCCACGGTCGGCCACGCGACGGAGCTTGATCTACTTCCGCAGCACCGCAAGCTGATCGAGGCCAGTGCGATTTCCGCCGAGGTCGCACTGGCCCGCGGCTATCGCTCCGTCACTGACAAGCGTGAGCTGGACGGGTTGTTCGGACCTGTCCAACAGCGCGTCCCCGGACTGCTGGCCCCGCTCTACGACGTCTATGGCGAGCGCCGTGCCTATCAACTGCGCCCTGATGACCCGCGGGTCAAGGAGGGGCGCACGATCAAGTACGAAACCCCGCGGGGGCTGAGGATGATGCTGGACTGCCCCCCGTCGACGCTTGAACACGTCCGCGAACCGAAGGTGCAGCTATGGATCACCGAGGGCGTGCGCAAGGCCGACAGCCTGGCGTCGTTCCGCATCCGCGCGCTGGGGCTGCTCGGCATCGACTGCTGGCGGGGGACCAACGATCGGGGCGGCAAGACGATCCTAGAGGACTGGCACGGCGTTGCGCTCAACGGGCGCACCATCGTGATCTGCTTCGACTCAGACGCCTTCCAGAAGCCCCAGATCCACCGCGGCACCGAGCGGCTGGGACGTTGGCTTGAAAGCCGCGGCGCAAAGCTGGCGTTCGTCTACCTGCCCCACCGCGCGGACGGGAGCAAGCAGGGCGTCGATGACTTCCTGGCCGAACACTCGCGCGACGAGCTGCTCGCGCGGATCGAGACCACCTGGCACCCGCTGCCGCACTCCACCGTCCACAGGAACCGCTCGGCGTTCGATGCCACCACGCCGCTTCGCCCCACCGGCGAGCTGCTCGCCGACGTTTGCGGGGTCCTTCAGCGATTCATGGTCCTGCCGAGCGAGCACGCGGCCGTGGCGATCGCGCTGTGGGTAGCGCACACGTGGGCGTTTGAGGCCGCCTACTGCACGCCGTATCTGGGGATTCGGAGCGCAGCGAAGCGGTCGGCCAAGACGCGCCTGGAGGAGCTGTTGGAGCTGGTTGTGCGCCGCCCGTGGCGGGTCGCCGCGGCGTCCGAGGCGGCGATGTTTCGCAAGATCGCCTCCGACTGCCCCAGCTTATTGCTCGATGTAGGTGACGCGATCTTCGGTTCAAAGACGGAGGCCACGGAGCCGCTGCGGGCGCTGCTGAACGCGGGCAACCGCCCGGGTGCGGCGGTGGCGCGTGTCGTGGGCGAGGGGGCCAACCTGGTCCCGGTTGACTTCTCCGTCTACTGCCCAAAGGTGCTGGCCGGGATCATCACGACGCGCTGGCCGGACACGATTCTGGACCGCTCAATCATCGTCACGCTTCAGCGCAAGCGCCCCGACGAGCACGTGGAGCGGCTGCGCCACCGCAAGCTGGCCGCCGAGACCGAGGCGCTGCGCGCGAAGCTGGCGCGCTGGGCGCACGAACACGCCGAGGCACTGGCCGAAGCCGAGCCGCAACTACCGGCGCAACTGAACGACCGCGCCGCCGAGGCCTGGGAACCATTGCTGGCGATTGCCGACCTGGCGGGGTCCGAGTGGGGCGTCCGGGCCCGGCGCGCGGCGGTAAAGCTCGCCGATGTCGGCGCCGAGTCAGACGCGCACGGCGTCCTCGCCCTGGCAGCGCTGCGCGACGTCTTTGGCGACCAAGAGGCGCTGCACACGGACCCGATCCTGAAGGCGCTCAACGACGACGATCAACTGCCCTTCGGCGACTACCGCAAGGGCGCTGGGCTCAACAGCCGCGGGCTGGCGAAGCTGCTGGAGCCCTACGCGATCAGGCCCCAGCGACCCTACGTCGAGGGCGTTCAGGCGCGCGGCTACAAGCGCGAGCAGTTCACCGATGCCTGGGCCCGCTACTGCCCCCAAAAAGACGATTCCGAAACCGAGACCCCCCCTGGAGACGGGTCCGATCCGTCTTCCCGTCTCAAAGCCAGTAGCGACGGGGGATTTAGGCACTTTTCAGACCCGTCTCACCAGAGCGGCCAAGACGGGTCAAAAACGGCCGAAAACCCCGATGAACATTGGGAACAAGACGGGAAGGCGGATACGACCCGTCACAAAGGGGGTGCGACAAAAAAAACAGACGTTTCTGAGGCCCCGCCGAGCGACGGACAAATGACCATCGAGGACTGCATCGAGGTCGCCGAGAAGGGGCTCGACGGGTGGCACGGGCGCGCCGTCTCGGAGCTGTCCGACGAGGAGCTGCTGGCGATCTTTCCGGGGTCGACGCTCGGGCTGGAAAGTGACGTCGCCGAGTGCGGCTGTACCCGGCGCACGCGGGAGTGGCGGCTGCGCGGCGAGGGCGTCGACGTGACCTTCACCCACGTGAGCAACGCGAGCTATCGCGAGGCCGTCAACGAGGGCCGCGACGTGCTCGACAAGGGGAAACGCTCCGGCTGGGTCTGGGAGACCACCCCGCTCGGCCGCGGCCAACTCTGGCAGTGTGCGCTCTGTCACCCCCCGGTGGCAGAGCTCGACGTCGAATGGCGAGACGCGCCCGAAACCGAGGGAGGCGCGTGACCTGGCGGCTGCTCACCGCCCGCGAGACCGCGGACCTGCTCGGAGTTAACCCCGAGACCGTCTTGCGATGGGTCCGCCGCGGCACGCTCCCGGCGATCCGGCTGCCGTCGGGTCAGCTTCGCTTCCGCGAGGATGCGCTCGACCGCTGGCTTACGGAACGGGCGACGCCCACGCGAGGAGATGTCACCCAACCTGCAGGACGCCACCCGGCGGCTATCGTAATCGGCGTCACCCAACCCGAAGACGAGGAGTAAAGATGCCCGCCACCCAGCGCGGCCAGGCGTACCGACTTGGACCTCACAAGTGGGGCCTTCGCTACTACGACGCCAAAGGCAACCGCCGTCGCAAGTCACCCTTCCCGAGCAAGTCCACCGCGCTCGCGCATTTCCGCGATGTGATCGAGCCGCAACTCCGCGGCGAGCCCGCCGCCAGGCCCGACCTCACGCTCTCGGAGTTTGTGCCGATCTTCTTGGAGCGCCACGAGGTCAACGTGAGGCCGAAGACGATCGTGGCCTTGCGCGAGCGGATGCGCCGCGCCGAGCAGGCGTTCGGCACGGTCCCACTCTCGGAGTTGGAGTGCATGGCGGAGGAAATCGCAAATTGGCGCACGAAACTCCCCGAGCGCTCCTGCTTCGCTTATACGGCGGCGCTGAGACAAGTGCTCAGGGCCGCGCAGCGGTGGGGCTACATCGGCTCAAACCCGGTGCTGAGCCCCGGGCGGAATCCTCAACCGTCGCCGCGTGGAGTGCGCGCGTTCTCGCGCGAGGAGGTCGAGACGATCGCGGCCGAGCTTGCACCGGCCTATACGGCGCTCCCGGTCTTCGCCGCCTCGACCGGCCTTCGCCCCGAGGAGTGGGCGGCGCTCGAACGGCGTGACATCGACCGCCGCACGGGAGTGCTGAGCGTCCGCCGCACGGTTTCAGACGGCGAGGTGGTCGAGCTTGGCAAGACAGCTCGTAGCCGTCGTCAGGTGCCGCTCTCAAGCCGGGCGATCGCGGCGCTCGACTCGATCATGCTGAGGCTGGATACGCCGTTGATCTTCCCGGCCCCGGAGGGCGGCCACATCAACCTCGACAACTTCCGCCGCCGCGTCTGGGCACCCGCCATCGAGGCGTCCGGCGTCGGGCGCCCAGCGCGCATCTATGACTTGCGCGCGACGTTTATCTCAGACGCGCTGGCGGCGGGCGTGCCGATCTTTACGGTGGCGAAGATCGCGGGCACCTCGGTCCGGATGATCGAGCTTCATTACGGCGCGCTGCTCGACGGCGCGACCGCCGACATCGCCGGGCGCTTGAACGCGCTCGACGCGGCGCGCGACCGGGCTGCGGCGCAGGGCGACTGAGACGTTTGGGCCACTAGCGGGCCACGGCGGCGAGGCCCCGGCGAGGCCCCCGGCGTCTCCCCCGAGGCCGTAACTCCCGCGGTTGCAGGGCGTCCGTGCGATGGAGCTAGCGGGATTCGAACCCGCGACCTCCTGAATGCCATTCAGGCGCTCTCCCAGCTGAGCTATAGCCCCGGTGTGGATGTCGCGTCGAAGCGTAGTACACCGAGCCGCTTGCACGACCCTGCGATCATCGCTCGTTTCACCCGCCGCTGGGCGGCCTC
>JAFAPR010000052.1 GCA_019247075.1 Solirubrobacterales bacterium
CGTCCGGTCGATGTGGGAGTCGATCGGGGTCATTGTGATGGGCCGCCGCCTGTTCGACCTGGTGAACGGCTGGGAGGGTCAACCGCCGGCGGGCGATCACGTGGTCGTGGTGTCCCACCGGCCCAAGCCCGAGGGCTGGCACCCCGACGCCTCGTACCATTTCGTCGATGGCGTGACGGCCGCGATTGACAAGGCCCAGGAGCTCGCGGGGGAGCGAACCACCGCCGTGAACGCTGGCGAAGTGGGCGGCCAGATCCTCGCGGCCGGCCGCGTGGACGAGGTGGCGATGGACGTGGTGCCGGTGGTGTTCGGGTCGGGGAAACGCTACTTCGGCAGCATCGATGGGCAGCATCTGCTGGAGGATCCCCACGTGGTCATTGAGGGCGACCGGGTGCTGCACCTGAGGTTCAAGGTACGCCGCTAGACCCGGTGGGGCGGCAGCGGAGTGGGCCGGCCCGGATGTGTCAGCCTCAGGCGAACGACAGAGCTTCGTGCGGCGCAGGCGGCCAGCCACCGGCGAGAGCAGGAGGCGATGATTCGCGGTTGCGCCGACGGTCTCAGTTGGCGGGCAAGGGACCAGTGACTCTACGAGGAGCGTGCGATGGCGCAGCAGACCGAGAATGCCGCAATCGACCGGCTGGCCGTGTTCGTCGGCGAGTGGGGCATGACGGCCGAGTTCAAGGACTTACCGCCCGCCGGCGTGGGCGCACGGGTCGTCTTCGAGTGGATGCCGGCGAGGCGGTTCCTGATCCAGCGCTGGGAGGTCCCGATGCCGGAGGCGCCCGACGGCGTCGCGATCATCGGCGCCGATCCTGACAGCGAGGGCAACTTCCTCCAGCGCTACTTCGACTCGCGTGGCGCTGCCCGCGTGTACAAGATGAGCGTGAGCGATCGGGGCTGGAGGCTGTTGCGGGATACGCCGGATTTCTCGCCGCTCGAGTTCGCGCAGCGCTACACGGGCACGTTCGGCGACGATCGCAGGGTCATCACCGGATCCTGGGAGATCTGCCACGACGGTGCGACCTGCGAGCACGACTTCGATCTGACCTACGCAAAGGTCATGTGAACCGGCCAGACTCGGCTCGATTTCGGAGAATGACCTCGCGCTCACCTATCGAACAGCCCCGTCGAAGGCCTGCGGACCGGTCAGGTCTTGCTGGCTACCGATCGATGCGTCCGTGGCGCGGGAGGAGACGATGACTGACTTCAGCGACATGGCGAGGGGCATCATCGAGTCGAACCGCTATATGGTGCTCGGCACCGCCGACGAGGACGGCGTGCCGTGGGTTACCCCGGTGTGGTTTGCGCAGTCCGATCACCGGCGGTTCATCTGGGTCTCGTCGCCAGAGCGCAGGCATTCTCGGAACGTCAGGGCGCGCCCGGAGGTGAGCATCGTCATCTTCGACTCACGCGTCGAGGTGGGCAGTGCGCGGGCGGTGTACATGTCGGCGCGCGCCGAGGAAGTGTCCGCTGCGGAACTCGAAGGCGATGTCGCCTTCTTTGACACGGCCGGCCAAGCACAGGGCTTGACCCGTCGCTGGGCGTTGGAGGACGTGCTAGCTCCGGCGCCGTATCGGCTCTATCGAGCGACGGTGTCGCAGCATTGGGTCCTCGATCCAGACAGCAGTCCCGACGACCGCGCCGATGTCACGCTCTAGGGCGATGTGGCCGCACAGCGCGCCACTTGCGCCTGGGGAGGGCCAGGTCGCCCGCCGACGTCCATATCTCGTCGGGGTGCGGAAGAGACTGGCTCGCGGAGTGCGACCTCAGGCCGTGGCGAGACCTCCCTTGCTCGTGCGACGAACATCGAGCCGCCGACGAGCCGCGTCTCGCCTTGCGCGGCCAGGCGGCGCCCGCCACTCTGGAGCCCGCCGCGACGCCGCAGCAGGCCGCTGAGGCACGAAACCCGCGCGAAGGAGCGGCGGTGGTGTCGTGGTGAAGATCCCTGTCGCAAGACGAGTGGGCGACAGCCCTGCACGAGAGGTGATGCCTCACCCGTTGCGGGGCCGCGACGGCTAGTGCTCGTGCAGAGGTGGGGCATTGTGACCGGCATCGGCGGGTCGCCCAGATATGTTATGGTACGGATCGTATTGTAATTGCGGGACCGCTGATCACTGGAGGAGGCGCTCGTGACACTCGGCAGAGGCACACTGAACTCCGAACCGCCGGACCATGGTCGGCGTGCGGCGATCCTGTCGCTGCTGGCGTTCGCAATGCTGATCGTCTCGCTCGACCAGTACATCGTGGTGGTGGCGCTTCCGGCGATCGCCAGGGCACTTGGTTATTCCCGGCACACGCTGCAGGCGGTGATCAGCGCCTACGCCGTGGCGTCCGGAGGGTTTCTCCTTCTGGGTGGCCGCGCCTCGGACCTGCTCGGGCGCCGGCGAGTCCTCGCCTCGGGCCTTGCGATGTACGCGGGCGGCTCGCTCGCCGGCGGTCTATCACCGGGTCCCGAGGTACTGCTGGTCGCTCGCGGCGTTCAGGGGCTGGGCGGCGCGTTGGTGTTCCCCGCCACCCTTGCCCTGATCAACACCACGTTTGCGGAGGGTCCGGAGCGCAACCGCGCCGTGGCGATCTGGGGCGGAACCGGGGCGGCGGGCCTGGTGGTCGGTGTGCTGCTCGGCGGCGTTCTCACCCAGGCGCTCGGGTGGGAGGCGGTGTTCTTCGTCAATGTGCCGCTATCGGTGGCCGCGCTGGTCGCACTGTTCGTTCTCGTTCCCGCGGACCGCGAGCGCGAGGCTGGTCGCAGGTTCGACCTTCCCGGTGCGCTCAGCGTGACGCTTGGCCTGACGCTGCTCGTGTTCGTCCTCGTGCGGGGCCCGAACCTCGGTTGGGGCTCACCCGCCGTCGTTGCCTGCGCGGCCGGGGCGTTGATCCTGCTTGTTAGCTTCGCCGTGATCGAGCGGCGCAGCCGGGATCCGATCGTTCCCCCGCCGCTTGTGGCCAACCGCAACCTCGCTATCGCGGTCGTGATCGCGTTCCTGTTCTGGGCCACGTTTGGCTCGGTGCTGTACTTCCTGACCCTGTACTTCCAGGATGTGCTCGGCTACAACGCACTCCAGGCCGGGATCGGGTTCCTGCTCCCGACCGCGGTGGTGGTCGCCGGCTCGACGTTCGCCGGTCGCATCGTGACGCGTTGTGGGCTGCGACCGACGCTCGTCGCGGCCCTTACCACGGGCGCGCTCGGCGCGCTCGCGCTGGGCCTGGCGATCACACCCGGTGGCTCCTACGCGCTGCTGGTCCCGGGACTCATCCTGATCAGCATCGGCGATGGCGTCGTCTTCACGACAATGTTCATCGCTGCGGGAACCGGCGTCGATGACCGCGAGCAAGGAGTCGCATCGGGCATCGTGTCAACCAGCGCCTCAATCGGCGCGGCAGTCGGCCTCGCGATTCTCGTGCTGATCGCGACCTCAGGCACAAACGGCCAGATCGGCGAAGCTCTGAGGATCGCAACCGCGCACGGCCTCAGCGCCGCCGTGCTCGTGATCGTCGGCGGAATCACGCTCACGGCCCTCGTTGCCCTGAACCTTCGTGCACCCCCTCACCGCCGTGCCTCACCGCCGTGCCCCCGCGGCCTCGCCACAGCGCAACTCCGCC
>JAFAPR010000094.1 GCA_019247075.1 Solirubrobacterales bacterium
CGTATCGCCGTCGGCGGAGATACAGGCGAGCATCGACAAGCTTTTGTCCAGGGGGCTGGTCGATGACCCACAGAAGATGCTGTCCGAGCTCGCGCGGCTCGGTGCCCGGTTGATCATCCAGCGGGCGGTCGAGGACGAGTTCGACACGTGGCTGGGTCGCGCCAGGTATGTGCGCCGCCCGGAGCGCCAGCGCGGCTTGCGCAACTACGACTCAGGACTGCGCAATGGCTTCCGGGCGCGGCACGTGCAGACCGCGGGGGGTGAGTTGCGGATCGAGATTCCGCAGGTTCGCGAGGCGGCGATGCCGTTCGTCTCGAAGCTGTTCCCGAAGTGGCACTGCAAGCGGCTTTTGCGAACGGACCCGCTCAAGGCGTTGGTGATCGGCGGGTTCGTTCGTGGCTTGTCGATGCGTGACGTCGAGTCGCTGTGCGAGGAGGCCGGGCTCGGCCGCACGTCGAAGTCGACGGTCGCGACGATCTGCGCTGAGCTTGGCGAGCGCTTCGAGGCGTTCTGTCGCCGCTCGCTGTACGACGTGAACCTGGTCGTGTTGTTCCTTGACGCGATCTATTTGCCGGTTCGCCCCAGCGGCCCCAAGGAAGGCGTGATCTGCGCCTGGGGAATCACCGAAAACGGCCACCGGGAGCTGGTTTCCGTGCGCCTGGGGATGCGCGAGGCCAAGGAGGACTGGCTCGAGCTCGGCCGCGATCTCACCAGCCGCGGGCTCGCCGCCCCACGCCTGGTCGTGGCCGACGGCGCGCCCGGATTGGTCTCGGCGATCGAGGAGATCTGGCCGCGCGCCGATCGCCAGCACTGCGCCGTGCACCGCCTCAGAAATCTCCTGGCGAAGCTGCCGAAGTCAGAGCATGACCGGATCCGCTTCAACTACTGGTCAGCGCTCACCGACGCGACATCGGTCAAGGACGCCAAGCTGCACCTCCAGCTCCTGATCTCAGAACTCCAGCACGCCGGCTACCAGGCCGCCGCCAGCTGCCTCTCAGACGACCTCGACGCGCTCGTCGTGCACCTGCGCTACCCCCTCAGACACCGCGAACGCTGGCGGTCAACCAATCTCCTCAAACGATCGCTCGGCGAGGTCAAACGGCGCACCAAAGTGATGGGCCGCTTCCCCGGCGAGACCAGCTGCCTATCACTCGTCTGGGCGGTACTCGACCTGTTCTTCAGCCACGCCAGCAACGGCGCGACCTTCACCGACGTCGACCGCCAACACCTCTACCGCATCAAATACCAGCAAGCCGACCCCGACACCCTCGACGAGGAGGTGACAGCCGCATAAACTCAACCCCGGGAACCTCAACCACACGCGAATTTACAGCGGTAAATGGACGCCACCGCGACGCCGGTCCGACCCATGTTGGCGCGACCCTTAGCAGCTTCGACCATGGCTCCGCGTTTCACGCGGAAGACTGCCCGCCACAGGTGGTTGGGGTCTAGCCTGCTCGGCGTGTAGGTAGATCGACCGCGTCAATTTCTGCTCGCTGTCGGGTGGAGGCATCTGAGGGCAATCCGGACGCTGGTTGGTGGGTCTTGGCAGCCCTTGCCTTAGCGATGCGTCGCGCTCAGCCCGGCTCGCGTTCGTCGGATGACACCTTGAGGCCCGCCCGGCGCGCCACGACGCGCAGTCCCGGCGCCGCCCCACCAGCTCACATTCGTCAACATAAGGAGAGCGCGACATGCTTGCTCCGCCAGTCCAACCTGCCATGTTCGCTGACCGATCGCGCTCCGCTGCCGACCTGCACGCTGCGAAAGTCAGCCCGGACCCCCCAGCGGATGACGGCTAGTAGCGTCCGTGACGCGTGACCCGACCGTGGGAGGCACCGATCATGTGCGTACCGTCACGGTCGCGATCGTCACACCCCTCGAACCCGAACTGGCGGAGCAGATTCGGGAAAGTGACGATTACGTCGAGGTGCTCTACGAGCCCGACCTGCTGCCACCGGTTCGCTATCCGGGAGACCACCGGGGCGTGCCCGGGTTTACCCGCGGAGCAGGCGCTGAGCGGCGGTGGCGGCTGCTGCCCGACGCGTCGGAAGTGTTTTTCGGGCTTCCCGGCGATTCGGCGGCCGGCCTGGCCGCGGCGGTTCGCAGCAATCCGGGCCTGCGCTGGGCACAGGCGACTGCCGCCGGCGCCGGTGAGCAGCTGCGGGCGGCCGCGCTGACTCCCCAAGAGCTCGAGCGGGTAACAGTCACGACCGCCAGCGGCGTCCACGCCGGAGCATTGGCCGAGTTCTGCATGCTCGGGCTGCTGTACTTCGCGCGGGGCGTGCCGCGCCTGCAGGCCGATCAGCGAGCGCACCGCTGGGATCAGCAGCCGGTGGCCGAACTGAGCGGTGCCACCCTGCTCGTACTCGGGCTGGGGGCGATCGGAACCGAGGTCGCCCGGGTGGCCAAGGCCTTCGGAATGCGCACGATCGGGGTCAACCGCGAGGGCCGCAGCGAGTCCCCCGACGTCGACGCGGTCTATCGGAGCGACCGCCTGTTCGACCTCCTCCCCCAAGCCGACGCGGTGGTCGTGACCTTGCCGCTCACCGACGAGACACGGGGGATGCTCGGCGCGCAGGCGCTCCACCGCACGAAATCCGGAGCGGTGCTGGTCAACATGGGGCGCGGGGCCATCATCGACGAAGAGGCGCTGGTACAGGCCTTGCGCGAGGGGAAGCTGGGTGGCGCGCTGCTCGACATGTTCGCGACCGAGCCACTCCCCCCTGAGAGCCCGCTGTGGGATCTGGCCAACGTGCTGATCACCCCCACACCGCGGCGCTGTCAATGCGCGAGAACGAGCGCATGGTGGAGCTCTTCATCAACAACCTCCGGCGCTACATTCGCGGGCGAAGCCGCTGCTCAACCGCGTCGACCCACAACGCTTCTACTGAACGGCTCCTCCCGCCGACCCTGAAGATCGGAAGGCATGTGCCACGGCCAGCGGCGGCTGATGCTCGCTTGCGCGCACAATCACGTTCTCCCACCGCGGCGCCCCCTCCTCCTGTGCAACGAAAAGCATGCGCGATCGTGCTTCAGGTTGATCGCGTCGGCGTGCCCTGGCGGCATGTCCCGTCCTCGACGATGCCTTACGGAGAAGCCCAATGCCTCAGCCGCCAGCGGCCCCATCGACTGGAGTGGAACAACCGACGCGTTCGGCGCCACGGTGGCCGCATCTCTCGGCCCGCCCGTTACACCACTTCTAGCGACACAACCCACCCCGTCGAGGTCCGGGACACGCCGAGGGGTGCGCTCCGGCAGGCCGACCGCAAGGAGGGCCCAACTCCAGGATCGGATGGCCGAGGGGCGAATGCCACGGATCCATGTGCCTGGTACCAGCGTGAGCAGCTGGCGCGGTGGAGCGCACAACGGGCGGAGGCGCCACCTCGCCTCACCGACTCTCGGACTAAAGGTGTTATTCGGGCCCGTTACGGCCCGGGATTTCGGCGGTTATTGGGCGATGCCATCCACGCCCCGTGCTGCTCTCGCACCCCCGCCTGTGCTACCCCGCGCCGGCGGGGACCAGGATTCCGCGACCCTGGAGTCGCCCGCCGTCGAGGTCGGCCATTGCCTCGTTGATCGCGTCGAGCGGGTATGTGGTCGTGTGCAGGCTCACCTGTCCCTGGCTGGTCAGCGTCATGAGCTCCTGGAGATCGGTATAGGTGCCGACGAGGTTGCCGATGAACGAGATCTCGCGCGAGATCACGTCGATCGTGGGGATGTTGATGTTCTCGCCGTACCCGATCACGTAGTAGAAGCCACCATCACAGATCATCGCGATCCCGTCTTCGATCGCTCCCTTCTCGCCGACGAAGTCGATGATCGCCTCGGCCCCGAGACCGTCGGTCAGCTCCTTGACTGCGTCAACCTGGGTGCCGTCGACCCTGATCGTATGATGGGCGCCCAATTCCCGTGCCAGCGCGAGCGCCGGCTCGGAGGGATCGATCACGATGACCTCGGCCGGCGTCATCGCCTTCAGGCACTGCACGCCGATGTGACCCAGGCCGCCCGCGCCGATCACGACCGCCTTGGTGCCCGGACCGAGCACCGGGATCACCTTCTTGACCGCGTGGATCGCCGTCAGTCCCGCATCGGCGAGCGCTGCGATGTCCTTGGGGTCGAGACCCTCGTCGAGCTTGACGACCGACCGCGCCGTGGTCTGGAAAAAATCCGCGAATCCGCCATCGCGATTGATGCCCGGGAACGATCCATTGAGGCAGTGCATATCGTCGCCGCGCCGGCACGGCCCGCACAGCCCGCAGGAGATGAACGGGTGCACGATCACTGTGTCTCCGACCTGCACGTTGGTGACGGCCGGGCCGACCTCATGGACCCAGCCCGCGTTCTCGTGTCCGGGCGTGTAGGGAAGCTTGACTCCTGACTTCTCCGCCCACTGGCCCTCCTGGATGTGCAGGTCCGTGCGGCACAACCCGGCGGCGCCGATTCGCACCACCACGTCCAGCGGCCCGCTGACCTGCGGCTCGCCGATCTCGTCGAGCTTTAACGCCTCTTGGTAGGCATGGAGCCTCGCGGCCTTCATCTCAATACCTCCTCGGGATCCTCGATCTCCAGTCCATGGCGGAATTGGAGAAGCGACCGGCAGATGCCTCCGTTGACCTCGAGGCTCATCCGCACGAGCCGCGCGGTCCGCAGCCACCGCTTGAGCTCCCCGGCCTCCACCGGCTCGCCGCTGGGAAGCACGAAAGCCGGCGCGTCGGGTGCGCAAGCGATTCCGAGAGCCTCCCGCAGCTCTAGGCACCGGCGGGTGTCGGGTACGTCGGGGAGATCTCTGACCCGGCGTCCGGTCACCTCCTCGGCCGTAGCACCATCAGCCAGCAGCGCCTCGCACAGCCGCGACTCGCGCGCCACGAGCGCCTTGCGCTGGAACAGCTCACGCAGAGCACCGAGATCGTCGTCGGTCTCGGCGGGAAACGCCCCGGCGAAGCCCTCGCCGCGCTGCAGCGCAGTGTTGATCTCCTGGCCTGTGTAGTGGTCCTCGAGCTTGACGCTCACCCGATGTACTCCGGGCAGCCGGCGCACGGCCTCCTGCGCGTCGGCCGCCATCAGGAAGGCGAAATTAGGGGCGCATTGCGGCGTCGGAAGGCGCATTACGACTTCCACGTCGCCATCGCCTTCGATCTCCAGGGAGCTCACGAACCGAAGCGAGGTGATCGGTTGATCGAGCTCGGGATCGATTACCCCCTCGAGCGCCTCGAGGACGCGCTCCTGCGTGGTCATGACGATTCGACGCCTACCGCAGCCTCTCTCGCGGCCGGGGCCCCCGCCTCGTCCGGCAGCTGGAGATCCTTCGGAACCTCGATGCCGTACAGCTCCGCGGCATTGAGGCCGAGGATCTTCCGCCTGGTGGCGTCGCTGACGGCCGGGTAGTCCGAGAACTCGGAATCGTCCGGATAATTCCAGTCGAGGAGGCCCTCGATCTGCCACTTCGGCTCCCAGATGGCGTAGTCGGAGCCATAGAGCAGCTTGTCCTCCCCCAGCCAGAACAGAAGCTCACCCATCACCTTGGCGAAGAAACGGGGACGGGCGTGCATCAGGCCGCCGATCGCGACCGCGAGACCGGCGTACACATTGGGCTCCTGCACGGCTATGAAGCAGAAGTCCTCGATCCTCGGCAGCCCCACATGCTCGACGATGAAGTTGAGCTCCGGGTTGTCGGTGGCGGCGACATCGATGTCCTTGGGGTCGAACGCATCCTTGTCGAGCGGCCAGATCGTCGGACCCTTGTGGACGTGGAGGTTCTTGACTCCAAGCTCCTTGCACTTCTCGAAGAAGGGCTTGCAGACCTCGTCGTCGAGCCTCCACCCGCGCGAGCCGTTGTACCACTCGGCGGTGTAGAGCTTGACCCCCTGCATGTGGTAGCGCTTGGCGTCCTCCTCGAGCTGATTGAGGCCGGCCTCGCCTTCCCGCGGGTCCCACCGGCCGTTGACAATCAGCTTGCCGGGATGCTTCGCGGCGATCTTCGCGTTCTCCTCGGCCGTGTTGAAGCCGTTGACGTACCACGACTTCAGGTAGGTGGACTGGAAGATGCCGACGTCGGTGCCGCCGTCCTCGAAGACGTCCTTGACGAACTGGTCCTCTGAGTACTTCTGGAACTTTTCTATCGGCCAGTGCGTCTCCGCCGGCGCGAGACCCATGTAGGCGTGAAAGCAGTTGATCCAGCCCTCCGCGTACTGCTCCTGCCCCTTGATCCAGTTTGCCGGGCTCGCGTCCCAGAAATGGATGTGACCATCGACTACGAAGTACTTCTCGCCATTGCGTTCATACATTTAAAGCTCCCTCACACAACCGACCGCAAGAACATCCATCAATTTACTGCGCGGGGTGCAACCGCGTAAATAGCGCCGTCACCGATCGAGGCGGTCCCTCACTGGACCGGCGTGCGCTAGGTCTGATCATGACGGTACGTCCGGGTCCTGCGGGGTGGCGAAGTCACCGCCGTCGATCAGCTCGATCCGGTAGCCGTCCGGGTCCCGGACGAAGCAGATCCTGCCCACATCGTCCCGCCCGCCGGGCGAGTAAGGCGGCTTTTCCGGCTCGATCCCCTCGCGGGCGAGTGTGGCGAGCGTCGCGTCGAGATCCTCGACCGCCACCGCCATGTGGTTGTAGCCGTCGCCGAGGTCGTACGGTTCGTCTCGGTCGCGGTTGACGGTCAGCTCAAGCGTGTCGCCGTCGCCCGGGAGTCCCATGTACATGTTGTACGCCGTCTCGAAGTTCAAGCGGCCCCGGCGCTCGAACCCTAGGTGGCGGTAGAAGCGCAGCGACTGCTCCGGGTCGCGGACGCGGATGCAGGTGTGGACGAAGCGCATCGTCACACGTCGAATTCTGCCAGTCCCATCAGTGCCCGATGCTCGCGGATCGCGGACTGGACCGACTCCGCAGCGGGGCGTTCCAATCCGGCTCCCGCGCTGACGATCACAAGGCAGAATCCAGACTCCTCGAGCGACCGCCGCCACTCCCGGGTGGATCGCTCGAGGGCGCCGTGGAAGCGCTCGATCTCCTCGCCGCCACGACGCAGCACGAGATCCTCGCTGTTGCGCTCGAGCAGCCAGCCCGCGAGCAGGCGTACCGGCTCGTCGGCGAGCGCACTGTGAAAGCCTTCCCACCAGTCGGCGTCCAGGTACAAGGACTCCTCGTTGCCGTCGAGGCCACGGACGCGTACGTCGAGCTTTCGCTCCCACAGAAGCACCGGGCCGGCATCGGGATGCAGCGCCTGTGCATACACGATCCCGAGCGGTTCGGACTGCGCGAGCACGACAAGGCTCGCGAGGTCGGCGCGTGAAGGCGAGCATCGCGAGTGCGCGAACTCGGCGGTCACGTGATCGCCGTCGATCGAGATGCTGACGCTCGTTGGATCGCTCGAGTCCTGTGCGATCCACTCCCCGCAGATCGCGCAGCTAACGGGGTCAAGGCCGCGGAGAACGTGAAGCCGCGCCGCCTCCTCAGGCCGCAGAACGGCGGCGACATCGGGACCGACCTCGAGGCGCTGACTTCGGGGCGCGCTCCTGGCCACTCTGTGATTGTGCAGGCTCGCCGCAAGTGGGCGCGCGATGATCGATCCCGCATTTCGCATATTGTCGGAATCTCGGGCGCATTGCCGCCATGCTGCAATGCGTCCTCACCGCCCCCAGTGTCCGGTGATAAAAACCACTGACCGGTGCGACGCCGAGGCGTCGACGCTTCGTGTTGCGGATCGGGATGGTTGCGCTTGAGTTCGTCATGACGACCTAAGCGCGAGGACGGCGGCGTCCCAGGAGGGAGCACATATGCCAGCAGCCACGGCAAGACGACAGAGCCGGACGAAGATTCACGACAAGATCCAGGAGCTGTCGTGGAATCCGACGTTCGCGACGCCTGTCGACAAGTATCCAACCGACTACACATTCGAGAAGGCGCCCAAGAAGGACCCGATGAAGCAGGTCCTGCGCTCCTACTTCCCGATGGAGGAAGAGAAAGACCAGCGCGTGTTCGGGGCGATGGACGGCGCCGTCCGCGGAAACATGTTCCGCAACGTCCAGCAGCGCTGGATGGAATGGCAGAAGCTGTTCCTGAGCATCATCCCGTTCCCGGAGATCTCAGCCGCGCGCGCCATGCCGCTCGCGATCAACGCGGTCCCCAACCCGGAGGTCCACAACGGGCTGGCGGTTCAGATGATCGACGAGGTACGCCACTCGACGATCCAGATGAACCTCAAGCGGCTGTACATGAACCACTACATCGACCCGGCGGGGTTCGACATCACCGAGAAGGCATTCTCGAACTGCTACGCCGGGACGATCGGCCGTCAGTTCGGGGAAGGATTCATCACGGGCGATGCGATCACGGCGGCCGACATCTACCTGACGATCGTCGCCGAGACGGCGTTCACGAACACGCTGTTCGTGGCGATGCCCTCGGAGGCGGCGGCGAACGGCGATTACCTGCTGCCGACCGTCTTCCACTCGGTCCAGTCGGACGAGTCGCGGCACATCTCCAACGGCTACTCCATCATCCTGATGGCGCTCGCCGACGAGCGAAACCGCGAGCTGCTGGCTCGGGACCTGCGCTACGCGTGGTGGAACAACCACGCGGTCGTCGATGCCGCGATCGGGACGTTCATCGAGTACGGCACCAAGGACCGCCGCAAGGACCGCGAGAGCTACGCGGAGGCGTGGCGCCGCTGGATCTACGACGACTACTACCGCAGCTACCTGATGCCGCTCGAGAAGTACGGGCTGGAGGTGCCGCACGACCTGGTCGAGGAGGCCTGGAACCGGATCTGGAACAAGGGCTACATCCATGAGGTCGCGCAGTTCTTCGCGACCGGTTGGCCTGTCAACTATTGGCGCATCGACGGGATGACCGACGAGGACTTCGAGTGGTTCGAGTACAAGTACCCGGGCTGGTACGACAAGTACGGCAAGTGGTGGGAGAACTACAGCCGGCTGAAGCATCCGAACGGGCACGGCCCGATCGCGTTCGAGGACGTCAACTACCAGTACCCACACCGCTGCTGGACGTGCATGGTCCCGTGCCTGATCAGGGAGGACATGGTCGTCGACAAGGTCGACGACCAGTGGCGGACCTACTGTTCGGAGACCTGCCGATGGACGGACAAGGTGGCGTTCCGGCCCGAGTTCAAGGGGCGCGCCACGCCATCGATGGGACGCCTCACCGGCAAGCGCGAGTGGGAGACGCTCTACCACAACTGGGATCTCGCCGACATCCAGAAGGATCTCGGTTACGTGCGTGACGACGGCAAGACGTTGACCCCGCAGCCTCACATGGACCTGGATGATCCGAAGAAGCTGTGGACGCTCGACGACTGCAAGGGATATCCGTTCCCGAGCCCGAACATCACGCTCAACGAGATGTCGGACCAGGAGCGGGACGAGTTCGCCACCCAATATAAGGCGGGCGGCCCGGCCGGCCGCTTCGCCGGGCGCCCGTAGCTCGTAGTCGGGACGGGAGCCCGAGCAATGCTCGAAAGTGACCGCCGCGGTCGCGGCGGTCACTTCGTCCTCGGGCCGGAAGGCTGAGGAGGCGCATGGCCCAGCGGCACACTGTCACCTTCGAGCCGGTTGACCTCGAGATCGAGGTCTCAGAGAACGAGACGATCCTGGAGGGTGCGTTTCGCCAGGGGATCATGCTGGCGCACGGGTGCAAGGAAGGGCAATGCTCGGCGTGCAAATCGTTCCTGCTCGAGGGCGAGGTCGACCTGGAGCGATATTCGACGTTCGCGCTGGCCGACTACGAGCAGGAGGAGGGCTACACGCTGCTGTGCAGGGCACACGCCTTCTCCGACCTCGTCGTCGAGTTGCTCCACTACGACGAGGAGATGCTGACCTCGGGCGTCCCGATTCGCTCCCTGAAGACAAAGGTCGAAACCATCGAGCCGCTGACCCACGACATCTATAGGCTGTGCCTCACGCTTGACGGCGAGGAGCCCTTGGAGTTCCACGCCGGCCAATACGTCGATGTAGTGATCCCCGGCAGTGACAGCACGCGCTCGTTCTCGATGTCCAACACCCCGTCGGTGGCCGACCGGCTCGAGTTCATGATCAAGATCTACCCGGGCGGCCAATTCTCGGGCCTGCTCAAGGAACAGCTGGCCCCCGGCCACGAGCTCCAGGTGAAGGGGCCGTACGGTGTATTCATTCTCCGCGAGCACTCGGACGCCGATCTGATCTTCATTGGCGGCGGGGCCGGGATGGCGCCGATCTGGTCCCTGCTGCACTCGATGGCCGACCGCGGCATACAACGAAATGTCACCTATTACTACGGTGCGCGCACGCGCAAGGATCTCTTCCACGTGGATGAGCTCCACGCACTGTCAGAGCGGCTGCCTGGCTTCCGCTTCGTGCCGGCCCTGTCTGAGCCGGCCCCGGACGACGACTGGCACGGGGAGGTAGGGCTCATCACCGACGTCGTCGACCGGCTCGAGGGGGATTTGACCGGCCGCGAGGCGTACCTGTGCGGCCCGCCGCCGATGATTGACGCCTCGCTACCGATGCTCAGCGCCCACGGGATTCCGGAGGCGAAGATCTTCTACGACAAGTTCACTATCACTGCCAGCGAGGAGGAGCAAGAACACGCACGAGCGTGAGTGTGCAGAGAGCAAGGTCACCGGCCCGCGCCATCGCCAAGGAGGCGGATGCGACGCCGGCCACGGAATGAGATGAGAGGAAAGGAGGACGTCACGTGGCTGACACCTTGAGTCCCGCGCAGACGCCAACGCAGACACCAACGGGGCGCGTACGGAGCGTTCCGAAGCTCGTCTTCACGGACGCCGAGGCGGGTGCTCTGGAGTTCCCGAGCTCGAACAGCCGCTCGTTCAACTACTTCAAGCCGCAACGACTGCGCGCGACGATGTACGAGGACGTGACCGTCGATGTCCAGCCGGATCCCGCGCGTTATTTGACCCAGGACTGGGTGTATGGCTTCGCCAAGGGTCGAGGCGGCTACCCCACCGAGTGGACGGCAGCGAAGTCCTCCGACTGGCACTGGTTCCGTGATCCGAACCAGGAGTGGGAGCAGACCATCTATAAGAACAACGCCCGGCTGGTGCGTCAGGTCGAGCAGAACATCGCCAACGCGCGCAACGAAGGCGCGTTCGAGCGCTGGTCACCCGCCTGGTCGCGGACCGTAGCTTGGCACGTTGGCGCTTGGATGCATCCCGAGCACGGGCTGGGGATGCACGTGTTCGTCCCCGCACAGCGGGACGCCCCCACGAACATGATCAACAACGCGATCTCCGTCAACTCGATGCACAAGCTGCGCATCGCCCAGGACTTGGCGTTGTTCAACCTGGAAGCCAGCGAGGCGCGTTCGGATTTCGATGGCAGGGCTCACCTCGAGGCCTGGAACGATGACCCCGTTTGGCAGCCGGTGCGCGAGAACACCGAGAAGCTGACCGCGATCCGCGACTGGCTCGAGGCGGTCGTCGCGGCCAACCTGGCGTTCGAGCCGCTCGTCGGCGAGCTTTTCCGGGCCGGCTTCGTGATGGCCACGGCGGCAGCGAACGGAGACTTCGTGACGCCGACGATCATGGGGGTCGCGGAGAGCGACCTGGAGCGCGACCTCAGCTACACCAAGGACTTGGTCGGCGGACTCACGCACGACGAGGAACACGGCCGCCAGAACATTCAGCTGTTCGGCGAGTGGCTGTCGCGGTGGATTCCGGAGAGCCTGAACGCGGCGCGTTCGCTGGCGCCGGTCTTTTCCGAGCCCGAACACTCGCCGGTCACGTTCGAGGACACGCTGGCGCGCGCCCGCGAGCGCGTGCGCGAGATCCTCGGCGAACTCGAGATCCCGACACCGAAGGAGCTTGATCAATGACGACCTCTCCGCTCGAGTTCCAACGGGAGTCCTCGCACCGCTGTGGAGTGACCCTGATGGATAACCAGGTGGGGCACGCGGTGGCCGCGGCCATGCAGGGCAAGCCCGGCGTTACGGTCACCTACCTCCCATCGATGATTCGCGTGGATGCGGATCGCAGGGTCGAGTTCGACTTCGACGAACTGACGGACGCGGTCGGGGAGGAATTCGACCAGAACGCGTTCGAAGAGATCATGTCGACCCACTATGGGCGGATGGTCGCGCTCGACGATCGGATGGTTTTGTTTTCGGATCCCGAGGACGCCGCCGAGTATCTCGGCTTCGACCTCAAACCGGTGTCATAGCAGCCTGGTGCGCGTCCGGCGATACGCTACGGCGTGTCGCCGGCTCGCCCGTGCCGGCGCGCCGCCCGATCGCCGCCAGGACGGCTCGCAGACCAACCCGCAGTGACGGAGGCTATCTGTAAATGGCGAAGATGCTCGTGTACCAAGAGGACGCTCGGCGCTACCTCGAGACCGGGGTGAATAAGCTTGCGGACGCTGTGAAGGTCACGCTCGGGCCCAAGGGCCGCAACGTAGTGCTCGAGAAGATGGCGGGCGCCCCGATGATCACGAACGACGGTGTGAGCATCGCACAGGAGATTCATTTGTCCGACCCGTTCGAGAACATGGGCGCGCACCTCGTCCGCGAGGTCGCCAGCCAGACCAGCGACGTGGTCGGGGATGGGACCACCACGGCGACGGTGCTCGCTCAGGCGATGGTGCGCGAGGGGATGTCGCGGATCGCGGCCGGCGCGAACCCGATGCTCCTCCGGCGCGGGATCGAGGACGCGGCCGTCCGCGTCCTCGACGAGTTGGCGCGGATGGCCCGCCCCGTGGGATCCAAGTCGGAGCTCGCGTACGTCGCCGCGATCGCCGCCAATAACGATCCCGAGATCGGGGCAATGATCGGCGACGCCCTGGACAAGGTCGGGCAAGATGGCGTCATCACGGTCGAGGAGTCGCCGGCGCTC
This sequence comes from Solirubrobacterales bacterium, assembly GCA_019247075.1. Classification (GTDB taxonomy): domain Bacteria; phylum Actinomycetota; class Thermoleophilia; order Solirubrobacterales; family Solirubrobacteraceae; genus Palsa-465. The sequence goes on from JAFAPR010000094.1 coordinate 12,845, forward strand.
GGGCTTGACCTCGAGTTCGTGGAAGGACTCCAATGGGACTATGGCTACATCTCGCCCTACTTCGTCACCGACTCCGAGCGCATGGAGGTTGTCTTCGAGGAACCACTGATCCTCCTCACGAACCTGCCCATCTCACAGGTCCAGCTGCTGATGCCGGTGCTCGAGCATGTGATGCGCGCGCAGCGACCGCTCATGGTCGTGGCCGAGAACGTCGACGGACCGGCGCTAGGAATGCTCGTCACCAACGCTCGGCACGGAACGTTCCAATCGGTGGCGGTGAGAGCGCCCGGGTTCGGCCATCGCCGGCTCAACAATCTTCAGGACATCGCCGCTCTCACGGGCGCTGAGGTGATCGCCAAGGACAGCGGCATGAAGCTCGAGAACACGACGCTCGAACGGCTGGGCCACGCCCGCAAGGTTGTGGTCACCGAGGAAGCAACAATGATCCTGGGGGGTGGTGGCGAGCAGGAGGACGTCGACGCGCGCCTCACCCAGATCCAAGCCGAGCTTGCACGTGCTGAGAACGAGCGCGACCGCGAGCACCTCCAGGAGCGGCTCGCGCGCCTCGCCGGCAAGGTCGCGGTGATCCATGTCGGAGCCGCGACCCGTGTGGAGCTCAAGGAGAAGCAGCGGCGCACGGAAGGGGCGCTCGCGGCCACGCGCGCGGCGGCCGAGGAGGGTGTCCTGCCCGGTGGCGGAGTCGCCCTGGTGAACGCGGAACACGTGCTCGATCAGACCAACGGCAGCCTCAGCGAGCAGGTGCTGGGCGCCGAGATCGTCCGGACAGCCCTGTCGGAGCCGCTGCGCTGGATCGCTGACAACGCCGGGCACGACGGCGCGGCGGTGATCGAGCGCGTGCGCACGCTCCAGCCGGGGTGGGGCCTCGACGCGCTTAGCGGCGAGTACGCCGAAATGATCCCGGCCGGGGTGATCGACGCCGCTAAGGTCACGCGCTCGGCGCTCCAGAACGCGGTTTCGATCGCGGCCCTGCTGCTCACGACCGAGGCGCTAGTTGCCGAAGAACTGGTGGCGCAGCCGGGGGCCGTGCTCGCGCCCGGCTTCGGCGACCTGGCCGAGGGGCTGGCGCGACCCTCGTCGCCAGCGGGCTCGCCGGCGCCGTGAGTGGGGTGACGCGACCCTCGTCGTCAGCGGGCTCGCCGGACGCCGTCTGCGCGGGTGAGGGTCTCAGAACAGACCGTCGAACGCCGGCGTACGGGTCTCGCCGCGCAGGGCGGTCGAGATCTGCGCGGCGGCCTGCCGGGTGAGGCGGATCAGCCTCTTGAGCTCGTCGGCCGCGCTGGTCGCGGTCGTCGCAAGGCCGACAGCGCCGGCGACGGCGCCCCTCTCGGCGCACACCGGCACCGCCACGCAGTAGAGGTTCTTGGCGAATTCCTCGAAGTCCGTGGCGTATCCGCGCGTCCGCACCTCCTTGAGGTGTGCCTCCAGCTTGGTTGGGTCGGTGATCGTCCGCCGCGTGAACGCCCGCAGCTCGTGCTGCTCGATGTAGCGGTTGATCGTTGCACTGCCCCCGGCCGCGATCAGCACCTTGCCGAGCGCGAGCGCGTGGGACGGGCCGGTGAACCCCTGGGACACGCCAACCGGCGGCGAGTCCGGCGGCGAGTGGACATGCGTGACGACGACGTCATCGGAACCCGAAAGGACCGCGTAGTAGGCGGTGCGCTCCGCGATACGGGCGAGGTCGTGCAGCACGGGCTCGACGAGCGCGGTGCTGCCGGACCGCCGTGAACGCTCGAACAGGACGCCGACCGTCGGGCCGAGCCGAAAGCCGGCGCGATGGGGGAGCTTCTCGATGTAGCCCTCCTCGACGAGGATCCCGATCAGGTGATAACAGGTGGAAACGCTGATCCCGAGGTCGCGGGCGAGCGCCTTGACCGTCAAGCGCTCGCCCCCGGTGCTCACGCGGTCGATGATCCGAAAGACCCGCCGTGTGCTGGTGTAGCTGGCGTGGCCGGAGCCGGCGAGCTCTGAGAGCAGGGCGTCGCCGTCCCCAGTGGCCGGGGTCACCATCGCTTCACGGGCCTGCCCGCCCGAGGTGCGCCGAAGGAGGTGGGAGTGAGCGGGTCATCTTCGTGGGAAAGGCGTGTAGCGGCCGCCGACGGCCAGCTAGCGCGAATCGCTCGCGCGGGCGTCTCTATCTCAAGAAGTGTAAGCGCTCGGTGCTCGAGCTTAGGACGTTTTTTAGGGCTATGTCTGGCGCGCTGAGCGCGCGCTTTGTTCGACGGAAAGGACCGGGTGGACCTGGCGAGACGGGCTTGGTCGCGCGCGACGGTGCGGTTGGGAACGTCCCCTTGCGGGCTCGCGTTCGCGGCGCGCGGCGCCCTTCCATCGGCCGGGCATAACCGTCCGGCGGCGGTAGGCTGGACGAGTTGTGGCCGCGTATCTGATGCCGTACGCGGCACTCACCGCCGAGGGCTGGATCGCGGCAGCCGACCGCCAAGTCATTCAACGAGATCGTCACCTAGGCCCGACCGCGCGCCATTTGACCGACGACGTCGTCATCCTGCGATTGGCGTCTGCGGACGCGGGGGACATTGACGCGCGGCCAGCTACAGCGAGGAGGAAGGAGGTCTCGACGGCGCTTGGATGGGGATGATCCCGGGGCAGCCACCCGAGCGGTGGATCCACGACTGGCTGGAGGGCTGGGCTGGGCGTTCGTGCCACAACGGGGCCAACGCTTGTCATCACGATCCCCGACGATCGGCGGTTCATCGTGCGTGCAAGAGCTACTCGAGCGAATCGCGAGCGCTGTCGACCGATCCCCCTTTTTCCGAGAGCAGCAACGCGACGGGCTCGCCTTGGCGCCGCTGACACAGTCGACCTGCCTTCATGTCGCGACGGGCATCCCGGCGGCCAGGGTGGCGCACCTCCCTTGCGCGGCCAGCAGGGACGACGAGATTGCTAGCTGGGATCCGTTTGGCTGCAAGCACGAGCGGTGAGAGCAGCCCTACGCCGGAGCTCGCCGGCGCCGCGCTCCGACTTGCGCATCCGCCCAAAAGCACTCGTCAGTCGCGGTTAGCGCGGACGATCGGGACGTAGGGTCGGCGGGAGGCTTCCGGGGCCGCGCGGGCTAGCCGACTGGCCGGGCCTCCCGCCGCCGCATCGAACCGTGCGTGCGGTTTTCCCGCACACGGCTCTCCGACATCGTTCACCGGCTGGCATACGCACGCGTGGGTTTCGCCGTTCCGCTGAGGCGATAGATGCCGAGCTGGGTGGACCACTGATGGTTGAAGCGGTCTCTCCAGTTGCGGCCCTGGAGTCCGTGCTTGGCGCTGGCGAGAATCGCAAGGCGTTCGTTGACATAGCAGGCGATCTGACCGAACTTCCGTCCGGAGTTTCCGTATCGGAAGTAGTTGCCCCAACCGCGCAGCGCGCGGTTGAGATCGTCGACTGCCCATTCCAGCGGCAGCCTTGCGTAGCGGCGATCCGTGCGGGCGCGGATCTTGCCTCGGATCGAGGCCATCGCCCGCGGGGAGGGCCACTTGTGCAGATACCAGCGACCCGGCTGCTTCCAGGACTCCCGCATCCGATGCTCGAACCCCAGAAACGTGAACCCTTCCGCCCCTCTGGCGAGGTGCGCGATCCGAGTCTTCTGGGAGTGCAGTCGCAGTCCGAGCGTGTCCAGGACCGCCGCCACCAGCTCGCTGGCCTGCTCGGCCTGCTCGCGGGTGGGGCACAGGACCACCAGGTGAGTCGCCGGGGGGGAGTCTCACCCCCCGGCGCTCGCAGAACCCGGCGTGAACCTCTCAGCTCACCGGGCTCCCATCGTCCAGCCGTCGGGGCGCAGCCCCCAGCGCCAGTGCGCGAACAGGCCGGGCTGCCGTCTGGCGAC
>JAFAPR010000087.1 GCA_019247075.1 Solirubrobacterales bacterium
AGGTCCATGAAGTCCAGGTGAGCGCGGTACTCCCCGTAGCCGAGCTTGGCCGCATCGCGTACCAGGCGCTTGGCCACGTCGTAGGCGGCGCGCGCCTGCGATTCGTTGTTGGTGTCGAAGATGACCAGCGTGATGTGGGCGAAGCTCCGCGCATTGATCGGTAGCAGCGCCGCGATGTAGTCCAGTCCCGCGTCCTCGATCATTCCCCGCAGCAGGTCGCGCAGGGCGCTCGCGTCGTGGCCGGTCAGCGGGGCGATTGGCGAGAAGCCGATGTGCCCGCCCTCCTCTCCGCCGTACCACGCGGTCATCGCGTTCAGGTCGAGGCTTGGAACGCCGCCCTGCACCCGCTCGGCCGGATTCTCGAGGGTGGGGATCTCTTCGGGAGACCACTTGGAGCCCCACACGTCGCAGCCCGGGATCCGCCCGAACTCTCGTTGTACCTTAGCGAAGCGATGGTCGACGACGGTCTCATCGCCGTATAGCGCGGCCCGCAGCAGCCAGCGCCCGATGCCCAGCTCGCGCCCCATGCGGTCGATTGTCTCGTCGGGCATCGGCCCGGCGCCCTGCCACCACTGCTCGCGACGGGTGAACACCGAGCCGTACAGGACCGTGTTCATCACCTGCGGGACCATCCGGATCGTGTCGTCTAGCATCAGCCGGCGCAGCGTGTCGACCACCGGCCCGAGGTGGTCGTCTTTCCACACCCGCACCCAGATCGGCATGTACACCTCGGGATAGGGCATCAGCCAGACGCCCATCTTGGTGACGATCCCGAAGTTCGACTGCATGAACAGCTGATCAGGCGTGGGCCCGAGGCCGCGCTTATACACGTGCCACGCGCGGTTGCCGGGCATCGCCCCCATTCCGGTGCGCATCACCTCGCCGCTGGCCAGCACCACCTCCATCCCGCACTGCATCCCCATATCCACGCCGTAGGGCATGTAGGTGATGCCGTGGTCGAGGGTGTTGCCGATCACGCTTCCCCAGCCGACGTCTGCGATCGACAGCATCAGGCGGTGGCCGCCGGTCTTGATCGCCTCGTACAGGTCGAACCAGCGCACGCCCGGCTCAACCACGGCGTACCCGAGTTCCTCGTTGATCTCAAGCACGCGGTTCATGTTGCGCAGCGACACGATTACCGAACCCTTGACCCGCGGCGCCGGCCCGCCGTACCCGTTGTTGCGCCCTTGCGCGAGAGTCCACAGCGGCACCCCGTGACGGCTCGCGATCCGGACGATCTCCTGGATCTCCTCGACCGTCTCAGGCATAACCACCGCCGAGGCGGTGTAAGCGTCCCAGCTCGAGTGCTGGAACGGGTCGCGCCACTCGACAAGCCCCTCCTCGGCGCTGATCACTCTCTCTGGGCCAAGCAGCGACTCGAATTCGCGCAGCGCGTCAGCAGAGACGCTGGTGGGCGGCGAGACTGCCATCTGACGACCTCCTCGGAGCGGTACCGGCTTGCGTTGCGAATCTAGCGGCGCCCCGGCAGTCGAGCCAGCCATTGCGTGCAGTGCTGCATGTCCGGGGGTGCACGCGCGCGCGGAGCCGGGCAGATCCCGTGTCGGGTCGATCCCCTGCTACGGCGCCAACGTCACCGGGTCGCCCTGACGTGTGACAGGGGGCCGACGCGTGCGGAGTCGCCGCGCCGCGAGACGATCTCGCACGCTTTCGGAAGTCCTCGAACGGCATGAAGAACCGCACTGCGGACGAGTCCTCGATGACGAGATCCTGCAGGTGGAACTCAACGTAGCCGGAGGAAGTCGCCGATGGCCCGAAGAAGTCCTCGTACCGGGCAAGCACATCGCCGAGCGGACTGTGCTCCTCCAGGTAACGCGGGGGAATGCACTCCACCCTCAGATCGAACGGTCCCTGATCCTCGGACGGAAAGCGAGCACAACGTTGATCGTCTCTTGACATCCACCCGCTCCAGGCCGCTTCGGACAAGCGCGGTGGCGACCTGGATGCGGCACTCAGCGCAGGCCCCCAGACTCCATTTGCACCGGAGCGTCGCCGAAGGGAACCTGGGCAATGGCTTCTGCACACCTCCTGTTTCATGAATCAGCAGCACACGACGGCTTCGACGAGCTTGCGCTACTGCTGCTTCCGGGGACAAGGCGGCCACGCGGATACCCTCAGCGCCGGATGCACGCGCGAGCACGAGTGCAGGTGTCGGCCCGGTCGTCATCAGCGACGTGCTTATCGCCCCACGAGCGTGCCCGCCCCGCCTCAGGCGAGCAACCGAGCGTCGCCGCCCTGCGGGCCACGTGATGCGGCGTCGGCGGAACCCCCGAGATCGCTTGTCCCGGCATCAAGACGGCGTTGCGCGCCGACTCAGATGCGACGCTCTTTGATCGCAGCGGTCGGTCCGCCATCATTGGGGAGTGCTCAGGACCCTGTTTGTGTTCGCTCCGGTTGCCGCGTTGCTGACGATCACACCCGGTGCTGCAACCGCTCTTGTGGTGCGCAGTGCCGCGCGCGTTGGGCGGCGAAACGCGCTCTTTACGACGGCCGGCAACTCGGTCGGCGTTATGACATGGGGCGCATTCGCCGCGGCCGGGGTTGCGGCCGTGGTGGCGACATCTCCGCGCAAAGGAGGGCGCGGCCCCCACGAGGGTAGATGCTCGTGGACGAACCGAAGCAAGCCCAAGTCGCCCACACGGTGCCCGGCCATCATCTGGGGGCGACAGCCGATATGTTGCCCGCGCCGCCGCGCTATCGGCGGTGCCCACCGGGCTCGATCAATCAGGGGGACCAAAATGTCGGGTGAATACACCGATGCGCAACTCACTGCCTACATCCAGCAGTACCGCGAGCGGTTCGAGGCGATCGAGACGCAGCTCGCGCTGATCTCAGAGAAGCTTGGCCTGCCGTACGAGAACCCGAATGATGCGGAGGTGCCCGCTGAGGTCCGCGAGTTGGCGCGGGCGGGGAAGCGGCTCGACGCGGTCAAGCGGTACCGGAGCCTCACCGGCGCGAGCCTCGACGTCGCCCAGGACGTCGTTTCGAAGCTCTAGAACTAGATCCCCCTGGGACACCGACGGTGCCGTGACGTGTCCGGAGCAAATAGGTAGAAGCGATGAAGCATGACGTAGCTCGCGCGACTCCCGAACCCGTTGCTCGCCACGAGCGCGACGGCCGCCACGTAAGGCGGCTGAGCGACGTCGGTCCCCTCCTCGCCGCGCGGAGCGAGACGCGGCCTTGCGGGCCGGGGGACTGATCGTCGCGACGCGAAAGCAGGTCGTCGCGGGGCGCCGTGCCGGACCATCGTGACGATCCGAGGTACCGGGCGCAGCCGCGCAATCAGAGATCGCAGCGCATGAACCAGATGTGCGGTCCGCCGTCCGGCGCGTCCGCCTCGTCGTAGACGCGGAAGCCGCACCGCCCGTAGATGGTTACATTCGTAGCCGTGCCGGTGGACAGGAACGCGCCCGTTCGCTGCCTACGGGCCCTCGCGAGCCCTGCCTCGATCAATGCCTTCCCGATCCCTCGCCCTTGAAGGTCTGGCCGCACCGCGATCGAGTCCAGCTGCCATGAAGGCTCACGCGGATCGTGCGAGCCGACCCAGTCCCAGAACGCGTCGTAGCGTCGCCCGCCATCCTCAGCGAGCGCGAGGATCCGCGTCTGGTTCCAGGGATGGCTTTCCCAAGCCTCACTTTGTTCCGGCGGGATCCAGACCGCCGCGCCCAGCGCTCGCTCGGCCTCCCAGACGAGGCCTAGCGGGAGAGCCGCTTCAAGGAAGTACGCGAAACACCGTGTGAAGCGTTCTTCGTCGTCAAATCCCAGCGGCCAGCGCATCATCGGCTCATGCACAAACGCTCGTCCAAACACCGACGCGAGCGCCGACAGGCGGGTTTCGGCTCGCGTGACGCGGACCCGAGGACCGCCACCATCCTCACGAGGTGGATGCCAGCTCATGAGCGCAAGAAACTATCGCTCGCGCGGGTCCGATCGGTTGGCTGCCGAGGCCCCCGGATCCCGTGTAAACGAGGTGCGGCGGTGAGGACGATGAGATGCTCGTGCCGCGGGAGGAGCGGGTCTGCGCCGGATGCCCGGCGATCGCCCCGGGCAGGGCGTGATCGGCACGCAGGCTTCCAAGATCGGGCAGGAGGAGCGTCGCGGCGGCGTTGGACGCTGCCGCTGACGTTGCGCGGGAGGAGTGTTGTCTCGGGCCGCGGCGGGCTCCCTAAATGCCGGGCGTGAACGGCGGTCACGCGCTGACGCCGAGACGCTCGTTACTCCAGTGAGGGGTCAGCGCTTTCTCGAGGATGGCGGATAGCGCGCCCGGAGCGCGATCGCGAAGCGGTGATCGCGCCCCGCTGGATGCGGCTCATCGTCCGCTACGCGCCGACGCGATACCACCGCTGTGCGGTCGCTCCGAATAGTGCGTCGCGAGCGCCATCGGTGAGATCAGCGAAGATGTCGCGGTAGGCGTCGTAGAGCGGATCGAAGCCGGACCGCAGGCGCTCGATCGGCAGATCGGACCCGAGCATGCAGCGATCCGGTCCGAATATGTCGGTCGCCGCGCGCAACCACGGGCGGACTCGGTCGGTCGTCCAGGCCCCGAAGATCGTCCCGATCGCATCGATGCGCGTGGCGGTGTTGGACGCCGCGGCAATCGCAGACAGCCGGTCGCGGTGGCGCCCGAGCGCATCCTCGGTCGGATTCTGTGGCCAGCCGAAGTGGTCGACCACGATCCGCAACGCCGGCAGCGTGTGGGCGAGCTCCGCGACAACGTCAAGCTGGTCGCCCGTCGCCTCGAGCGTCGCCACCAGCTCGTGCTTGGCAAGCAGCTCGAGGTTCGCCATCGCGCCGTCGTCGTCGAGCAGCGTCCGGTCGGCTGCTCCCTGTGCCAGCGCGGGCACGAGCCGAACCCGCACGCCGCGCGCGAGCGGCAGCGCGCGGAAGCGTTCAACCAGCTCCGCGAAGCCCTCGTCGGCCGGATCGCCAAGCGTCACTAGCGCACCCGGCACGGCTAGCTCGTCGCACTGGCGCTGAACCCACCCGGCAGCCGCAAATGGATCCTCGGCCCCGGCGTCTGACCACACAATGCCGCGTACGTCCTGCCGGGCGACCTCCCGCCCGTAGTCGGCCAGCGTATAGACCTCGGGCAGCGTGTCGTAGTTGCCGAGCATGTCGCGCACCAGGCTGCGGTCGGTCAGCCAGAAAATCGGATTCGCGGTCTGATCCCACAGATGGACGTTGCAGTCGACGAGCGGCGCCACGCCGCCGACCATAACCTCTCATCGGCCGCGTGCCAATACGCGCCTTCCTCGGCTCCGAGTACATCGGCCTCTCCCGACGACTGCCACCACGCGATTGCGAAAGCGGGTCAGCGACATGTCCAGCGACGGAGCGAGTCGCGCCCAGGCAGCGCCTATGTGGTAACGCCTCGAGCGCGGGGGGCGGTCAGTACCTGGCCGTGCCGGTCAGGTGGATCGTTGTGACCGATCCTGGCTTGTTTGCACTGCCACCGGTGAACGTAAGGTGGCCGGTGACGCCCTTGTAGGCGCCCGTGCCACTCTTCAGGGTGGTAGCACCACTGAACGTCAGGCTGCCGTCCGCGTGGAGCGTGACGCGTCCGACGCTCTTGCCGGACAAGGTGCCGGTGAGGAAGAAGAACGTCACCGTGCCCTTGAACGTGCCGCTGCGCGTCGCAGGCGACACGCTTGTTACGGTGACATGGTCCACGTCGGCGCCGCGGCCACCGGGCGTCAGCGAGGCGACCCCGGCGCGCACGGTGATAGTCCCGACAGGGGGAGGCCCGGCGGCGTTCGGGTTCGTGGTCGAGATTTGGTTTTCAACGATCGTGAGCTTGATCGCGTGATTCCGTCGGGCTTGGGCGGCTGGCGCGGCAGCAGCGGCGAGCCAGCCAATCACAAAGAGCGGCAACAACAGCGCGCCGACTCGTCTGACGCCCGCCACCGCGGGGACGCTGAGCGCAAGCCGACGGCGGGACCGCGTGGGGCGGTTCAAGCCGGTGTTTCGGATCTCTGATCGGTATGAATGCGAGCGACGGTCCTCGGTCACGCGAGTCCTCCTTTATCTGGGCGTAGCACAGCTCCCGAGGCCGGTTGGGACGCGAGGGTAGTCTGTCGTCGGTTCGACGCGTCTACTTTGCCCACGTCCACGGATTGCGGCAACGGCGAGCCGGACGCCGCGGAGCGCCTCGATGCCACGAGCAGCGACCAGCCCACAAACGCTCCGCCCACGGGGGACAAGCTCCCGACAGGCAAGCAGCGCGCGCCCGATGTGCCGCGGCAGCGGATGGCCGCTCCAGCAAAGCCCGAGGTTGGGGTCGCCGTGTCCATCATGACCCACCGCACCCGAAACCTTCGTCGTGTGACCGATCATCCGTGCCTGACAGCTCCAGTCCCCACGTCGAGGCGATCATCCCACGGCCAAGCGAACGGCACAAGCCGCCCACTGTCTGGCACGAGCCCCTGACAATCGACGCTCGGACCCAGATGCTCGCCGCCAGCACGTGTACCGGCCAGCTGCGCGAGCCTCCTCCTCTCGGAACGCGATCGCCCTGCGCTGCCCAGGCTGAGGGTGGACGGGATGAACTTGCGCTATGCGCGAGAAGCGATCGTCCGACTCCGGCCGGGACGGCCGCTAGCGACGTCGGTGTCCGGAACGCTTCGGAACCGCACTGCCCGAGCGGCGCTGGTGGGGGGCTAACCGCCGATCCGGAATGCTCTGGCGCGCGCCTGCGCCATCATCCATGCACGGCCTGGGTGGGGCGGTGGCAATCCGCCGGCGCCCCCTCCGGCGGGAAGGGTTGCAGGGTCGTTGCCAACACCGAGCAAGCTGCGAGTGACCTCCTGGGTGCTGTCCAGGAGGTCGTCCAATGCTCGCCCCAGCTGCGGCGCTCCGACCGCGAGCTGCGAGGGGTTCTCGTCGAGCGACTCGAGTACGGCGCGGCGCAGCAATTCTTTGATGAAGGATGCCGTGACTCCGTCGGTGCGGTCGACGATGTCCGCGAGCTCGCTGTCGGAAAGGCGGAGGGGTAGCTCGCGGCCGTAGAGCGCTAGAAGTCGCCGGCGGGCGTCGCTGTCGGGCAGATCGATCTCGACCGCGACGTCCACCCGGCCGGGGCGGGCTGCGAGCGCCGGCTCGAGAAGGTCGGCACGGTTGGTCGTGAGCACGAACAGAAGATCCGCATCGGGAGCAGCACCGTCCATCGCATCGAGCAGGTCGAACAGGACAGGGGTTGCTCCTGGTCCGAAACCACGCTCCTCGGCAACAAGGTCGACGTCTTCGAGCACCACGACCGCTGGCTGCAGGTCCCTGGCGATCTCCGCGACGGAGCCGATCGCGTGCAGTGCCCGTCCGGTCAGAAGAAGCCGGGTGTAGTCGGGCATCTGGCCGACCAGATAGCGCATCGTGTGCGTCTTGCCCGTCCCTGGCGGCCCGTGCAGCAGCAAGCCGCGCTTCAGGTGCTGACCCGCATCGCGCAGCTTCTCGCGGTGCGCGGCGACCGCCAGCGCGTGGCGCTCGGCGCGTCTCAGGACTGACTCGGGGAGCACCACATCCTCGCGGTTGAGTCCGGGGACCTCGCCGAACTCAAGAGTGATGCCCATCGGGGTCGGGCGGACATCGAGGACGTGGCCGCGGTAGACGTTCAGTTCATGACGGAGTTCGGCGAGGCGAGCGTGGACAGCTTGCGCCTCGTCGACCGGTAGGCCGCCGACCTCAAGCTCAAGGTTCGGATCGTGCTCCCCCGGGCCGTTGACCATCACTACGAAGCGTCCGCGGTCATCGCTCACGAGCAGCACAGCCATCAGCATGCAAGCCAGTGTCGAGCTGGGCCCGTCGGGCAGATCGACGAGCGGCGGTGCCGAGAGCCGTAATGGCGGCAGTCCCTCGCCGCTGAACAGCTGGCCCAGCGTGATGCCACCGTAATGGGGCGGAAGCGTGATGCCGTGCACGGTGACATCGCGGCCCGGCTCGCGTGACCAGGCATCAAGCGCCACCTGCAAGTTGACGTGCTCAAATGTCGACAGCGAGCGCACCACAGCCGACCATTCGACCCCCTCCGGACCAAGGAAATCGGCCAGCAGAGCAACCACCTCGTTGCGGCGCTCCTCCCCAACCTCGTCCCGATGAATCCACTCAAGAAACGTCCGGAAGGTGGCCGCAAACTCGCGCGCCTCCGAATCGGATGCGCCCGTCACGCCCCTACCTCCAATCCCGCTCGCCAACCACGACCGTCACGATACCCGGCTCGCGACCGGCTCCGACTGCGCATCCCTCGCCCGCTCGGGCTGGCGCGGGCGGCGCAGATAGGCACGAGAACCCGGCTTTCTGGATTCCGTGCAGAGCGGCAGTGACGCGAACGCGGGAACGGCTACGCAGCATGACCGCTATCGGACCTTGGGTCACGCCGGGGCTGGACGGCCGCGTCACCCACGCCGCCGACCGGCCGCCGCTACCGCCCAACGCCTAACCGGCCACGGCGGCCCGGTGGCTGCTTGCGTGGCACAGCGCTCGCCCGGCCGGCTCTGTCGAGGGGACGTTTCAGTTGTGAGAGGCGCACGAAAGGGCGGAGCCGCGTCCGCTCCGCCGGCTTCCCCGCTGAGCGCGTGGAGGAGGTTCAGCGTCGCGCTACTTGCTGTTGGCTGCCTTCACGATGAGGCTTCGCAGCCGCCCCGGCCGGGTGAACACGGCGGGTCGTCCGAGCGGCGAGGATACGGTCACCGCTCGCGGCCCGGTGTAGACGCGGCCGGTCCATACGTGCACCCAGCGCCCCGGCGGCAGGTCGACGCGGGTGCGCGTGACACCGGGCGCGAATGCCGGTGCGACGAGGATGGCGGAGCCGAGCGTGAACTGCCCGGTTACATTCTCGAGTCGCGGATCGGTGAGCCACATCGGCCGGACGATCGGCATCCCGTCAGTCGCGGCTTCGCGCTCGAGCGCTTGCGGTAGGGACCTAGGGCGCGGAAGACCCGTGCCCATACAGCGAACGCGCGGGCCGCTTCTGGGGTCGAGTAGGGCTGGACGTTGAGCTGTGGCCGGTTGCCCTCGTGGGAGCGGAGCATAGCTCCGCCGAAAGCGTTCATCTCTGACCAGCGTTCGAGTAGCTCGGCCGAGCGGGCGACGAGCGGAGTGGCCAGGGTCGTGTAGCCGCCGGTGTCAGAGTGGTTGAGCGCGAACCCCGACAGGCCGCCTGAGAGCATGCCGGTGAGTGCGGATCGCATTCCATCTTGAGCGCTCCAGTCCACGAGCTGGTCACCCATCCAGAACAGCCGCGCGTAGCGCGGGCTCGTGGTGAATGCCGAGCGGTGAAAGTCGACCACGTCCGTGCCGCGTAGCGCGGCGGCTTGGACCTCGGCCCACGCGTCGGGATAGCGGTTGTGCCATTCCGCTCCGGAGCCGGAGGCGAACACCCCGTCGAATGGCGTCTGCTCGCCGAAGTCGGCCATCCATCCGCTGGCCCCGTACGTCCGCGCCATGGCGTGCAGCACGCCGATCATCCACCCACGCGCTGCCGGGTTGGAGAGGTCGACGAGCCCGGACGAGAAGCCGCCCTGATCGATCAAATATGGCGTGCCGTCGGCATTGCGCACGAGATATCCGCCCGCCGCGGCTTGGGCGAAAAGATTCGGCTCGTTGGGCGGTACAGCGCTGTTGGTCAGCATCGGGTTGATATAGGTGAGGACGCGGATGCCCTGGTGGCGAAGCTGCGCCACCATCGCGCTCCAGTTGGGGTAGTGGGCGGGGTTGAGCGTCCAGTTCCACAAAAGCCGGCTCCCGAAGGAGGTCGTCCGCTGGCCCACCCAGTCCTGCAGCCACACGCCGGCCAGCGGCACACCCGCCGCGCGCAGGGCCGCGACTCGTGCCAGCACGGTGGCCGTACCGCCTTGGATCCCCACGACGGCACCCCGGTCAACCCAGCGCGGCAACGGCTTCATCCGCCCGGCGTACTGCGTGTAGGCGCGAATCAGCGCGGCAGGGGTGCGGCCGAGCAGCACCTGGGCGTGCATGGTGGGCGCCCAGAGCTGACTGGCGATGCGGTCGCGCCGTGTCAGGTCGAACGCGCCGTACTCGTCGTCGGTCCAGAAGAACCCGCGGTTACTGCTGGTGAGATACTGCGGCACCACCGCGTACGTGGTGTTGTAGGCGCCGCCCTGCGGAGGCGTGAGCTGGTCCTCGACCTGCGTGACGCCCGGCTCCCCACGCCCGACCCCCTGCTCGCGGGTCAGGATCGGGACGACGCCGCCCTTCAGATTCCACCGGGTCATCGCGCCAAAGCCGTGCACCGCATCACGGACTGGTGATCCGGCAGTCAGCAAAACAGTGCTCGCGCCCGGCGCGCTCACGTGCACCGTCATCGCCAAGCGCACACTTGAGGCAAGGCTGAACGTGACCGTGAAGCGCGCGCCCGCGCCAAGCGACCCAGTGAGCCGCAGCGAGTGTGGGCTCAGCGCGGCACGGGTGATCGTCTGGCGCCGCCAGCAGCGGGAGAACCGAGCCCGCACCTGATAGAACCCACCGCCGTCAGTGAACTGGACCGTGCCCTGCCCGCCCCCACAAACGGCACGCGGGAGACCGATGACCACAGCACGCGACCGGCAGATTGCACGTTCAGTCCGGTGCGGTCAACGACGACACCGAACGCGCCGAGCGCGAACACCCCCTGACTCGCCGGCGCCACCGCCAGAGAAACCTTGCCCGGCGGACACACCGCGACCGGCTGGTCAGCCGCGACGGCCGGGCTCGCCGCAACAACCGCGCACCACAACATCACCACTGCCGCGACCACCGCCGCCGTCTGCTGCCACCTCACCGCGTCTCCTCCCAAACCTCCGATTGCGACCGGCGCTTCTGAGCTGCGCTCTCGACTACGCCACTAGCTCGACGGTTTCCCGCCCGGCCGCCATCCGAATCACCGGCCTGGCCCGCGGCCCGAACATTTGGCCGCCTACCCGCACCACGCGCCAGCCCGTCGAGGTAAAGGTGGTGCCGTCGCGTCGACGGCACCATGTCCGCTCGGACGCCGGGAACTGGAGGCAGGTGGGGTCCCATCTCCTGTCTCAACTTCTGCTGCTGCGCTCGGAGCGGTCGCCGATCAGCCCGGTGGCTCGCGGCCACGCCTGCCCTGACGCGCGCAGGGCCGCTGGTCGCGTTATACGGCCTTGAGTGTGCCGCCGCCGGCGAGCTTGTAGGTCTTTCCCCCTAGGTTGGGATTGAGCTTGGCGTTGTAGGTCACGGTGTGCCCGCTTCCGATGATGTTCGTCACGGTGCCGTGCTTGATCGTGATGCCGTTGAGACTGGTGAGGGCGGAGTCGCCGGCGACCGTCCACGTGCTGGCGCTCAGCGTCAGCGCCGCGTTGGTGATCGTGCCGCGCAGTGTGCTGTTTGTTGAGCTTGGCGGCGATCGAGCCGGTGCCGACGGCGACGATATCGCCGCTCAGGTCCTCGTGACTCGCGTTCAGCGTGGCCACGCCCGCTCCGGTGTTACCAGAGCCGGTGCCGGCGTTGTCGGCTCGCAGAAGCACGCCCGAGCGGGCAGCGATCTTGGCTCCGCCGGAGAGGTTGATAACGGCCTTCTCATTGGTGACGTAAAAGGCCGGTCCCGCTTTCGCTGCGAGAGTGCCGCCGCGCATCGTGTAGGTGCCGGTTCCCCGCTGGGCGTCGCCGGAGAAGCTCTGATAGAGCATCACACCGCGCTTGACCGTGCCGGTGAGGTGGGTGTCGACCACGGTGATCGAGTTCGCGCCCTCGACGACCGCCGCTTCCGAGCCGGTGGCCGTCATCGTCGCGCCCGTCACCGTGATGTTGCCCGTGGAGTAGATGCCCGGCGAGGTGGGGCCCGAGGTGTGCATCCTGCCGCCTACGACGGTCCCGGTGCCGCCCCCGCGGTCGGTCGCCACCGCCGCCGAGCTGCCACCGGCGGTGGAGATGATGACGTTGGTCAGCTTGAGCTTCCCACCGCCGGCCGCCATCGCGCCGTGGGCGTATTGGCCGGTGCCCTTCAGCGTGGCCCCGATCACGTTCACGAGCGCGCCCGAGCCGGACGCGAACACAGCGTTGGCGCCGTTGCCGCTGGTGGACACCGAGCCCCCGGACAAGATCAGCTTGCCACGGCTTTCCGCGAGCACGCCGGCGCCCAGGCCGTAGAAGCTGCTTTGGTCACTTGACTTCGAGTCGCCTGTGGTAGCGACGCGTGAATTACGCAGCGTCACATGTCCACCCTTGACGAGCACGCCGGACTCGTCGCTGTTGTGCGCGTTGATCGTCTCTGCGTTCAGCACGGTCGTGCCGCTGGTAAAGGTACGAGCGCCGGTGCGGGCGTACGTTGCGGTCGAGCCGGACCCTGAGCCACTCGGAGGGGAGCCGCTCGGAGGGCTTCCGGTCGTGGCCGTGGGGGTGGTTGTGGTCGTGGAAGCGGCTCTCGCGCCGTGGCTGTCCACAAGCGCAGCCACGGTCCCACCGGCCAGAACCGCCGCGGCGGCAAGGGACGCGAGAATGTGCTTGGACGAGCGTGTCAGGTGTTTTCTCCGCATCGGGGTGGCAGGGAATGGGTTGGGTGATCTCCGTCTCCCGAGCGAAGGATGGGCACTCAGGGTGTGGTTTCCGTGAGAAGTCCGTGAGGCCTCTCTAAGCGATGTGACACTTACAGCGGCCGCCGCTCGCGCGGTGAGCTCGTATGGTCAGCAAGGGATAGTCAGACTCACCGATACGGATACGCGAGCGCCGGAGAAGGTCCCTCACGCCGGCTCGGCCGCCGCGTTGAGCAGTGATCGTCGGTGACCAGCACTGCCGGAACGTCTGAAGCCCGAGCCGTGCGCGTCGTTTGCCAGGCACCGTGGCCATCAGGTACGCGATCCCATGGAGGGCACTCGCGGCCACTGCCAGCGGTTCAACGAGGAGATCTCGCTCTTCGAGCTCGTGTTCGGCGAGCTGCATCGCCGGCGCCTCAGCGACCTCTCGGCACGTGTTGTTCACGGCCACTTTCGCAACGGGAACCTTCGTTGTTGAAACTCGCTCGATTGCCCGCATCGCACCTGGTCGTGGACGAGGAGGACGTCCGCGCAGTGCTCGGCTGGGAGCAGTGCCACCTCGGATACCCTCACGAGGACCGGGCCTTCCTGTGCCTGCGGCATGGGCGACTGGGCGGCCCGTGCCCAGTCGGCGGCTTCGGCTCCCGCCAGGACGTGATCGCGGGCTATGAGTCGCCGGAGGCCGGCCGGTCGACGCAGCGCTGCTTGGCTGGTACGACATACGGCTGATCGCCGACTGGTGAGCCGATGAGTCGCGGAGTGCCAACTGCAGCCGAGCTGGTCGCCGCCGCGAGTGAACTCGCCGCGCAGCTCTCGTGCAGGGGGAGCAGGTGATCCTCTCGAGGTTCGAGGCCCGGCTCCTCCGGCGGCCGCTGGCCATCGCGGAGCGTGATCTGGCCGTGGGTGGGCGGGTCGAGCGGGCGCACCGAGAGCGCCTCGCGTGGCTCGGCTTTCACAACGACGCCTTCCTGGCCGCGGCGATCCGGAGCGGAAGGATCGGTCCCGGCGCCTTCCGGATCATCGCCACGCTCCATGCGCCGCGCCGTCGAGCGCGGCCGCATCGATTACCCTGATTACCCTGAAGCCTCGGACCCCTAAGCGGGGGACCGATCGCCTATGCCGGCGATGCTGCGCCGGGCGGGGGTCCGCCGCTGTTCGGCCGCCCGAGGCTACCGGTGGCGTCGACCTCGGCGTTGTCGAGCACGATGTTGAACGTGGCCGAGAAGCCCCGCTTAAGGCTCCCCTTGACCTTGGCCAGGTTGGTTGCGACGCTGGCGGCGGCCAGGACGGTGTCGTTCTTGTTGGTGGTCGGGTCTCGCTGCGGCGAGCGGGTGTTGTACGGCGCCGCCCCGGTCAGTACTCGATCGTTTTGGGCGTCGGTGAAGAAGATCTGGGTCGTGTAGCCAGCAATCGTGGCGCCGCCGTGGGAGAGCTTACGCACCCGGACATGGATGTGGATCGCGCGGCCCGTGTACCAGCCTGGCCAGATCGTCTTGAAGCTGACCTGTCCGTGCACCGCTCTTTGCCTGAGCCCGCGATCCTTGCCGGTGATCTGATACCCACGCAGCCAGTTATCCGCGATGGTGTCTCCGAGCGAGGAGCTCGTGCCGCCGCCGGCGGCCTGGGAGGACTCGTCGGAGTACAACCCGTGGGCGTTTGCGTGCCAGATGTCGACGGCTACGCCATCGAGGGGCCGGCAGCCGTTGCTCGAGTCGACCACGTTGATGTACAGGTGCAGGGACACGCCTGCCTGGTGGCCGCTACCGTGGGAGTTGGCCACCACGTTCGAGCGGCGCAGCATAGTGTTGACCCAGTACGGGCCCTCGGTCAGCTCAGGCGTCGGCGTCGCGCAGGCCGAGGCCGCCAGGGCCGTCACCCCGCCAACCGCGCCAGGCAGCGCGGGAGCGATCAGGTAGACGGCGCCCGCGCCGGCCGCGGCCTTGACCGCTTGGCGGCGGGTGATGTGCGCTTCGGTGCTCATTGATCCTGATCCGTTCCTCTCGCGGCTACCCGTGCTTGAGCAGCAGGTCGAACTCCATTGTCGCCCGGTTGGTCACCGACACGAAGCCGCCGACGCTGGGCGCGGTCATGTTGAACTCGCTCCAGGGGAAGGTGAGGGAGCCGACCGCGGCGAGCTCCGCGCTCGACAGGCGCGTTTGGACCCGCACCGTCTCAGTCTTGGACGTGCCGTGGATGCGGAACACGCCCGTCACCGAGGTGTCGAACACCTTCCCGCTCAGTGCGCCGGCCGGGAACGTCACCGGGGAGGAGAGGACAAACGTCGCCGTCGGATACGTCGCGCTCTGGATTCCGAGCGTGCGAATGTGCTGATCGCGCATCGTCTCGTTGCTCTTGAGCTTGGTCACGTCGACGCTGAATGACGCGGCCTTGACCGTCACGGTGCTGCCGGACACGGCCAGCGCGGCAGCGCCGGTGATCGCGGAGGTCCGGCCGACCGCATCGCTCTCGGCGGGCAGGAACGCAAGCTTCTCGCGCACCCGGTAGCCCGCCACCGAACCGGCCGCAACGGTCCAGCGGCCGGCGAGCTCCGTACTCGAGGAGACCGGCACCGCAACGCGCGACGTGCTCAAGGAAAACGGCTTCGGCGACGAGGTAGGAAACAACACGAAATAGATGAACCCGAAGCCGCCCAGCGCCACCACGACCAAACCGCCGCCGAGCGCGAGGATCAACCCACGCCTCGTCCTTGGAAATGTCAACCGCTGGGTCCCGGAGCTGCCCACCGGCGGAACCCTGGCGAACCAACGTAATGCCAATGTATGAACGTCACGAGCGCCAGCCGTGACGACAGCACCACAGCGATAGGTCCTGTTTCGCGCTCCCGCGCCCGTCGTCGGGACGCGTGGGCTCAGGCGAGAATGTTCACCAGCGAGCGCTCCATCTGCAAGGCCTTGGTCAACACCGCGACCTGAGCTGCCTCCTGTGCGGAGCCAGCGTTGGAACCGGCATTCGGGGCGGACACGCCGGCCGCGGCTTGTGCGGCTACGGCGAACATGCCTTGCGCGGCGGCCGCACCGGCCAGCGCGGAACTCGTCGCTGGAACACTCACGGTCGGGGATATCGGCGCTCGTGGATGGCGCGTCAATGGACGCGCCCTCGGCCTCGGCAAACGTTCGATCGACCATCGACTGGCTGGGAGTTCGTGCGGGTGTCCGTGGCCGACGCCACCCGCTTGGCCTACGTCGCGCTGCACGAGGGCGAGAAGGCCCGCACCGCGCCGGGGTTCCTCAACCGCGCCATCCAGTTCTACGCCGCCCGCGGCGTCACCGTCCACGCGGAGGGGCGCGCGTCGCGACCCGGCTGTTTGATCAAATCAAACGTACCCCGCTACCGTTGAGCGCGGGTCCCGGTAAAGGATGTAACCCGTCCGTATCCTCCGCGGGGTCGGAATGAGAGCAGTTGGCTCGTCAAGATGCGATTGTGCAGACGCCCGCGTCTTGCGCGCTGCTCCGGACGCTAACCGCAGCCTTCCACCGAGGGGCCCGGCCCCAGCGACGTTAGGCCGGAAACTTGGGCGTGCGCGAGCTTACATCGTTGCGGTTTGCGGTTTCGGGCCTCTTGACGCAGTCCATGTCCGCAATCTACGATCGCGTTGCTGCGTCGGTGCACGGCGCAGGCCGCGCAAGGTGTCGTCTTGCGCCCGATGGTGATGAAGGGGAAGGGTCGCTGATGTACCGTCCGCGTCGCTCGCGTCTGACTGTGTTGATGCTTCCGGTCGGCGGTGCGTTAGCAGCGGCTGTCGGTCTGGCGGTCGCGGCTTCTGAGGGCGGCACGAGCGGAGACACCGGAACAGCCTTTTGCCTGCGGGTCGTCGCGCCTGCAGAGCCTGGCTGCCGGGTGGCGGTCGCTCATGCACCCGGGGCGCGCTCCGAAGCGGATCGGCATCAGTGGCCATCCGGATCCTATGAGCCCTCACCCCGGGCGGATGGTACGGTTTATCGTGAGCAGCTGATCGGCAACTTCTCCCGCCTCGAGCTATCCGGCGGTGCCGCAGTAGGGACAATCGACCGCGTCGACGACACGCCAGGCGCTCCGCCGACAGCTCTATCGTGGCGCGTGCGACCGTCGTGGCGCGTTGCGACCGGCAACCCGCCCACGTACCAATTGGTCGGGGAACACGTCAATGCTGAAGCCTCCCTCGGAAGCGGGCCCGTGAACCCGCTGGTCTGCCCCGACCTTGACCTCACCAAATACCTTGGCGGCGGGGCCGTGTTCTCCACCAGCTCGGTCGCTTGGTCAGGCGGCCCTCCTGAACCACGAACGCCAACGATAACCTTCTCCAGGTAACACACCACGTCTTGCAGGCCGTCAAATCAGCAGGCGCGCTCCCGTGACCGCCGGCGCAACCAGGTTTCACAGGCGCTGACCGGCGCACTGCGAACTGGACCAAGGTGTGGCCAGTGTGCACGACGTGGGCGCGCCGGCCGTTTTGTGGACCCGCCGGCAAGTATGGGTTTATTCGAGCAGCCCCAGGCGAGAGAGGAAGTGAGCGAAGGAGGGATCTTTATGAGATAGCCAAGTCAAGGGTTGCTACGGCGTCATCGGCGCCGCCGCCACCGCCCGGAGCTGGTTCGTCAGTGCGATGTGCACCGACGCGGCCTTGAGATCAACAGTCACTGTTACCCGGCGAGGCTCGGTACACACTAACTAACTGAGGAAGATATATGACTCGCTTCACTTCATTGACTCGTCGCAAACGGCCATGGATGATTGGCGCCTGCGCTCTGGTTCTCGTAGTTAGCTCGGGGGCCGCCGTCGCCTCAGCGGTTCAATCTACGCACCGCGTCAGCACGGGGTCGGCTTTGCTCGCAAGGGCGTTCGGGGCATTGGTGCCGAGCACCAACGGACGCGCAGCGACTGACCCCGCATGTGCGCCCGACACGACCGTCGCGATCAACAGTGGCCCCGTGTGCGGGATCCTGCAGGACGGTGATTACCAATGGCTGGGTATCCCATATGCCGCCCCGCCCGTGGGCCCCCTGCGCTGGAAGCCACCACAGCCACCATCTCCGTGGACGACGACTCTCCCGGCCACCGCGTTTGGCAGCCAGTGCGTGCAAGTGCTGGCGCCTTCCTCCGTCGCGGGAAGCGAGAACTGCCTGTTCATCAACGTCGTTCGCCCCGCCGGGCCCCAGCCGGCATCGGGACTTCCGGTTCTCGTGCACATCCACGGTGGCGGCTTCATCGGAGGTAGCGGAAATGTGGACTACTCGCTGCTCGCCAACAGCGGGCGCGAGGTCGTTGTCTCGATGAACTACCGCCTCAACATCTTCGGGTTCCTAGCGGATCGCGCGCTCGGCGAGGACTCAGGCGATTATGGGTTGGAGGATCAGCAGGCGGCGCTGCGGTGGGTCAAGCAGAACGTCCGCGCGTTCGGAGGCAACGCCGGGAACGTCACCATCTTCGGAGAGTCCGCCGGGGGGTCAAGCGTGTGCGACCAGATCGCGTCTCCGACCGCCCACGGGTTGTTCGAGAAGGCCTTCAGCGTCAGCGGTGAATACAGCACCCTGTTCGGATCCCCGAACCAGGTCCTCAACTTCCAGGACTGCAAGTCCACACCACCCACGCAAGCGGTAGCCGACCGTGCGGGCGAGAGCTTCGTCGCCGCAGTGGGGTGCACGAGCGCGGCCGAGGTCGCCGACTGCCTGCGGAGGGTTCCCGCCGCCGCGGTGCTCGCGGCCGCTGGCGGCGGCTTCACGGCGAGCGGCACGGGCACCATCAGCCCGACGCTAAACGCAAGGGTCCTGCCGCTCTCCTTGCGCCAGTCTCTCGTCAGGGGAACCGCAAACCGCGTCCGGGTGATCGCCGGCACAAATCGCGACGAGAACCTAGCCGGAACCGCAACGACCCCGGACCAATATCGCGCGCTGGTCGATCAGCAATTCGGAGCATATGCGCCTGCGGTGCTTCAGGAGTACCCGCTGGAGCGGTTCTACTCCCCATTCATCGCGTTCAGGACAGTCGCCGCCGACGCCTACACCGTCTGCCCGGCGATCGTCACCGAGCAGCTCCTGGCAAAGCGCATGCCCGCCTGGGAGTACGAGCTCGACCACGGCGACGCCCCTCCGTCATACCTGCCGCCGAACCTACCCAACGGGTCCTACCACGTCGGCGCATACTTCTTGTTCCCCGGCTTCCTCGGGACAACCAACCTGGACGCCAACAACTTGGTACTGCAGCAACAAGAGGTCGCTGACCTCACCACGTTCGCTCGGACCGGCAACCCGACCGCAAAGTTCACACCATTCTGGCCCGAGTTCAACGACACCCACGAAGTCATGTCCTGGCAGCCAGGCGGAGACAGCGAGGTCATGACCACAGCGCAGATATCACTAAACCACCACTGCGACTTCTGGAACGCGATCAGCCCTAAGCCATAACAGCTAGGCAAACTCCGTAGCTCAACACCTGGGGTCGGCGTCTTTACACGTGGACGCCGACCCCGCTGTCCGCTCACGGCCAAGCCATCGCGCCGCGATACCCGGTCCGCACCCGCTAACTCGCTTCTACCTCCAGGCATACCTCACACACGGAAGCGTCCGCTCGATCTGATGAGCCCCCGCGAACAATAAGACGCCGATGAAATGCGAGCACAAGCACCACCCGTGAGGCTGCGGACCGTCGCTGCACATCGTCGAACCACCCGCGACGCAAGGGTGCTGTCCTTCGCATAATTGGGACAATCCGACAGCGACGAGACGGAGTGCGAGCTGGAATCAGCCAGCACTTCCGGTCGCGGTTCATCAAAGCAGCAGCTATGCCGACGCCGTCGACCACCGCCCGCTCCGAACGGATTAGCCCTCGACGTGGACCTGCCCGGTTTGCGTGACACCTCTGGGTGGGTTGATTGTCGTTGTTCGAGCGATGGCTCTCAACCGTCGAGCGTATGGAATCGGAGTTGTTCGTAGGCTGCTGGGGCGAGCATTCAGAGCGTTGAGTGGCGGCGCTGATGGTTGTATAACCTCTCGGTGTACTCGAACACGGCGGACTGCAGCTCTGCCCCGCTGGGCCAGCTGCGGGCGGTTGACGAGCTCCTTCTCGAGCTTGGCGAAGAAGGACTCGGCGACCGCATTGTTGTAGGCGTCGCTGCAGGAGCCCAACGAGACCGCGATCCCGGCGTCGCGCGCGCCCTTGCCGAAGGCGAGGCTCACGTACTGCTCGGGCTCAAGTCCTCGCAACAGTGTGTGGGTGAACGGAGAGTAGTAGTCACTGTGGCGTCTCCTCCGTCGGGCCCTGCCGTGGTGAGCGTTCATGCCGCGGCCGCCAGGTACTCGTCGAGCACCTCCGCCGGTGTCCGCCACCCCGGGGTCTTGCGCGGCCGGCTGTTGAGCGTCGCGGCGAGCGCAGCGATCAACGACTACGCCTCGCCTATCGCCGGTCGTCCTCCCTCGCGAAGAAGACCGCGCTTTCGCAAGATCTCCCGCTCCATCCGCAGCCGCGCGTTCTCATCCCGCAACCGCGCAAGCTCCTCGCGCTCCTCACCGGACACCCCCCGGACGCTCACCCCGCTCGGCCCTCTCCTCCTTGAGCCAGTTACGAAACATGACATCGGAAAGTCCCCAAGTCCTTCGGTGGCTTACGCTGCGGCCTATCGCCCAGCTGGGCGAGACGGACCGCCTCGCGACGGACCGCCTCGCGACGGAACTCCTCGGGATACGGCGGCCTCGTTCTGGGCACCTGAACCTCACATTCCCCGGCTTACGACCCGAAGCGTTCAACCGTCGTCGAAAACGGGGCAAGTCCACTGACGGCTCTTTCGCTGCCGCAACCGACACGACGGGTGCGTCCTGACCAGCCAGCAGGGGCAAACAGCATTCGCTGGCAGCCGCACCGACTTGGACCCACATCTGCGAGGTGGCGCCGTCGCTGCGGTTGCTGAGAATCACCAGGGCCGGCGCTCGTCGAGCGCCGAGTCGGGCGCCCGAAAGAAGTGCCCGGAAGGTCGGTGTTCTCGTAGGCGATTTCGATTCGCTCCCGGGAACCGGGAGGAGGTCGACGACGCGATCCCAACATTCTCGTTGTCGGCGCCAGTGTTCGAGCTCGCGTCGCGTGACAGGTCGCCGCTCGACGGTAGTGGGCCAGCGCACTGATCCATCGGCCCACCGACTGCGCCTCGCACGCGGTGGTCCACAACGCGTCCGGCGTGACTGACCACTCGCCGCAGCCATGAATCGCCGTCGCCGTCGGTACCCGAGCCGCGTTCGCGAGCAGCTCGCCCACGTCCGCCGCCTGCCGCTAGGTGCATCCAGGCGCAGTCTCCAGCCCAAGCTGAAAGTCCTCATCCTTGAAGCGCGCGATCATCGTGCCACCTCGCCTTCGGGGTCGCTCGCCGCGGCGGTCCGCTTGGCGGCCCAGACGATGAGCACGATCGGCACGACCCAGTTGAGGATGGTGTTCGCGCGTCGGGTATCGATCGCGCCCGCGATCAGGTGTGATGGGATCATCGCGACGAACACCCACGCCCACATCAGCGTCAGTTGGCGGTTGATCTGCTTGAAACGGGGCGATGACCAGAACTCACGCGGGACCGACTCCCGTGCGTACTGCTCGGTGAACGGGGTCAGTAGCAGTGATGCGAACGCGATCACCGCCAGCACGCCGGCCGCCATCGCTCGCGCGTAGCGCGCCACGAACGCGCCCGTCGCTGCATCAGCGCTGAAGGCTACGATCGCGAAGCCGGCAAAGGCGAGGATTGCGCCGAGCTCGAGTAGCTTGGGACGTCCGCCGAGCAACGAGGGAAGCGCGATGATGACGGCCGCTCCCAGTGCCGCGATCGCGGCGGCCTTCAGGCTGCCGTGGTGGGTGATCAGTGTAAACAGCACCCACGGGACAAACGCCACATAGATCCCGAAGCCCGTCTTCGCGCGCTCCTCTATCTCACCGACTGTGGTCGATCCTGTAGACATGATTCCGCTTCCTCCGTTCGTGAGATCCGCGCCCCGAGAGCGCGGCTCGCTTTGCCATGCGTCGAAGACTGCCTATGGATGGAGGCGGTGTCCTCAGTAGCCGACTACTGCAATCCCCGACGAGGAGGTACTGCGACCCGGCTCAGGGAGATCCTGGTACCCGCCCCTGACTAGACAGGTGTCAGATACTTTGGGTGCGTGGATGAGCTGCGAACGCCGCGTTTGCTGCTACGCCGGTGGCGGGCCGAGGATGAGTCGGCGATGGCCGACATCAACCGTGATCCCGAGGTCGGTCGGTATCTGAACCGGCCGGTGGATGAGCAGGCGGTCGTGGCATTCTTCGGGCAGATCGTCGATCACTGGGAGCGTCACAGCTACGGCCCCTGGGCGGTGGAGTCGCGCGAGCCGGGGAACGCAGGACGCTTCCTCGGTTTTGCCGGTCTTGCCCACGTGCCGCCGTTTCTGGCCGCGGCCGGTCCGGCGCCCGAGCTTGGGTGGCGCCTGGCCCGTTCGGCGTGGGGCCGCGGCCTGGCGACCGAAGCCGCGATCGCGGCGCGCGACGACGCGTTCGGCCGGCTCGAGCAGGTCGCGATCATCTCGATCATCCATCCCGGAAACGAGCGCTCCCAACGCATCGCGGTCAAGCTCGGAATGAAGCGCCGCACGCGTATCGAGAATCCAGTGATCGGTATCGACGTCGACGTTTGGCACCAGCGCCGGGGATAACCGTGTTCACCCGCGGCCCACCAGTGTGGTCCCATCCGCGGATTATCAGCGGCGGCTACTGATGCCGGCAGCGCCGTCCTGGCCTCTAGTTGGTCGCGCCGTCGAGCTGCAGCGGGTTACGGCTGCACGCGCGCGAGGATCAGCCGGGATCATCATCCGGGCTGCCGCCGGGGTTGGCAAATCTCGGCTGGCCCATGAGGCAGTGTCAATGCTCGACAGTGAGGGTTGCGCGACCGCGTGGATCCAGGCGACGCGGAGCGCCACGAGCGTCCCGCTGGGTGCGTTCGTCGCGATCATCCCCGCCGACGTTCGCTCTGACGACCTCTTCGAGCTGATGCAACGCAGCGCCGCGGCACTGCGCGAACGTGCCCGCGGCCGCCAGTTCGTTCTCGGAGTCGATGACGCCCAATGGCTGGACCCCACCTCAGCAACACTAGTGCTCCATCTGGTCACCACGGGCACGGCGTTCGTGGTGGCGACCGTCCGCAGTGACGAGCCGTGCCCAGACGCCATCGTTTCGCTGTGGAAGGACGCCGGCGCGCTACAGCTTGAGCTTGGCCTCCTGACCGAACCCGAGGCGGAGGCGCTGACGGAGGAGATCGCAGGTGGCCCGGTCGAGCTTGGGGCGCGCCGCTGGATCGCGCAAACCAGTCGAGGCAACGCGCTCTACGTCCGCGAGCTGGTGCTCGGCGCGATCACCGGTAGTGCCCTTGAACGGGTCAGTGGCATGTGGCGGCTGCCCGGCCAGCCGGCCGTCAGCGCGTCGCTGAGTGAGCTTGTTGCCGCCCGGATGACGGGGCTTACCGATGCTCAGCAGCGAGCGCTCGAGCTGTTGGCGTTCGGCGAGCCGCTGCGCCTGGAGGAGCTCCTGGCGCTTGTTGGACCCGAGCCGCTTGAGGCGACCGAGGCTCGTGGGCTGATCACCATCACCGGGGCGGGGCTGAACGGGGAGGTGCGACTTGCTCACCCGCTCTACGGGGAAGTAATTCGCGCGGGGCTGCCCTCGTTGCGAGCGCGTGGGGCACGGCTGCGTCTCGCGGAGACGGTCAAGGCGCGGATGTCGATAACGCCCGAAGACTCGCTGCGTCTCGCTCGTTGGTTGATCGATGCGGGCGAAGAGATCTCGATTGAGTTGATGCTCCAGGCGGCCCGAGCGGCAAACCTCGCCGGCGATCCCGAGTTCGGCGCGGCGCTGGCGGCTCAGGCACGGGACGCCGGCGGCGGGATCGAGGCGGCGCTGCTCCTGGCGCGGGCCCACACGGTACGCAGCCGGTTCGCCGATGCAACCGCGGTGCTGAACTCAGCCGAAGCCAGCATCGGCACCCAGGACGCCGCGCTGGACTACCTCGAGCAGCAGAGCGAGATCTTGCATTGGGGGCTCAAGCGTCCCGCCGCGCTCCGCGACCTGCTCGACCGCGCCACGGGTTGGTGGCCGGAGCCCGCCTGGCAGCAGCGCCTGCAGCCGCTTCGATTGCGACTCGCGTCCTTTGAACGCCTCGGCCTCAACGTCTCGGCAACGACGGAACTTCTTGCGATCCCGGAGGTCGGGACGGACATCCGCGGGCAACTCGAGCCCGTGCATGTCGCAAATCTCTTCTACAGCGGCCGGACCGCTGAGGCGCTGGAGCTCGCCGCGAGCATTCGACCAGAGCTACCGCTGCGAAATCTGAGCCAGGCGATCGCGCTCTCGCTCTGGAGTCGAGTCATCCTCGAGACCGGCGAGCGGTGGACCGAGCTCGCAGCCTGGATGAACGGTGCGCTCGAGCAGGGTGTGCGTCTTGGCGACCGCGCAGCCGCCGGCCAGGCAGCATATTCGCTCGCGTGCCTGCAGTTCTCAGCGGGCAGATACATCGACGCCGGCACGCTCCTCGCCGAAGCCGAAGTGCAGTTGGAGTACCACGACCCGGTCGGGCTGCTGCCCGTCGCCGACGCGATGCAAGTCGGTGTGGCGTGCTTCACAAACGAACCAGCCGCAATAGGACCCGCGCTAGACCGATGCCGCGCGCGCGTGGGCGAGGCCGGCCCGCTGGCCCATCAGCTGCCCTACGTCGTGCGCGCCGAGGCCTGGGCCGCTCACGCCACCGGCGATCCGCCACGCGCGCAACAGCTACTACTCGACGCCGCGAAGGAACTGTCGCCAAGCCCCGTACACGCCGCACGACTTACATATGAAGCAATGCGCGTAGGCGCCCCCGCCCGACGCCTCGCGAAGTCACTGCAGCCACTGGCCGGTCGCTGCGATGCGCGTCTCGTCTACGCCTACGCCGATCACGCCAGCGCTCTCGCTGCGGATAGCGGTCCTCGCCTACTTCAAGTCGCCGATGAGATGGAGCAGATCGGCGCGTTGCGCTACGCCACCGAAGCTGCCGCATACGCCGCCGACGCCTTCGCGCGCGAAGGCCGCCAGGACTCGGCACGCCAGGCTGCCGCGCGCTGCCGCGCTCTCAACGCACGTGGCCATGGCGCCGTGCTGCCCGCAATGAGCGAACTCGACAACAATGCCGTCATGCTCACCCCGCGTGAGTCACAACTCGTCCAACTGGCCTCGCAAGGGCTCTCCAACGCCGACATCGCCGAGCGCCTCGTGCTGTCTGTAAGAACCGTCGAGTCGCACCTCTATCGCGCCATGCAAAAGCTCGGCGTCAGCGACCGCCACAAACTGTGAAAGCCTCGCTGTGATCACATGAATACCTCCGCTCCCGTCCAGAAACAGCGACGGGCCGCCAGTGAGCCATCGCCCATGCTTTGCACGGCGTTGCGAGCGCACACCTCGTCGGTGTCGGCATCGTCGCGTCGGGACCGCGCCTGCGACGGTTCGCGCGGCGCACCGGCGATCCAATCTCCGCCTCGCGGGGCGCCACCGAGGCTTCCACAGCGCTTCCATGACGCCCGGTAACGGCGTCGGCAACTCTCCCGTACGCAGCCAGGCCGTCCCGATTGCCGGAGGGTCACAAATGGGCGGTACTGGGCTCGAACCAGTGACCTCCTGCTTGTAAGTTCGGCGCAAGCTGTGCTCATGCTTTGTCGGTGGTTGCGATTGGCGCTATTTGCGGCGATGCGGCGACAGTTCTGTGCCGCCCAGTGTCGTCAATTGCCGCAGGTGCTTGTTCCTTGCTTTAACCCTCACTGAGTGCTTCACGCCGGGTGTGGACGGTCGGCAGCTCTGAGCATACGGCCGAAGTCGGCGTCCAACGCGCTGCGCGCAGCCTCAGCGTTCTCCCGCGCGCGGAAGAGGTGGACGTACGTGTCCCATGTTGTCTTCGTGCTCGCGTGACCCAGCTGTTGAGACACAAACGCTACTTCGCGACCCTGAGCGATGAGCAGGCTGGCGAACGTGTGCCGACACGTGTGCGGGGTGGTTCCGGCGACGCGGGCTGCGGAGCACGTCGCAGCGAAGTCCTTCCTTAGCTTCGAGTAGCCGAGTGTGTGGCCGACGCCGTTGCAGATGACGAGGTCGACATCCCGCGAAAACCGTGCGACGAGCCTTGCCCTACGTAGTCGACGGCCAAGCTCGGCCATCAGTATCACTTCGCGGTACCCGCTCTCGGTCTTCAGAGGAACTCGTAGGTTCCCCTTTCGACTCATCTGGTAGCCCACGATCATGACTTCCCGGTCGAAGTCGATGTCCTGCCAAGTGAGGCCAAGCAGTTCGGAGACTCGCAGTCCACTGAACAGCAGGACGGGGATGGCGAGCGATGCGCTGCCCCTCGCGTGTCCGAGCAGCGCCTCCATCTCCCGCGGAGTCAAGAACCGGTCCTTGGAGCGACCGAGCTTTGGCCGCTCTCGTCTTAGTAGTGAATTCGCGGGATTCGTCGCGATAACGCCAACTCGCGCCGCGTAGGCGAGCAAGCCTCGAAACGCGACCCAGCGCGCGCGGATCGACCAATCTGCAGCACCGCCACGGCGCTGTGCTTCGTGCCAAAACACAAGATCCTCTGCCGTGATCGATGCGGCTCGCCGGCTGCCGAGTGCTGGGAGGACATGGAGTCGTATTCCGTTTCGGTACGACTCGACCGTGCGCAAGCGAAGCTCTCCGGTCTCCACGAGCCCCTCGAGGTGTTGGAGCCATTCGTCGGCGAGCTCCGTGAGCGTGTAACGGCTGGAGGCGGGCGCAGCATGACCGGTCTTGAGTCGATAAGCGAATTCATCCCGCTTGCGCCGCGCCTCTTGGATACCGACCGCGCCGAGCTTTCCCCACTGTGGCTTGCGGTCCCCGACTGGTGTAGCGCACGCCCAGTAAACATCGCCGACTTTGTAGAGCCCGCGCTCGATACGGACGCGCCTTTCCTTCCACGGCATTACTGCACCCGTCTCAGCGCGCGTGATTCTGCGGCGATGCCCGAGCAACCGAGGAGCGCTTGGTCAAGCTCAGGTCGATAGAACAGTTTGGTCCGTCCACCGTGCGAAGGAATCTTGCCGCAAGCGGCGAGCTTCCGGAATGTTCCTTCAGGGAGCTTCGTGTAGGCGATCGCCTCGGTGGTGGTCAACCATGGTGTTGAGGTCTCCTGGTTCGCACGTAGAAGGCTCGGTAGCCGCTCGGCAATCCGCTCGAGAAGGCGTTCGGCAAGTTCGTCTGTGAGAAGGGCAAATACGCTGCCCGCGCTTGCTGTTCGGCTCAGCTCGTCCACTCGACCCACAGCCGTTTGCCGTTACGTACGTACGTCTCTACGCCGGGAGTGACTGGGCCATGGAGCCGGCGCGCGAGTCCGCGCCGATCGCAGGTCCAGCAGAGCACGGCAACATCGGTCGGATGCTCGTGACCGAGACGCGCGTAAGTCCGATGGT
Source organism: Solirubrobacterales bacterium (assembly GCA_019247075.1). Classification (GTDB taxonomy): domain Bacteria; phylum Actinomycetota; class Thermoleophilia; order Solirubrobacterales; family Solirubrobacteraceae; genus Palsa-465. The sequence goes on from JAFAPR010000087.1 coordinate 26,942, forward strand.
TGATCGTCACCCCTTGCGCTCCGACATCGTTCGCATCCTCCACCTGCTCGGAGAATCCAGAGTCGACGTCGTAACGGCCAGAGCGGCGAGCCCATATAGAGCTCGTACCCGAGGCTATGCCAGCTCGTTGGGCTCGCAGAGCCGCGGGGAGCAGGAACGCGGCAACAGCGAGGATCTCGTAGGAATCGGCGCTTCTCATGACGCTAGATGAGACGTACAGGATATCACTAAAAGATCGATCTTATTCGTTCCGATCAATCGCCTCCAACGCTCGGACTGAGCGAGCTGGTTCGCGACCCACTTGTACCTGTGGTCGTCGCGAAACGGTCCAGAAACTCCGTCAAGAATCAACCTCCGGGGTCGACGCGTGGTATCCCGAGTTCTTGACCACCGCCGACGCGATTTCCGCGAACCAGGGGGATGCCGCGCGAGCTCCGTCCATTGGGGGTGATGGACGTCGCCGAAGGCTCCTGGTGTCGATGCGCGCCTTCACGTGAACTCGCAACCGAGCCCCCGCGCGCCGGCGTCCGCTCGGGGACATCGCTATGTCGCCTATGCGCTCGCGCCGGTCCGCCCGCGCCGCGCGACCGCATTCGTGAAGAAAGCGCTCGCCGGTCCGCGGCGTCGTGACCGCTAGCTGAGACGGAGTTGTGCAGCAAACGCTCGTGCCCGCTCTCGCGGGAAAGGAGAGCGCCGACGTG
>JAFAPR010000129.1 GCA_019247075.1 Solirubrobacterales bacterium
GGGCGCTGGCTCGAGGTGGGAGGCGTCGACGTGCTGGAGGATCGCGACCCCAGCTCCGGCGAAGTGGTCGCCCGCGTGCCGCTGAGCGGCCATTCCGAGGTGGACGCGGCGGCGCAGGCCGCCCGTCACGCCAGCCGTCAATGGCGCCAGGTACCAGTTCAGGCACGGGCGCGCGCGCTGTTCGTGCTGCGCGACGCGCTGCTCCAGCACCGCGGGGAGCTCGCGCAGCTGGTGGCCCGCGACATGGGCAAGACCGTGCCCGACGCCGACGCCGAGGTCGGGCGCGGCATCGAGTCCGTGGAGGCCGCGGCCGGCGTCCCTCACCTGGTAAAGGGTGAGACCCTCGAAGGGGTGGCGACCGGGGTCGACGTTGAGCTCTTTCGCGAGCCGGTCGGCGTGGTGGCGGCGATAACCCCCTTCAACTTCCCCGCGATGATCCCGCTCTGGTTTTTGCCTTATGCCCTCGCCGCCGGCAACACCTTCGTGCTGAAGCCCTCCGAGCAGGACCCGCTGCCCGCCCAACGGATCGTGCAGCTGATCGACGCGATCGAAGAGATCCCGGCCGGGGTGGTCAACCTCGTGCACGGCGGCCGCGACGCGGTCACCGCCCTACTCGACCATCCGTCCGTCGACGCGATCTCCTTCGTGGGGTCGGCCGCCACGGCTCAGTTCATCGCCGACCGTGCCACCACCACCGGGAAGCGGGTGCAGGCACTGGGCGGCGCCAAGAACGCGATGGTCGTGATGCCGGACGCGGAGCGATCGGCGATGGTCGCGGGCGTGATCGGCTCGGCCTTCGGCGCCGCCGGCCAGCGCTGCCTCGCCGGCTCGGTGGCCGTGCTGGTGGGGTCGCGCGCCGAGCAGGACGAAGCGCTTCAGGCGATAGCCGCGCGCGCCGGCGCGCTCCGCCTCGGCCCGGCCACGAGTGCAGAGACCGACGTCTGCCCGCTCGTCTCCGTCGCCAGCCGCGAGCGCCTGCTCGGTGAAATAGAGTCAGCGGTCGCTTCGGGTGCCCGGCTGGTGCTCGACGGCCGTCCGCTCGATCCCGGGCCCGGTGGCACGCTCCTTGGCCCAACGATCCTCGACGACCTCGAGCCCGAGAGCCATTGGCTGCGCGAGGAGCTCTTCGGGCCGATCCTCTCGGTTCACCGTGCGCCGCATCTCGAGGCCGCGATCGATTGGTGCAACGGCAGCAGGTATGGCAATTCGGCGATGCTCTTCACCGCCTCGGGCGGGGACGCGCGCACTTTCCGGCACCGCATCGAAGCGGGCATGGTGGGGGTCAACATCGGCGTGGCGGCTCCGGTGGCGTGGTTCCCGTTCGCGGGCTTCAAGGACTCTTTCCGGGGCGACCTCCACGCCAACGGTCGCGATGCCTTCGACTTCTATACGCGCAGGAAAGTGGTGACCTCGCGCTGGCCGTAGGACTCAGTCCCGCGGCCCTCTGAGCGGCCCTCCGAGCAGCAGTGGCGACGATCGCCTTCTTCCCCGAAGGGGCCTACGGGCCGACGAACAACTGCGCCGGCATCGGCGCGGTCCTTCAGGCGCGCGGCCACCGCGTGGTCTTCATCCTCGAGGAGTCGTTTGCGGGCACGTTGGAGGCCCGCGGTTTCGAGGAGCGATTGGTAGCGCTCGCGCCGCCACCCGAACGGGAGCAGGAGCCGGGCCAGTTCTGGAAGGACTTCATCCGGGACACTGCGTCCGTCTTCAGGCGCCCGACGCTCGAGCAGCTCGGGCAGTTCATCGCCCCGACCTTCCAGGCGCTGGCCGACGGCGCGCATCACGCCGACGATCAGCTGCGCGCGATCCTGGACGACCTGCACCCCGACGTTGTGGTCGAGGACAACGTCGTCGCCTTCCCTGCTCTGGCTGCCGGCGGGCGGCGCTGGGTCCGGATCGTCTCCTGTAACCCCGCCGAGGTAAAAGACGAGCTCGTCCCGCCGGTCTTCTCGGGCTATCCGACCGACGACCGCGGCGCCTGGGACGCCTATTGGGAGGAGTACCGACGGGTGATCGGCCCCCTGTCGCGCGAGCACGACGAGTTCTGTCGGGCGCGCGGCGCTCCGCCGCTGCCCGAGCTCGAGATGATCGGCGTCTCGCCCTGGCTGAACCTGTACGTGTATCCGCGGGAGCTCGACTACGAGCGCTCGGCTCCGCTGCCCGGATACTGGGTGGGGCTCGAGTCGTGCGTGCGCGATGAGCAGGATTCGTGGGTGCCGCCCGTCGGCGACGGGCCCCTCGTCTATCTGAGCTTGGGCTCGCTTGGCTCAGCGGATGTTGAGCTCATGCAGCGCCTGATCGACTCGCTCGCGCCGCTCGAGAACCTGCGCACGGTCGTCTCGCTCGGCCCGCAGCACGAGCTGCTGCGGCTTCCCGATCACATTACGGGCGCGGAGTACCTGCCCCAGACGGCCGTCCTGGCCCATGCCGACGCCGTCATCACGCACGGCGGCAACAACACCGTCACCGAGAGCATGCATTTCGGCTGTCCCATGGTCGTGCTGTCGCTGTTCTGGGACCAGCACGACAACGCCCAGCGAGTCCAGGAGCGGGGATTCGGCGTCCGCCTCGACACCTACGGCCATGAGCCCGAGCAACTGGTCGACGCCGTCAGGCGGCTGCTCGGGCGCGCCTCGCTGCAAGACCGTCTGCGCGCGATCTCCGCGCGCCTGCAAGAGACGCCGGGAACCGTGGGCGCCGCCGAGGCGATCGAGCGCGTGGCGAGTGGGATAGTGGTCGGTGCAATGGCGAGTTCAAGCCAGCCCACCGTGTGATGCTCTCGCGTTACCTCGCCCTCTGCGCGCAGCGTCTGACACAATCGCCGTCCCGCGATGAGCGGCTGTAGGCTGTTAGGCGTTGTGTGTCAATGGCCAAGAGCGACTCAGGACGGAGCGCACTCTGGCCGGGTCAGGTGCGGTAAAGAGGATTCCGGGACGAACCGACCATCAGGAGGATGAGGATGGAAGCGACCACGGTCGTAGAAACGGGGCCTGTGCGCCCAGCTGCAGGAGAGCCTGACCTCAAGCACGGCGCAATCGGCTTTCTCTCCAACCTGGTGATCGGGACTGCCTCGGTGGCCCCGGCGTACTCGCTGGCCGCCACGCTTGGCTTCGTCGTCGCCGTCGGCGGCATCGGCGTCTTCTCGCCGGGGGCGATGATCGCCGCTTTCGTGCCGATGCTCCTGATCGCTATGGCCTACCGCCAGCTGAACAAGGCCGATCCTGACGCGGGTACGAGCTTCGCATGGGGCACGCGCGCGTTGGGGCCGTACGTCGGGTGGATGAATGGCTGGGCGATCTTCGCCGCGGACGTGATCGTGATGGCGTCGTTGGCCGACATCGCCGCCGTCTACACCTACCAGCTGTTCGGCTGGAACTACGGGGAGACCCACCTCTGGGTGCAGATCGTGGGCGCCGTCGTGTGGATCGTGCTGATGACCTGGATCTGCTGGCGCGGGATCGAGCTCTCCGCACGCGTCCAGCAGCTCTTGCTCAGCTACGAGATCATCATGCTGCTGGTCTTCGCGGCGGTCGCATTCGCCAAGGTCGCCGCCGGGTCGGCCCCGCACTCGATCTCGTTCCACATTTCCTGGCTGAACCCGTTCGGAGGCGGGCTGACGCCCCTTGTCGGCGGCGTGCTGCTAGCGGTCTTCATCTACTGGGGGTGGGACAGCGGCGTCTCCGTCAATGAAGAGACCCGCAACAGCCGCACCGCGCCGGGCGCGGCGGCGGTGATCTCGACGCTGCTCCTGCTCGTGATCTACGTGGTCGTCACCTCCGGGGCTCAGGCCTACGCCGGCACCACCTTCCTCGTCAATCACCCCAACGACGTCCTCACCCCCCTCGGCAAAGGCGTGCTCGGCTCGGTCGGGTACCGCCTGCTGGTCATCGCGATCCTGACCTCCGCTGCAGCCTCCACGCAGACGACGGTCCTCCCCACGGCCCGCACCACGCTGTCCATGGCGCGATGGCGCGCCATCCCGAAGAAGATCGGCGAGATCCATCCACGCTACCTCACGCCGACGGTCTCGACGTTGGGCATGGGCGCGATCTCGATCGTCTGGACGGTTCTGATTCTCGCGCTGGACCCGAGCGGCAACGTGCTCGGCGACGCGATCACCGCGCTGGGCTTCATGATCTGCTTTTACTACGGGCTCACCGGGTTCGCGTGCGTGGTCTACTTCCGCAAGCGGCTGTTCCGCAGCGTCAAGGAGTTTCTTCTGGTCGGCCTTTGCCCGCTGGTGGGTGCGCTGATGCTGACAGCGATCTTCGTCAAGGCCTTCATCCAGGACAGCAAGTCAGGGGTCAACTTCTCGCCGCCGATCCTCGGCATCCAGACCCCGATCTTCATCGGGATCGGCGGGCTCATCCTGGGAGTCATCGTGATGCTGTTCTTCATCCCCTCGCACCGCGCGTTCTTCCGCCGCAAGCCCGAGCTCCCCGGTCCCGACGGCTACGCCATCGGTGGCACGATCACGCCCGAGGACGAGGAGGCGGCCGTGGCTGCCGGAACCCACTCGGTCCCCTAGCGATTGGCGAGGACACCGCAAGCGTTCGCTTCGGGCACGCCAGGAACGCGCTCACCGGCCCAGCCGGGTCGCGAAGCGGCCCCAAGGGCGCCGTCCTTCTGGCTTGACCAGATAGGCGAGCGCGCGCCTGCACCCCGCCTCGAGGGCGAACACGAGGCCGATGTGTGCATCGTCGGTGGCGGCTTCACCGGGCTGTGGACAGCGTACGAGTTGCGCCGAGCGGATCCTGGCCTCAAAGTCGTCGTGCTCGAGGCCGAGCACGTCGGCTTTGGAGCTTCTGGGCGCAACGGCGGCTGGGTGCTGGGCAAGGTCTCGGGCCGCGCGGAGGCGTGGCGCAGGCGCGGCGGCAACGATGCTTTCCGGGCGATGTCGCACGCGATCCAGGCGACCGTCGCGGAGATCGGAGAAGTCATCGCGCGAGAGCACATCGATTGCGACTGGCTCCACGGCGGATCGCTGACCGTCGCACGCAACGAACCCCAACTCGATCGCCTGCGCTTGGAGCTTGAGCGCGAACGGACCTGGGCGGCTGACGACAGCGCGTGGGAGCTCCTGAGCAAAGACCAGCTGCAAGAGCGGGTCGCGATCGACCGCGGCACCGGCGCGCTCTACACCCCTTACTGCGCGCGCGTCCAGCCCGCCAAGCTCGCGGTGGGGCTGGCCGAGGCGGTGCAGCGCAGCGGCGCGGTGATCTACGAACAAAGCCCGGTTCTGGGCGCGGAGCGCGGGGTCGCGCGAACGGACTCCGGTCAAGTGCGGGCGCGCTTCGTGATCCTGGCCACCGAGGGCTACACGGCCAATTTGCCGGCTCGCCATCGGTCACTCTTACCGCTTAACAGCGCGATGATCGTGACGGAGCCGCTGCCCGCGGAGCTGTGGCGCAAGTTGCGCTGGGAGGGAGCCGAGACGCTGCTCGAGGGCTTGTACCTCTACACCTACTCGCAAAGGACCGCCGAGGGCCGGATTGCGATCGGGGGACGTGGAGTTCCCTACCGCTTCGGCTCCCGCACCGACCGGGAGGGACCGGTGCCCGATCGCACGGTGCAGGAGCTTCGCGGCCACCTTTGCGCGCTCTTCCCCGCGCTCGAAGACGTCGGCGTCGCCCGAGCCTGGCACGGCGTGATAGGGGTCTCGCGCGACTGGTGCCCCACCGTGGTCCTCGATCGCGCGAGCGGCCTCGGTCTCGCGGGCGGCTATGCCGGGGAGGGCGTCGCTGCCAGCAATCTCGCCGGGCGCACGCTGTGCGATCTCATCCTCAAGCGCGACTCAGAGCTCACGCGGCTTCCCTGGGTGGGCGGGCAGGCGCGCAAGTGGGAGCCGGAGCCGCTGCGCTTCCTTGGCGCGCGAGGCATCTACTGGCTCTACGGGGAGGCCGACCGGCGCGAGGCCAGGACGGGGCGGCGCTCGCGGATCGCCGCGTTAGCGAACGCGGTGGCGGGCCGATAACCCAATCGGTGGCGGGCCATAGCCCGTTCGATGTCGATTCGATACCACCCCTCGGTACCAAATCGCCATCGAAACCACGGGTTGTCCGAAAACCCCCGCGGTGGCGCCAACGACCCCTACGCCGCCGGCCGCAACGCCTCGAGCTCGCGGCTCTCGGCCAGCTCCTCGAGCGCCCGGCGCTCCAAACGCCGCACCTCCTCGGCGGAGATGCCGAGCCGCCGCCCCGCCTCGCGCAGCGGGGTGGGGTCGTCGCCGTCGATGCCGTAGCGGAGCCTGACGACTTCGCGCTCCCGCTCGGGCAGCCGGTCGAGCGCGTGGCGGACGGCGTCCTGCCGGAGCGAGATCTCGACCTCCTCCTCGGGCGTGAGCTCCCCGGACTCGAGCAGCGCTCCCAGGGGCGTCTCCTCTTCCTCGCCCACCGGCCGGTCCAGGCTGGTGACCACGCGGGCGGCCTGCCTGGCTTCGCGTACCTCGCGCACGCTCAGCTCGGCCGCCTCGGCCACTTCCTCGTCGGTCGGCTCCCGGCCGAGCTTGGCGGTGAGCTCACGGTGGGCGCGATCGATGCGCCGTTCCCGCTGGCCGATATGCACCGGGATCCTGATCGTACGCGCCCGGTTGGCGATTCCGCGCTGGATTGCCTCCCGGATCCAGAAGGTCGCGTAGGTGGAGAACTTATATCCGCGGCGCCAGTCGAACTTCTCGGCAGCCCTGATCAGGCCCAGGATCCCTTCCTGGATCAGGTCGAGCAGCGGCAGGTCGAGGCCCTGGTACTTGCGCGCGTTGGCGATCACCAGCCGCAGATTCGAGTTCACGAGCTGCTCCTTGGCAGCCAGATCGCCCCGCTCGATGCGCTTGGCGAGCTCGACCTCCTGGTCGGCGGTCAGCAACGGGTGGCGGGCCACCTCGCGCAGGAACAGCGCCATCGCGTCGGTGGTCCGCTCAGCCAGCTCGCCGTTGCTGTAGCTGGTCTCCTGCTCGGGCGCGCGTCCGCAGTCGTCGCGGATGTCCACGCCTCGCTGCTCGAGCTGCTCCTGCATCGCCTGGGCCTCGTCATCGTCGAGGTCGAGCTCTTGCAACGCATCGCTCAACTCCGAGAGCGCGATGCAGTGTTCGGTGCGCCCATCGGCGCGATGCACGAGCTCCTCGATGGCTTCCAGCGTCGGCGGGCTTAGAGGAATGGCTTCTTGTTCGGCTGGCATGTCCTAGACGTTACCCGTCCGGTGAGCTCGGTGCGCAAAGTAGTTCAAAAGCGAAGCCTCGCTGTGCCGGGGTGAAGAAGCCGCCAGGCTACCCGGTTGCTCGGTACGTTAAGTCCATGCGCGTGCTCGAGCTGTGGCGGTACCCGGTCAAGTCGCTCCAGGGCGAGCGTCTCGACGCGGTCGCGGTGGGCGGGGAGGGCCTCGAAGGCGACCGCCGCTTTGCGCTCTTCGACCTCGAGACGGGTTTCGGGCTGACCGCGCGCCGCGTGCCAGAACTGCTCTTTGCCGGCGCCCGGCTCACCAGCGACGGTGGCGTCGAGATCACGCTGCCGGACGGGTCTCTGGCAACCGACGACGGGGCGCTCAGCGATTGGTTGGGGCGCCCTGTCGCGTTGCGCCGCGCCGAGCACTCCGGCCCGCGCCGATACGAGAATCCGGTCGACTTCGAGCGGGAGCGCAGCAGCCGCTGGGAGGCGTTTACTGGCGCCCCAGGGCCGTTTCACGACTCGCGTCGCACCCGCGTCTCGCTGGTCTGCGCCGAGACGCTGCGCTCGTGGGACCGCCGGCGCTTTCGCTCCAATGTGCTGCTCGACGGCGGCGGCGAGGACGGGCTCGTAGGCTCGACCGTCAGGCTGGGCGAGGCCACGCTGGCCGTAGGCAACTACATCGAGCGCTGCGTGATGGTGACCCGACCCCAGCCGGACGGGATCGATCGTGACCTCGCCGTGTTGCGCACGATCGCGCGCGAGCGCAACGGACGCCTGGCGATCGGGGCGCTGGTGAGGGAGCCCGGCACCGTGCATATTGGCGACGTACTCGAGCCGGCCGCCATCGCGGGCCCCGCGCTCTAGATGGTGGAAGCGGTGCCGCCCTCGCTGACAGACATCGCGCGAACCAGCGTGCGCACCGCCCGTGCCTTCGGGACTCGGATTCCAGGCGCCGGCACCGTGCTCGCCCGCTCGCTCGAGGATGCGGTCGGCGGGCGCAATGTGCTGATCACCGGCGCCTCTTCCGGGATCGGGGAGGCCGCGGCCGCCAGGATCGGCGCCGCGGGGGGCAACGTCCTGCTAGTGGCGCGCACCGAGCAGAAGCTGCGCGACGCAGCCACGAAGATCGAGCGTCGGGGCGGAGCCGCCCACGCCTACGCTTGCGACCTGACCGACCCCGACGATGTCGACAGGATGGCCGCCGAGGTGCTGCGCGACCACGGTCAGGTCGACATCCTGGTCAACAACGCGGGGAGGTCGATCCGGCGTTCGATTGCCCACTCCTACGACCGCTTCCACGACTTCCAGCGCACCATGGCAGTCAACTACTTCGGCCCGGTCAAGCTGATTCTCGACCTGCTGCCCGTCATGCGCGAGCGCGGCTCTGGCCACATCGTCAACATCTCGACGATCGGACTTCAGACCAATGTGCCTCGCTACGCGGCATATGTGGCCTCGAAGGCCGCCCTGGATGCCTTCTCTCGCTCGGTGGCCGCCGAGGTGATCGATGAGGGCGTGCACTTCACGACCGTCTACATGCCGCTCGTGCGAACCCCGATGATCGCGCCGAGCAGGGTCTATGACCGCTTCCCGACGCTCTCGCCCGACGAAGCGGCGGAGCTGATCACCGACGCGATCCGCAAGCGCCCGAAGCGCATCGCCACGCCGGTCGGCAACCTCAGCCAGTTGAACTATGCGCTCATCCCCGGCGTCCAAGACATCGTTGTGAACCGCGCGTTCAAGCTCTTCCCCGAGGGCGACAGCGGCCAGCAGCAGAGCGCCGAGCAGAAGGCTTTCATCCAGGCGACGCGCGGCGTCCACTGGTAGCTGCGGTCCACTCCCGCGACCCTTCGCGACGCCCGGGCTTAGGTGCGCGCGCTCGCGTCGTGCAGTAGGCGACCGACCGGGACCGCGCGGAGGTGCGCGGCTCGCAATTCGGTCTGGAGCTTGGCCAGCAGCCGGAGGAGCTCCTGTGGGTGGCCGGCGGCGACCTCAATGACCTCTCCGCGCCGCAGCTGGCCGAAGTGGTCGCCCCGATCGTCGATCTTGACGGCCCCGCCGATCAGGCGGCCGCCGGCGCCGTGAGCGAGCCACCACTGGCCGAGATCAGGAGCGCTCGAAACGTAGAGGATGTGGTGGCTATCGAGGCCGAGAGCATTCATCCACCGGTGAAGCTGTGCTGGGACCCCGATCCAGCGCACCAGACCGCCCCCCGGCAGCCGGGGCACGCACTGGTCGCCAAGCTGCAGGAACCGCAGTTGCTCGGCCGAGGGCGGATGCCTGAGCGCGAAGGAGACGTAGATGTGGCGCGCGGCGAGCGCTTGAGCCAAGGGCTGCACGTTGGCATTGGGGGCATCGACGAGGAGGCCGATCTCGGGCCGGGTGGTGGCCACTGCAGTCACCGGCGAGAGGCCCGCCAGATCCGAGATCAGTGAGTACGCCGCCCCAGTGCTGAGGCCCCACAGCGCGATCGCGGTCACGGTCGCGGTGGCGGTGGCGGCGCGTGCGGTCCGCACTCGCCAGCGCGGGAGCGTGCGCGCCCGACGCTCGTCGGTGAGGATCAGCGAGGCGGTGGAGGGCCGCCGCGCGAACGAGCTATCGGGCTCCGGGCGGCGCGCGAGCGCGCGCTCGAGCGCCGGCCTGATCTCGTGATAGCGGCGCGCCACCTGCGCCAGGCCGAACCGCTCGAGCGCCGTGTTCGAGGCCCGCACGTGGCCGTAGCCGAACCCGTAGGAGACCACCGGGCAGCCGCGGATGATCGCCTCGAGCACGGTCAGCCCGGCGCTCGAGTGGATGAGCACGTCAGAGGCCGCGAGTACGTCCCCCATGCGGTCGGTGAAGCCCATCAGGCGCAGGCGGGGCTCCGAGCCCAGGCGCTGGGAGACCCTGGAGCGCAGCTTGTCGTTGCGCCCGCAGAGACAGAGCACGGTCGCGTCTTCGATCTCGAGCGCGGCGCGCGTGGCCCCGAGCAGGTCGCCGACGCCCCAGCCGCCGCCTGAGACCGCGATCACCTTGCCCTCCGCGGGCAGGGCGAGCGCGCGCCGGGCGTCCGCGCGCGAGCGAGCGGCGAGGAAGGAGGCCGACGTGGGCGGCTTGGCCCAGCGGACGCTCCCCGATCCGGCGATCCGCTCGACCTCCTCCATCGACTCCGGATGAGTGACGAAGTGCAGGTCGATGCCCGGATGGGCCCAGAAGTGCAAGCCCGCTAGGTCGGTGATCGACGAGTAGCAGGGGATCGAGAGCCGGCCCCGCCTGCGCATCTCGCCGAGCACCGCGGTGACGCCCGGGTAGGTCGAGACGATGTGGTCGGGGCTGTGGGCACGGATGAGCCGCAGGAGCCCGCGGTGGCCGAACGCATAGAGCAACCTGCGCGCGAGCCACCGGGTGGGGGCGAAACGCATGAAGAGCGTGTAGAAGAAGTCGAACAGCCATGGCAGCCGGTCGAACATGAAGGCTGAGTTCTCCCGCAGCACGCGCGTAAGCCCGGAGCCCATCGCGGGCAGCCCGTTGACGACCGAGACCTGGGCGTCGGGGTCCTCGTCGGAGAACTCGTGGGCGACAGCGCGCGCGGGCAGGTCGTGGCCCTCGCCGATGTCGGCCGAGATGATCAGCACCTGGCGGGGCTTTGCCTCGGCGTCGGGCTCGCCGGCGGGAATGACCTCCGCCGCCTCGCGCTGCGCAGCCGCGGTCGCCTGTGTCTGGCGCCAATCGACGTAGCGGCGCACCCCCTCGGAGAATGGGGTCGCCGCTATCCAACCGAGCTCGGTCCGCGCCCGGGCGCTCGAGACGACCTTGCCGTTGAAGTCGCCGGGTCGAGCTGGGGTGTGGACGATCTCTACGTCGCCGATCAGGTCTCTGACCGTCTCGGCGATCTGTTTGATCGTCACGGTCTCGTCCGAGGCGAGGTTGTAGACCCGGCCCTTGGCGACGTCGTCGAGCGCCAGCGCGACGCCGCTGGCGAGGTCCTCCACGTACACAAAGCGACGCGACTGGCTGCCGTCTCCCGCGATCGTGAGCGGCTCGCCGGCGAGTGCCTTGTTGACAAAGGCCGGAACGACCGCGGCCTCGCGGGCGCGCGGCCCGTACGGAATGCCGAAGCGCAGGATCGTGTAGTCGATCCCATACAGCTCTTGGTAGGCCTTGCAGTACAGCTCGCCGGCCAGCTTGGTGCTGGTGTAGAGGTGGCTCGGGGCCGGAAGCAGGGTCTCCTCGTCGACGGCCTCCTCGAGGCAGTCCGAATAGACCCAGATGGTGCTCGCGTACACGATTCGCTTGACGCCCGCCCGCCGCGCCGCCTCGAGCACCGTCACCGTCCCGCGTGCGTTGACCCGCTCCGCGTCCTCGGGCTCGGCGTGAACGTCATTGACGTCCGCGACCGCGGCCAGGTGCGCGACCGCGTCGCAGCTATGGAGCGCCCGCTCGAGCGCGTCGCGGTCGGTGATCGAGCCGAGCACGGTGTCGACCGACCCCGGCTCGTGCCAAGGGGAGGGCCGCAGGTCGTAGATCACCGGCTTGTACCCACGTGCCCGCAGCCTGTCGACCACGTGCGAGCCGATGAATCCCGAGCCCCCTGTTACCAGAACCCTCATTGGGTTGCTCCCAGCGCCGGTCCTACCCCGGTCCCGTGCGAGCCAAGCTTCATACCGGTTGGTAGTAGAGCGGGACGCACGAGTGGTTACGCGCGACCCAGTCGCTGTTGGGCAGCTCGACGTGCTCGCCGAGGATGCGGTGGCAGGGCTCGTCGTATACGCGGCCCGTGGACCTCTCGAGCCAGTCGAAAACGATGTACTTGTATAGGCCCGAGGTCATCCCGTCGGGCAGCTCGAGCCGGCTCGGGTATCGGGAATCGAGGTGGGTCCGAGCGACCTCGTTCTTCCAGGCCACGATCTCTTCGAGCCGCTCGATCTCGACCAGCGCCAGCGCCGAGGTCAGCTCGCTCATGCGGAAGTTCAGCCCCCGCACGCGGAAGTCAGGCTTGCCGTAGTTGCGAAAGGCGCGCGCGTGCTCGATCACCTCGGGCCGCTTCGATACGAGCACACCTCCCTCTCCGCTGGTGATGGTCTTGGTCGCGTACAGCGAGAAGATCCCCACGTCGCCGTACCCGCCGGGCCTGCGGCCGTTCCAGGAGGCGCCATGGGCGTGGGCGCAGTCCTCGATCAAGAAGATTCCGTGGTCGGCGCAATAAGCGGCGATCCGCTCGGAATCGAAGGCAATGTGGCCGCCAATATGGACCAGCAAGGCCGCGGCCGGTCGATGGCGCTCCGCCTTGCGCACGAAGTCTTCGAACGACATGCACAGGTCTTCGCGGTTGCAGTCGACGAATCGGACCTCGGCTCCGGCGCTGATCGCGCTCAACGGCGTGGCCATGAAGGTGTTGGAGGGGCAGAGCACGGTCCGGCCCGCGACCGCAGCGAAGTCCAGCGCCGCCAGCGCCCCGCCGGCCCAGCTCGAGAGCGCCACCGCCGGCAGACCATTCCAGGCGCTCCACGCCTCCTCGAAGCTGTTCACGAGCTCTCCCTCCGACCAGCGCCCGGAGTCGAGCATCTGGTCGATCAATTCGTGGAGACGGCCGCGGTCTCGCTGGTCGAAACCGATCGCAAACCGGGAGAAGTCTTGGAGCGGGGAGGTGGAGATCATGGCTGTGGACTGTGTGCGCGCGGCGATCGACAGTTGCTGATGCGTACGTGGCACCGGGCGGCACGCGGACTGGGGAGTCGCGGTGCCTGTCGCGGTTGCCATCCTCTCAGTTCGCGCCGAGCGCCAACAAGCCTTTCAGACGGCTAGGACGGTAGCGATTTCCCGCGCCTTCGCCACAGCGGCTCCTAATACTGGGCTACCGTGCGCGGGATGGCGCCGGAGCAGGGTCCCGAGCTTGACCCCTGGCTGCCCAGGCCGACAGTTCATGTGACGCATTCGCGACGCAGCAGCGCGAGCCCCGATGAGCTGTGGCGCGCTGCCCGCACCGTGCTCCTGCGCGAGACCGCGCTGCTCGGCAGGCTGGTCCAGTGGCGCATCCCCGGGACCCCCGCCGAAATTCCGTATTACGAGCTCTTTCGCAGGGCCCCGTTCACTGTGCTGGAGGACGGCGAGCGCTCGCTCGTGAGCGGCATCGTTGGCCGCATCTGGACGCTGCGCCGGGATTACCCCACGCTCGCGGGCGCGGAGGAGTTTCGCCGCTTCAATTCCTCCGGCACGGCGCGGGTGGTGTTCGCGATGTGGGCCGCGGACGAGCCGGGCGGCGCCCGCCTGAGCGCCGAGGTCAGGGTCTCCGCGATCGGGTCGCAGGGGCGCTTTGGCATGGCCGCCGTGCGACCCCTGATCGCTGCCTTCCAGCACCTGATCGGCAGCGACGGACTGGCGGCGGCCGTCCGCAAGGCAGAGAGCGGGTCGGAGCAACGCCCCCTGGGCAACTAACGTGACAGCCAATGACCGCCGTCACAGTGCACGCCGCCTTCGACGCGGACGTCACGGTACGCCGCAAACGGTTCGCCCAGCAGGCGACCGGCTTCGCCGTGCTCGAGGCCGTAGCGGATGACGGCAAGCAGCTCGTGCTCGTGGGCCCCCTCGTTCACCTCGATGAGCGCGAACGCGCGCACGTGCTCGGCATGTGGGTGCACGACGGCCGCTACGGACCCCAGGTCAAGGTAAGCGAGGCCAGGCCGCTTCCGCCCGCCGACGAGGATTCGCTGCGGGTGTTGCTGCGCCGGGTCCGGCACGTCGGCGACAAGCGGGCGCAGCGGCTGATCGATCGCTACGGCCCCGACCGAGTGCTCGACGCGATCGACAGCGACCCCCAGACCGCCTTCGGGGCAGCGGGCCTGGGGAGCGGCCGGGCGCGGGAGGCGACTTCCTGCTGGGAGGAGCTTCGCGCCACCCGCCTGCTCCACATGCTGCTCGCTCCTCATGGCCTAGCGTACCTCGCGCCGAGGATCCACGCTGAGTACGGTCCTGGCGCCCACCGAGTGGTGCAGGAGCAGCCGTACGAGCTGACAGGCGTGTTCGGCGTCGGCTTTGCGCTGGCCGACCGGATCGCGCGTGCGATCGGCGTCCGGGACCCAGCAGACCGTGCCCGCGCCGGGATGCTTCACCTGCTCGCCGAGGCAGAACGCGGCGGCAGCACGTGCCTGCCGGCAGAGCGCCTGTTGTACGAGTTGCGCGGGCTGCTCGCCGCCGGCGACACTCGGGCTGCCTTCGACCAAGGCGACGGGAGGGAGGTCACGGCGCAGGTGGATCCGGGGATCCTCGACCAAATGCTCGCGCGTGGTCAGATCGAGCGCCAGGGCCCGTGGGTCTACCGGACGCAGACCGCCCGGCTGGAGGCCGAGCTTGCGCAGCGGCTCGCGCGCCTGGTCTCGAGCAGAGCGTCTGACCGCCTCCGCGCCCCGGCCGACCAGGAGATCGCCGCGACCGGTCTTGCGCCAAATCCGGCCCAGCTCCGCGCACTTCAGCATGCCTTCGTCACCAAGCTCTCGCTGATCACCGGTGGTCCAGGCACGGGCAAGACCTCGAGCATCCGCGCGATCGCGCGCTGCGCCGTCGGCCAAGGCGCGAACGTGATGCTGGTGGCTCCCACCGGCCGAGCGGCCGTACGCATGAGCGAGGCCGCTGGGCTGAGGGCGCGGACGGTTCACTCGGCGCTGGGCTGGATCCCGGGAGAGGGACCCCAGCACGACCATGAGCACCCGCTCGCGTGCGACCTATTGATCGTGGATGAGTCCTCGATGGCCAACCTCGAGCTGCTCGTCGTCCTCTTGCGGGCGGTCGGCCCGCAAACCAGCGTGGTGCTGGTCGGCGACGCCGACCAGCTCGCCCCGGTCGGCGCCGGCAAGCCGTTCGCCGAGCTGGTGGCCTCGGGCCTCGTTCCGGTCACCAGGTTGACCCACATCTTCCGCCAGGCGGCGGGCAGCATGATCGTCCAGGGCGCGCACGCGATCCGCGTCGGCCGGCCGCCGGGCTTCTCGCCCGCGGCCGCTACGCGCCGAGACCTGTTCATGATCGAGCGCGCCGATCCGGCGAGCGCGCGCGAGGAGATCGTCTCGCTGGTCGCGCAACGGCTGCCCGCCCACTACGGCGTCGACCCGCTCGCGGACATCCAGGTGTTCGCGCCGGTGTACCGGGGAGAGCTTGGCATCGAGCGCCTCAACGAGGCCCTGCGCGACGCGCTCAACTCCGGTGGCCGCGCGGTGCGCGGCGGCCGTCTGCGGATCGGCGACAAGGTGATGCTCACGGGGCGCAACCTGCACGAGCTCGGCCTGATGAACGGGACGGTCCTGCGCGTGGTCGACGAGGTTGGCGACGTTTCAGGCGAGGATGGCCTGGCCGGCAAGGGGCTTGGTGAGGATCCAGCGCTCCTCCTCGCGGGCGAGGAGGCGGTGTTCAGGCTTCCGTTCGCGGAGGTGGACCGGCTGGCGCTTGCCTACGCCTGCTCGGTCCACCGTGGCCAGGGGATCGAGCTGTCGGTCGCTGTGATTGTCGCCCACCCCGCAGCGGGCGCATTCTTCTTGCGCCGCGAGATGCTCTACACCGCCATCACGCGCGCAAAGCAAGCCACGGTCATCGTGGGGACCCGACAGGCCGTTGAGCGCGCCGCGAGGAGCACCGACACGAGCGCCCGTCACAGCCGGCTCGGGGAGCGGTTGCGGCAGTTGTTGCACCCGCAAGCCGGGAGGTGACGCTGCGGCGACCCCACGGACGGCCCTGGGCGGGGGCCTTCAACGTCGTGATGGCGACCGCGATCGTCTCGATCGCCGCCCAGAAGTTTGGCCTGCACGTGGTCTCGATCGCCCTGCTCTGGCTGGCCGTGGCCGCGTTCCTCCCGCTGGTGGCGCTCGACCTGCGCCGCGTCCGCGCACCGCTTGGGTTCCTGCGGCGCGCGAGCGCACCGGGGACGGGGCTGCCGGCGATGGGCTTCGTGGCCGATACGGCGGTTCTGGGCACGCGCGTGGCGCTCCTGGGCGGCGAAGCCGCGCGCGTGATCAGTGCAGTGCTGCTCGGAATCGGCGCGTTGATCTGGCTGCCGTTGCTGGCGGCGGTGTCGCCCGAGCTGGGGTTGGGTCTGTTCGGTGCAAACCGCGGCGAGATCGCCTCCCGCGCCAGGGGGGAATGGCTTCTCGGGGTGGTCGCCACCGAGGGACTTGCGATCCTGGCGGGCCTACTTTCCTCTGGGCGCCACTCCGCACTGCACGACGCGGCCACAGTGCTGTGGGCTCTCGGCGGCCTGCTCTACCTCGCCATCTGCTGGATGCTGGCGGCGCACCTTCGGCGGCACCCGCTCTCGCCGCGCGACATCACCCCGGACCTGTGGATCTTGATGGGAGGAATTGCGATCTTTGTGGTGGCCGGGGCGACTTCCTTCCGGGGCAGGCCTGGGTCCGTCAGCGGCCTGGTGGTGACCGTGGCCTGGGCGCTGGCCAGCGCCTGGATCCCCGTACTGGCCGCAGGCGAGCTCTGGCGCGCCACACGCATGGGGCTGCCGCGGTTCACCCCCGAGCGCTGGACGATGGTCTTCCCGCTCGGCATGTACAGCGTCTGCGGCGTGCTCACCGGTAGCGCCTTCGGCGTCGGCTGGATCGGGCGGATCGGCCATTGGTGGTTCGCGGTTGCGCTGGCGGCGTGGGTCGCGGTGGCGTTGGGAGAGCTCCGCTCTGCCTTCCGCCGCCCTGCTCCGAGCGCACAATCCAGATCACGGGTAGAAGACCTGCTGTGACAAATCAGCGCCCGTCCACCAGCGTGCAGCGGCTCGCCCGCTTCGCCTGCGCTGCTCGCTTCGAGCAGATCTCGGAGGAGGGCCGCGAGCAGCTCAAGCTCCGGATCCTGGACTCGCTGGGGTGTGCGCTCGGCGCGCTCGGAGCGGATGTGCCCGAGATGGTGCACGACCAGGTGGCAGAGCTCGGCGGCAATCCGCTCGCGACGCTGATCGGCTCGGAGCGCACCGCGCCCGACCGGGCCGCGCTTTACAACGGTGCGCTCGTCCGCTACCTCGATTTCAACGACTCGTTTCTGTCCCCTGGGGAGACATGCCACCCGTCCGACAACCTCGCGCCGGTGCTGGCGGCGGCCGAGTACGCAGGCGCCGACGGGCGCACGCTGCTGTGCTCGCTGGCGGTGGCATACCAGGTGCAGATTCGGCTCTCCGAGCAGGCGCCGGTCCGCGCGAAGGGCTTCGATCACACCACGCAGGGCGCGTACGCGGTTGCGGCCGGCGTCGCCCGCGCGCTCGGGCTGGAGCCGCGGCGGACGTCGAACGCCGTCGCGATCGCCGGCACCTCACTCAACGCATTGCGGGTCACGCGTACGGGGTCGCTTTCGCACTGGAAGGGCCTCGCCTACCCGGCTGTCGCCTTTGGCGCCACCAACGCGGCCTTTCTGGCCTTGCACGGGATCACCGGGCCGCGCGAGGTGTTCGAAGGGAACAAGGGTTTCAGTGACGCGATCGCCGGGCCTTTCGAGCTTGATTGGCTCCAAGAGGATCTCGAGGCGGTGCGCAGGACGATCCTGAAGAGGTTCAACGCCGAGATCCATTCGCAGTCGGCGATCGAGGCGCTGCTCGAACTGCGTGCCGAGCACCGGCTAGATCCGGCGCGGGTGGAACGGATAGAGCTCCACACCTTTCAGGTCGGCTACGACATCATCGGCGGCGGCGAGGAGGGCTCCAAGCACGAGGTCGAGACCAAGGAGGAGGCGGACCACTCGCTGCCTTACCTGCTTGCGGTCGCGCTGCTGGACGGGCAGGTACTGCCCGAGCAGTACCGCTCCGAGCGGATCGTCGCCCAGGATGTCCAGGACCTGCTGCGGCGCGTGGAGATCCAGCCCGACGCGGCGCTGTCCGAGCGCTTCCCCGAGCGCCACTCCGCCCGCATCCGGCTGTACCTGCGCGACGGGCGGGTGCTCGAGCGCGAGCAGCACGACTACGAGGGTTTCACCACGCGCCCCATGAGCTGGGAGACGGTCGCCGCGAAGTTCGACAGGCTCGCCGATGGCCGTGCCGAGCCCAAACGGCTGTCGCGGATCAAGGACTCGGTGGCGAGCATGGACGAGCTGCGCACCAAGGACCTGACCGGCTTGCTTGCGCCGCTCAGTACGACCAACAGATCGGAGGGAACATGACGGCCGAAACCTCGATTTCGGGAACGGCGAGCTCGAGCGAACAGCGCGCCTTCTCCTTTCTGGCCACCAACCATCGTCCCGCCAAGCCCCGCTCGACCGGAATGACCGAGATCAGGGGTCCCTACTACTCCGCGATGGGGGCGCGCTACCTGCGCGACGTGCTCGAGACGATGGGCGAGCACGTCGACGGGCTCAAGTTCGCAGGCGGATCGTTCACGCTCATGCCCGAACGCGCGCTGGCCGAGATCCTCGAGGTGGCGCATGAACACGAGGTGCTCGTCTCCACCGGGGGGTTCATCGAGCACGTCCTAACGCTCGGCCCCGAAGCGACCGACAGGTACATCGACGAGGTCGCACGCGTCGGCTTCGACATCCTCGAGATCTCGGCCGGCTTCATCTCGATTCCGACCGACGACATCCTCAGGCTGGTCGAACGAGTGGAACGCGCCGGGTTGAAGCCCAAGCCCGAGGTCGGGATCCAGTTCGGCGCCGGCGGGGCGACCACCCCCGAGGAGCTCGAGCAGGAGGGCACTCGCGACGTCTCCTACGCGATCGACCTTGCGCGGCGCTGCTTGGACGCGGGCGCCTACATGATCATGATCGAGTCCGAAGGGATCACCGAGGAGGTCACCACCTGGCGCACGGACGTCGTGGCGACCATCGCCCGGGAGCTCGGCCTCGAGAAGGTGATGTTCGAGGCCGCGGACCCCGAGGTTTTCGGCTGGTACATCAAGAACTACGGTCCCGAGGTCAACCTCTTCGTCGACCACTCCCAGATCGTGCAGCTGGAGTGCCTGCGGCGCGGGATCTGGGGGACGAAAAGCCTCTGGGGCAGGGTGGTGACCTACCGGCAGGGCCACTAGCGTCTGCTCCCCTTTGTTGGCTGGCGCACATGTGCGCCAGCCCCGTCCGGAACACGTTCCGGACGGCGAGCGCGCGCGTGCGCGCGCCCGAAATGCTTGCCTACTCGTACGGGGCGTAGCGGCCGTGGAGCATCAGGTCGTTGCCGTCGGGGTCGGTGAAGAAGGCCATCTTGCACACGCCCGTGTCCAGCGTCTCGCCGGCGAACTCGATGCCCTTGGCCTCGAGCTCGGCGCGGGCTTGATCGACGTCATCGACGTGCAGCGCCAGATGACCGTTCTTCTGTGGCGCGAACGGCATCCCGAGCCGCTCGGGCTCCCAGATGCCCAGGCAGGTCTGACCCGCCCAGCACTCCGCTTGCGCATGCTCGTCCGGGCGCAGGCCGAGGGTCTCGACGTAGAAGGTGCGTGCGCGCTTGGCATCGCGCGAGGGGATGGCGACGAAGTCGAGCTTGGTGATCATGGCGGGATCGTATCCGGGCACGCGCACATATTGTGCCCGTGTGCCCGCGCCCCAGAAGAACGGCCCGGAGGCGCTCGCGGCCACGCGGATACGCCAGCCCATCTCGGTCAGCCGCCCCTCGAGCTCTTTGGGCGTGTGCGGGACCTTGACAGCCCGATACGTCCTCCCGTCGGTGAGGCGCCTCTGGATCAGCGAGGAGCGCTCGCCCTCGACCAGCTCATCCGGTGTTCTGAAGGCGTCGTCTACAAACAGCACGCGACCCCCCGGCTTCAGGCACTCGGCGACGAGAGACCAGAACGCCTCGAACCGCTCGAGAGGCACGTGCGAGAGCCAGAAGCCGAAGAAGACGACGTCGTAGCGCCTGTCGGGCCGCCAGCGGAAGAGGTCGGCCTCGACGAAGCGCACGCTGCCCGGCGGCACCGCCGCGGCCGCAAGTCGCACCATCTCCGGTGAGCCGTCCACCGAAGTCAGCGTGTCAGCGTGGCGCAGCAGTTGCGGCGTCCAGGTTCCGGGCCCGCACGCCAGCTCGAGCACGTCCCCGCGCGGCGCGAAGCGATCCACGACCTCGGCGAGCTCGCGCCTGGCGGCGTCGAACGTCTCGGTGCCAAGCTCCGGGAACGCGGTCTCGATGTACTCGGGCGCCCTCGCCCGGTAGTACGCGAGCTGCTCGGAGAGCAGTTGCTCCAGGTCGCGCTCGGAGCGACTCATCGGCTCCGACCTTCGGCTTGGCCCTCGAAGAAGTCGGCCACCCATGCTGGGTCGACAGGGTCCAGCAGACTTTCTCCGACCATCTCCTCGAGGTCGGGAAACCCGCCTCCCCGGAGTCTGGCCAGCGCGGGCTCTAGCTCGTATTCGGTTCGGCGCAGCTCCACCCCTGGTCCCAGCAGCGCCCAGTAGGCGCCCGCACGGCCCTCGTAGGGGACGCCAACGCTGCCCGCGTTGATCACCCTATAGCTGTCGAGGCGGCGGTCGAACTGCTGGTGGGTGTGGCCGCAGACCACGACCCGCTGCCTCACGCCGGTCAAGATTCGCCGCAGGCGCTGCGGCGGCGTCGCGGCGGTGATGATCTCGTCGTCGTCGCGCGGCGAGCCGTGGCAGAAGAGCGTCTCCCCGAGCCCTTCCAGATTCACCGTCACGGTGTCGGAGAAGCCCGCGAGAAAGTCGCGCTGGTCGCGCGACAGCGCGGCGGCCGCGAACACCGCCGCACGCCGTGCGGGTTCGCTCTCGGCCGCTGCGTCGACGCGGCCCGCATCATAGGCTTCCACGACCTCCCGATCCGCGTTCCCGCGCACGAACCAGGCGCGGTCGCCGAGTGCCAGCAGCGCCTCCACGGTCTGCGCCGGGAGCGGCCCCGAGGCGACATCGCCACCGACGACGACCTTGTCGACTCGGCTGCGCCCGACGTCGGCGAGCACCGCTTCCAGGGCGGGGAGGTTGCCGTGAATGTCGTACAGCGACGCGACGCGCATCGAAAGCCGCCGCCTATTCGCCCCGCTCCCGCTCGCCGGCGGGAAAGTGGGTCTCGATGTACTGCCGCGCAAGCCGCTTGGGGGCCCGCGCGAGCCAAGCCTCGACCACCACCTCCTCGAGCTCCCGGAGCGGGATCGTGTCGAGCCGGATGAGCACGGCCGGATAACCGTCGAAATGGGGCGTGGTGAAGAAGACCTCAGGGTCATCTGCGATCAGGGCCTCCTTCGCCAGCAGGTGCTCCACGCGCGCGCCGAGGATGGGCCCCGCGGGTGCGGCCTCTCCCAGGGCACGCAGGTCGGAGCGGCGAAGCGGGCGCTCCCACACGAACAGCTTGTCGCGGACACGCCACGACCGCAGCCCATGCAGTGGCTGCTCGGCTGCTTCGGGCAGCGACAGCGCGATCCGGCCGACGTCGTCCAAGGTGGCCACGCCCATCTTTCTACGCGATCCGCTCGGTGAGTGCGCGGTGGTCTTGGTGCAAGCAGCGGTTTGCGCGGCGGCGGCGACGGGGTAAAGGTAGGGCGATGGGCATTGTGGAGTCTGTGCGCGGGGTGCTCTGGGCCCGCAAGAGACAACCGGACGAGGTGGCCTACGGGCTTGCCCTCGGCCACGAACGCTTCAGCCCATCTCAGCTCCTCGAGCAGGCGGTCGCGGGCGAGAAGGCCGGGTTCGACGCGATTTGCTGCAGCGATCACCTCGCGCCTTGGTGGAGTCCCGAACAGGGGCCACCGGCCAGCTGCGGGAACGCGTGGGTGTGGCTGGGAGCTGCGGGCCACGCGACCGAGCGCGTGTCGCTGGGACCGGCGGTCACGGCCCTCGTGCACCGCTACAACCCTGTGGTGGTGGCCCAGCAGGTCGCCACGCTCGAGCAGCTGTACCCGGGACGGGCATTTTTAGGGGTGGGTTCGGGTGAGGCGATGAACGAGGTCCCCGCTGGAATGCGGTGGCCGTCGGTGGGCGAGCAGTTGGGCCGTACCGAGGAGGCGCTGACGATCGTCACGCGGCTCCTGGATGGCGAGACGGTCACCTTCCAGGGGCGGTACTTCAAGACCGAATCGGCGCGCCTCTACCTGGAGTCAGCGCGCCGGCCGCCGGTCTACATGGGCGTTTGGTCCAGAGGCGGCGGAGATCGCCGGAAGACTTGCCGACGGCTTGTGGACCTTGGCCGATCCGCAGCAGGCGCCAGCCGTGATCGCCGCTTACCGGCGGGGAGCCCAGGCGGCCGGTCGGGAGCCAGGCGAGATCATTCTGCAGGGAATGGCCTCGTGGGCGCAAGACGACGACGCGGCGCTCGAGGGAGCGCGCGAGTGGAAGGGCACGCTGGTCGAGGAGAACTACACCGAGCCTGTCTACGACCCCGCCGAGGTCGCGTCGAAGGGCAGCGACGTCTCGGACAGGAAGTTCAAGACGATGGGTCTCATCTCGTCGGACCCCTCCCAGCACGTCCGCAAGATTAAGGCGATGCAGCAGCTTGGCGCGACCGCGATCGTGATCATGAACATCTCCGGCAGCGACCCCGTGGGGATGGTGCGGACGTATGGAGAGCACGTCCTTCCCGCGCTGCGCGAGGGCCGCGGCCCCTAGCCCGCGATAGCCTGCGCGACTGGCTGGTCGACCGCTCGCTGTATCTCGGTCTAGCGAACCAGAAGCGGCTTCCGGAAGCGAAACCCGCTCGCCGCCACGGGCAGCTCGATCGGGCTCTGGGGCAGACCGTCAGGGACCTGGGGGAAGTTGAATTCACGCGGAGCGACGTCGTTGGGCGTGTCGGGGTGAAACAGCGCGGCCAGGTACTGGATGTGGTCGCGCCCGACGCCGAGCTCCGTCTGCCCGCCCCCGTAGGCGCCGATCCCGCGCTCGGCGCAGAAGTCGTAGGTCGCAAACAGCGCCTTCAGTGGCCCGAAACGCGAGGGCTTGATGTTGACCATGCGGGGCTCGAACGGCAGTCTCAGGACGTCGTCGACCGAGTGGATGACGGCATCCCAGGTGATCCTGTCGCGGTAGGGCTCTAACACCTGCCGCGTCCCATCGTTGAGGTCGGGATCCTCGAGCCACGCGTCTGGGAACGCCTCCGCGACGCGCCGGTACAGCTCCGGGTCGGTTTCCACGTCGACCGGCGTGCCCTTGTATTGGCCCTTGAGATCGAGCGAGTCGACCGCCCCGGTGGCGACCAGCTCGGCGATCAGGGCGTCGGTCCACGTGTTGGTCGGGTCGAGCTTGAAGCGAGTGCTCGGGTATCTGTCGAGCACGCGACGCAGCCGCTCGGTGGTCTCCGGCTTCTCGCTACCCGGCGGCCCCAGTCTCATCGACACCACGTATGTCACCGACCGGGGTGCGCGGTTCAGCTGGTCGGCGAGCGAACGGCCCGCCTGCCGCAGCGCAAGGTCCAGCGCGGCCGACTCAAACGCCCACCTCCGGTAGTTGCGCGAGGCATCGCGCTCGGGCGCCGACGAGAACAGGTCGAGTCCGTCCAGGTGGCGCGCGAACGAATCGAGCGTCCACGAGCCCGCAAGCGGCAGCTCGCCTGCGGTCTGCTGGAAGGCGACGTGGTCGTCTGGGTCATAGACCACGTCTTCGCCGACTCCCTCCCCGCCCCCGCCTCGCAGGCGGATCAGCGTTGTCTTGCGCAGAAAGTAGCCGCCGAAGTCAAGCTCGAGGCCATCGAGGTCGTAGTCCTCGATCTCGAGCGGTAGGTCCGCGATCAGGTCATAAGTGCCGGCCAACGCCTGCAGACTACCCCGCGCCTTCCCTGCCTGCGGGCAGGGCTATGTGCTTCGCGGGCCGGCGTTCGGATACGGTCTAGCCGGTGCTTGGCTTGCCACCTGCCGTGACAGCGTGCCTGTTCGACCTCGACGGCGTGCTCACCCAGACCGCGAAGGTCCACGCGGCTGCGTGGAAGCTGATGTTCGACGAGTATCTGCGGCAGCGCGCGCAGCAGCACGGCGAGCAGTTCGTCCCGTTTGACCCGGTGCAGGACTACGACCAGTACGTAGATGGCAAGCCGCGCTACGACGGCGTGCGCTCATTCCTTGCATCTCGCGGCATCGAGCTACCCGAGGGCACACCCAGCGACCCCCCGAGCGCGGAGACGGTCGACGGACTCGGCAACCGCAAGAACGAGATCGTGCTGCGGATGATCCACGAGGACGGCGTCCAGCCGTACGAGGGTTCGGTGCGCTACGTTGAGGCCGCGCGCGCCGCCGGCTTGCGCCGCGCGGTGGTCTCCTCCAGCACCAACTGCCGGGACGTGCTGGCTGCCGCCGGGATGCTTGACCTCTTCGAACAGATCGTCGACGGGCACGTCGCCGAGCGCGAGCATCTGAACGGCAAACCAGCGCCCGACACCTATCTGGCCGGCGCGCGGGCGGTAGGGGTCTCGCCGGATCACGCCGCCGTGTTCGAGGACGCGCTCGCCGGGGTGGAGGCCGGGCGCCGGGGGAGCTTCGCTTTTGTCGTCGGCGTGGATCGCGTCGGCCAAGCCGAGGCCCTCAAGGCCCAGGGGGCAAGTGTCGTGGTGCGCGACCTCGCTGAACTGGTCGACCGCCCTTGATTCAGCATCCGGCCTTCCACGTTGAACCGTGGGCCGTGCGCGAGACCGAGCTCCATCTCGACACGCTCGCGCAGACCGAGTCGGTTTTCGCGCTGGCCAACGGGCACATCGGGCTGCGCGGCAATCTCGACGAGGGCGAGCCGTTCGGGCTCCCCGGCACTTACCTGAACGGCTTCTACGAGTTGCGGCCGCTGCCCTACGCGGAGGCCGGCTATGGCAACCCGGAGTCGGGCCAGACCGTCGTCAACGTCACCAACGGCAAGATCGTCCGCCTGCTGGTAGAAGACGAGCCGTTCGACGTTCGCTACGGCGAGCTCCGGAGCCACGAACGGATTCTTGACCTACGCGACGGAGTTCTCCGCCGAACCGCGGAGTGGGTATCGCCCACTGGACGCGCGGTCCGCGTCTCATCCACCCGGCTGGTGTCGTTTTCGCAGCGCGCGGTAGCGGGCATCCTGTACGAGGTCGAGCCGCTCGACGGCGCGACGCCGGTAGTCGTGCAATCGGAGCTGGTGACCAACGAGGCGGGGCCCGACACACAGAAGGACCCCCGCGCCGCTGCCGCGCTGACCGCGCCCCTGGTCTCGGAGGGGTTCGTCGCCCGCGACACCCGGGCGGTGCTCACGCACTACACCAGAGCCAGCGGGCTGACCATGTCGTGCGCGATGGGGCACGTCGTCGACGGACCGGGCGGAACGGGCATGCGCGTAGAGGCCTTTGAGGACGTCGCGCGGTTGGCGGTGTCCGCGGAGGCCTCACCGGGTAAGCCGCTTCGACTGATCAAGTACGTGGCCTACGGCTGGTCAAGCGTGCGCTCTCCGCCGGCAATTCGCGACCAGGTCGGGGCCGCGCTGACCGAGGCAGAGCACAGGGGCTGGGACAAACTTTTAGCCGAGCAGCGCGCCTACCTCGACGCCTTCTGGGAGCGCGCAGATGTTCAGATCGATGGCGACACCGAACTCCAGCAAGCGGTGCGCTTCGCGTTGTTTCACATCCTCCAGGCGGGAGCGCGTGCCGAGGGGCGCGCGATCCCCGCGAAGGGCTTGACGGGACCCGGGTACGACGGGCACGCATTTTGGGACACCGAGTCGTACGTGATCCCGGTTCTGACCTTCATCGCTCCTCATGCGGCCGCCGATGCGCTTCGCTGGCGATACGACACGCTCGACCCCGCGCGCGAGCGCGCGGGGCAGCTGGACCTGCGCGGGGCAGCGTTCCCTTGGCGCACCATCCAGGGCGAGGAGTGCTCGGGTTACTGGCCGGCGGGGACGGCCGCCTTCCACGTGAACGCGGACATCGCGGATGCGGTCATCCGCTACCGCGACCTGACTGGCGATGAGGCGTTTGACCGCAACGTCGGCACCGAGCTGCTTGTCGAGACCGCCAGGCTATGGCGCTCGCTTGGGCATCACGACGCGGCCGGGCGGTTCCGCATCGACGGCGTGACCGGTCCCGACGAGTACAGCGCGATCGCCGACAACAACGTCTACACCAACCTGATGGCGCAGCGAAACCTTCGAGGGGCAGCAGACGCGGTTGAACGTCATCCTGAGGTCGCGGCGAAGCTCGGAGTCGATGCCGAGGAGGCGGCGGGATGGCGCGACGCCGCCGAGAGGATCGTGATCCCATACGACCCCGACCTGGAGGTCCATCAGCAAGCCGAAGGCTTCACCCAACACCAGCGCTGGGATTTCAAGAACACCACCGCCGAGCAGTACCCCCTGCTGCTGCACTTCCCCTACTTCGATCTTTATCGCAAGCAGGTCGTCAAGCAGGCAGACCTGGTATTCGCGATCGTCAAACGCAGCGATGCCTTCACTGCCGAGCAGAAGGCCCGCAACTTCGCCTATTACGAGGCGCTCACCGTGCGAGACTCCTCGCTGTCGGCCTCAATTCAAGCTGCGCTCGCCGCGGAGGTCGGGTACCTCGAGCTCGCCTACGACTATCTCGCCGAGGCCGCGCTGATGGATCTCGACGATCTGGAGCACAACACACGCGACGGGCTGCACATCGCATCGCTGGCCGGATCATGGTTTGGAGCCGTCGGAGGGTTGGGTGGCGTGCGCGAGCTCGGTGGCGGGCTGAGTTTCGCGCCGCAACTCCCGGAGGCGCTCGACCGCCTTACCTTCCGGCTGGCCTTCCGTGGGCGAAGGCTGCTCGTCGAGGTCCGCCATGGGCAGGCCAGGTACACGCTGACAGAGGGAGAGCCGCTCGAGATCGTCCACCACGGCGAGGAGGCCACCCTCCAGCCCGGACACCCGTTGTCGCGCAGGATCCCCCGGGCGCTGAGACGCGAGGCACCGTCCCAGCCGCCCGGCCGAGCGCCGGCGCGCCGGCGGCCGCCACGGTGACGGCGGGGTGCATGGTGCTCGCCGCCGACTCGCCCTGTCGGCGCTCCTGGCGAGCTACTGCCAGTAACGCTGCACGGTGTCGGAGTCTCGAGCCTGCGCCTCGTCGGGATCCTGCCCGAACTCCTCGCGCGCCCGGCGCTGGCGAAGCAGGTCCCAGCAGCGGTCCAGTTCGACCTCAACCGCCCGCAGCCGCCGCTGATCTTCCTCGAGCTGCTCGTCGCTCCTGCGGTCTGCCTCCTCGCGGCGGCGAAGCTGGTGCTCCTCGGCCACAAGGCCTTCGATCCGGGCCGCGATGCTCTGATCGTCCATGGCTCGATCTTAGAGACCCCCGGACTCTTGCCACCCATCGCTCTAGAACGTAGTATTCCGACGTTACTTTGCAACTTGGCACCGCCGCTAGCTGCGGGAGGGATCCGCAGCCCCGATCGCTGCACTGTGGCTGGCCGATGAGCGTGGGACGTGGTCTTGAAGTGGGGTGCGATACGGGGCGGGTTGCGGTCGTTCGGCGTCCGCTCTGGAGCAGGTGGACGCCGACGACCGCGGCATCGGCTCTGACCAAGTAACCGCCCGTCGCCCGGGAGCATGGAACGCCTGAGCTTGGGCATCGTGGGAACCTCGCGCAAGCCTGCTGAGCGCCGGCTGCCGATCCACCCCGACCACCTCGAGCGCATCGATCCTGATCTGCGCGCACGGATTTCGCTGGAGCGCGGCTATGGGCACTCGTTCGAGATCTCCGACGAGCGGCTCGCGAAGCAGGTGGGTCATCTCCGGTCGCGCGAGGAGCTGTTCGCGGCATGTGAAGTGGTGGTGCTTCCAAAGCCCGCGGTGGAGGATCTGCACGAGCTGCCGGCCGGTGGCGTGTTGTGGGGCTGGCCGCACTCCGTGCAGCAGGATGCCATCGCGCAGGCGGCCATAGACCGTCGCCTGACACTGATCGCGTGGGAGGGAATGCATTACTGGACGGCCGAGGGAGGCTTCCGCCAGCACGTCTTTCACAAGAACAATGAGCTTGCCGGCTACAGCTCCGTCATACACGCGCTGCAGTGCAGCGGCAGCACCGGAGCGTATGGCCGAGAGCTTGATGCCGCGGTAATGGGGTTTGGGGCCGCCGGGCGAGGCGCAGTGAGGGCGCTGCTCGCGCTGGGACTCCACGATGTCGCCGTTCTCACCCACCGCAGTGTCCCCGCGGTCGCCGACCCGATTCCCCCGGCTCGGCTGGTCCACTACGAGCGCGACTCCGACGATCCCAGTCGCATGGTGGTGCTCGGCGACTCGGAACGCCAACCGGTCGCCCAGTTCCTGGCCGAGTACGACCTGGTGGTCAACTGCGTCCTGCAGGATCCGGATGCACCGCTCATGTTCATCACAAGTGACGAGCTCGGGCTCTTTTCGCCAAAGAGCCTGATCGTCGATGTGTCCTGCGACGAGGCCATGGGGTTCTCGTGGGCGCGCCCAACCTCGTTCGCCGAGCCCATGTTCACCGTTGGGCCCGGGGTGCGCTACTACGCGGTCGACAACAGTCCGTCGTATCTGTGGAACTCCGCGACCTGGGAGATCAGCGAAGCGCTGATTCCCTTCCTCGCACCCATCATGGCCGGGGCGGCCGCCTGGGAAGCGAACGAGACCATTCGCCGGGCGATCGACATCAAGGACGGGAGGGTCCAGAACGCCAAGATCCTCACCTTCCAGTCGCGCTCGTCGGACTTCCCCTACCCCAAGCTCTGACACATTGCGGCCCCGTCAGTCAGGGGCTACGCGGCGCGGCTGCGGACGAGACCGGTTATGGTCGCACCGTGGATAGATCTGGTTGGGGGGGAGCGTCGTCGTGCGGGCAGTAATGGACACCGACCTGGGCGCCCGAGACGGTTCCGACGAGGACATCACCGTGCTGCTCGCTGACGATCACGCGGTCGTCCGGGCCGGTCTGCGGTTGCTGCTCGACGCCGAGGAAGGAATGACAGTTGTCGCCGAGGCGGGCGATATCCCAACCACGATGCGGAAAGTGCGCGGACATCGCCCACGCGTTCTGATCCTCGATCTCAATATGGGCGGCGCGTCGGGGCTGGCTGCGATTCCAACGATTCAGGACACATCACCCGAGACCCGGATAGTTGTGCTGACCATGCAGGACGATCCCGTGTTCGCGCACGAGGCGCTGGCCGAGGGGGCACTTGGATACGTTCTCAAGGAGGCGGCCGACACCGAGCTCCTGGACGCAGTGAGACATGCGGCCCAAGACAAGATGTACGTCAATCCTGGGCTCGGCGCACGCCTCGCCACCGAGGTGACTGGGCTCGGCGACCCGCCGCCTGCTCTCTCCGCCCGCGAGACTGAGGTGCTCGGCATGATCGCTGACGGCTACACGAACCCGGAGATTGCCGACCGGCTGTGCCTGAGCGTCCGTACGATCGAATCCCATCGCGCCCATATCCATCGCAAGACGGGGCGGACGACTCGCGCCGAGCTTGTCGCGCTTGCCCGGGAGCTTGGTGCGTCGCCGTGACGACCGTATCCTTGGCGCGATTGCGGGAAACTACGGATAGCAAACCGTAGGGACGGGGGTTGGCAGCCCAGCGACGCTCCGCGAGACTGTTCTCGTGAGTCCACCGCAGATCGGGGGCCGGTGGAATTGCGAGCGCAGGAGCGCGACCAGTTACGCGCTCGAGGGGGCAGCATTCACTGAGACTAAGAGCCTCGCTCGGAGCGGGGCTCTTAGTCTGGTTGCGGCGACCCAGCGAGAGGCGTGCCGGTGGCGGGCAGGGAGATGGCCACGGTCGTCCCATCGGGAGAGCTAGACAGGTCGAACCGGCCACCGGCGAGCGAGACGCGCTCGCGCATGCCAACGAGCCCGAACCCGTCCGTTGGCCGAGAAACATCGAAACCACTTCCGTCGTCCGTGACCGACGCGCGCACTTCCCCGTTGCTTTGGCTGAAGCGGACGGCGACTGACTCGGGCCTGGCGTGGCGGGCGGCGTTGGTCAGAGCCTCCTGGACCACGCGATAGACGACAGTCTCCACCTCGGGATCGAGCTCTCTCGCGGGCCTTGGATCGGACGTCTCGTCTGTCGTCATGGTGACCTCAATGCCGTGCTGCACGCGAGTGCGCTCGGCCAGTGCCACCAGCGCCGCCCGGAGTCCAAGCTCGTCCAGGACCGCCGGACGCAGCTCCGAGATCAGCACCCGCAGACTCTCGATCTCGGTGTCAAGCTGTTCCAGGGCGCTGCTGGCAGCCTGCCGGAACAGCTGGTCGTCAGCACTCCGCTGGGCGGATGAGAGCAGCACCCGCACGCCGGCGAGCGCCTGGAGCGTCTCGTCGTGCAACTCGCGCGCCCAGCGCCGCCGCTCGTCCTCGGCGGCGCGCAGTGTGCGCCGCAGGCGGTCTCGCCCGACCGACTGCGCCGTCGCGATGGCTGTCCCGGCGCTCGCGGCCGCGGCGAGGAGCAGGCGCTCATCCTCATCGCCGAACTCGGGGCCGGCGGCGCGATCGAGCGCCTCGATCACGCCAAGCGTGACGCCGCGGAAGCCGAGCGGGACCGCCAGCACCGACGCCGCGCTTGCACCCAACGCGTCGAGCTCGGAGCCGCTCGCGCGGCGCGCTTGCACCCGCTCTGCCCGTCCGGTTGTGCACACGCGGCCCGCGAGTGAGTGCAGCGCATCAACACGACTGCCGACCACCGTCTCGGCAAGCTTCCCCGCCGCAGCAGCCACTACGAAGTGGTCGGTGTCCCACAGTAGGATCGCCAGGCCGGAGGCGTCGACGAGCGCCCGGGAGCGCTCGGCGATCAGCTCGAGTACCCGGTCAAGCTCGGTCTCGCCGGCGACCGTGTGCGCGATCTCGACTGTCGCCTCGAGCGCCATCTGAGAGCGCTTGCGCTCTGTGATGTCTTCGATCTGAGAGACGAAATACAGGGGTTCGCCGGCCGGGTCGTGAACAACCGAGACCGATAACGTGATCCACACGACGCCGCCATCGCGATGGATGTAGCGCTTGTCGATGCGGTAGCTGCGGAGCTCGCCGGACAGCATGCGACGAACGGCCTCCAAGTCCGTGCCGAGATCGTCGGGATGCGTGATGTCTTGAAAAGTGCGCTCAAGCATCTCCCGCTCGCTGTATCCGACGATCTCGCAGACTGCGCGGTTGACCCTCAGCCAGCGACCATCCGGTGCTACGAGCGCCATGCCAATCGCAGCGTTCTCAAAGGCGCCGCGAAAGCTCTCCTCCGCCTGGCGCAGTGCCTCGGCTTGACTTCGCTGGGCGGCGAGGGGCCGCCAGCGCTGATTCGCGGCCGCCGGTACGAAGTCCACACCAGAATGATGGCGGAATCGAGCAGCCAGGACCATCGCTGATCCGCCTAAGGAGGGTCTCTGCTCGTGCCGAAAGTGGTCGTTTCGGTCGAGGAC
Organism: Solirubrobacterales bacterium; assembly: GCA_019247075.1. Lineage (GTDB taxonomy): Bacteria > Actinomycetota > Thermoleophilia > Solirubrobacterales > Solirubrobacteraceae > Palsa-465. The sequence continues at coordinate 31,359 of JAFAPR010000129.1, forward strand.
CTACCAGGCGCCGAGGATTCGGCCGAACGCGATCAATCCAGCGCACAGCAGCCCCAGTCGCCGGTACGCGCTTCCTTTGGGCCCCTTGCCATACCAAAGACCTACGGGATAGGCCAAGCAGAAGGTTGCGAGCAACGGGACGGCAACGATCACGAGTGGCGCTCCAGAGGTTCTAGGGCTACCCGAACAGTCGGGAGATGCCCCACTCCTTGTTCCTATCCAACGCGGTCGAAACGCCCCGATTCGGCTAGCCGCGGATTCTGAACACGATGATCGCGGTAAGGTAGGTGATGCCGCCGATCGCGGCGAGCCAGGCGTACGGGTTCCCGTTGTGGCCGCGAGCGAGCTCGACGATACACGCGATGATGATCGCTCTGATCACCGCCAGACCGGCGAGTGCGGTCGCGTGGATGTCGATTTGCCGGAAGCGCTCGTCGCGTCCGTCGCCGCGCAGCCCCCGGATCGTCTCGCTGCGACCGCCGAACAGCAGCAGGGCCCTAACCGCGGCCATGATGCCGAGGGATTCGAGCCCGCTGCCAGGATCGCCGCCCACCCATTGCGCCCCGAAAACCACAAGCCCGAGCGCCACCGCGATCAGTGGCGCGAACCATTTCGATCTAGTCACGCGCATCGAACATCGCCTCCACCGATGTCTCGAAGAATCGTGCCAGCGCTAGCGCCAGCGGGAGGGATGGCGTGTAGCGGTCCTGCTCGATCGAGTTGATCGTCTGACGCGAGACGCCCATCGCAGAGGCCAGCTGCCCCTGAGAGAGACCCCGCTCCGTCCGCAGCTCCCGCACGGAATTGCGCATCCCTCGGGCGCAAGACTATGAGCGCGCGCGTCGGCGCAAGCGTGGCAAGCATTCACGCGTGTTTGCCGACCCGCGGAGCGTCACGACGAGCACCGCGGGCAGCCACGCTACGGACCAAATCGGCTCCCAGCTGTGCTCGCGGATCGCCTGAGCGATCGCGGCTCCGGCGACCACGCCGGCGATCAGCAGCGTCGCGGTCATGTAGATCCGGCTAGATCTCCTTTGCATGTCCTGCGCGCACCTTTCGTCTGTCAAGTTCGCTTGATACTGGAAAGGTAGCTTGACAGGGCGGGTGTGTCAAGCACGTTTTACAGCGGGCGTTGGACGTGGTCCCGCTGTCCGTGATAGGGTGAGCGCTCGATCGGGGCTTGCGGGCCGAATTTTCATCCATTGAGGGGGCAGCAATGAAGTTAAGACGTGGCGCGCCGTTGGCGGGCGCAGCCGGAGTCCTGCTGGCAATCGCGGTGGCGAGCGCGGGCGCGAGTCCTGCCGCTGGACCGCATGTGTGCTCGGGGAAGTTCCACAAGCCGGGGTTGCTGAAGGGCACCTACCCGAACGGCGTGGTCGTCAAAGGAGTGTGCGCCGTGACGTCCGGCCCGGCGCACGTGATCGGGACGCTGACCGTGACCAAGGGCTCGGCCTTGGGGGCTGTGTTCGGCGCGCACCATTCCAGTCTCAAGGTCACCGGCAATCTCGTCGTCGGCAAGGACGCGGTCGTGCTCCTCGGCTGCAAGGTCAATCCCAACGGCACGGGATTGCCGTGCAAAGACGACCCCAATCCGAAGCATCCCACCCTCACCAGCCACGGCAGCGTCTCGGGGAGCATCATTGAGAAATCGGCCCTCGGAGTGATCGTGCACAACAGCGCGATCGGCAAGAACGTTACGCAGACCGGTGGTGGCGGCGGCATAAGCTGCAAGCCTCCCAAGGCCGGGGTGTTCGCCAAGATCAAGAGCCCTGTCTACAGCGACTATGAGGACAGCTCGATCGGCGGCAACCTTACGGTCAAACTCCTGCGCACGTGCTGGCTTGGAGTCGCCCGGGTCAAGATTCACGGCAGTGCCACGATCAGCCGCAACAAGACGAAGGACCCCGACGCGGTCGAGGTTCTCGCCAATCACGTCAGCAAAAACCTCTCCTGCAATGGCAACAGCCATCCGAGCGGCGAGCCACCACACTCCCTGCCGATCTGGGACAGCGCGGAGACGGTGAAGCTGCCGAAGATCTACCCGCGCGTGTCGGAGCCCAACACGGTGGGCGGCAAGCGCAGCGGCCAGTGCGTGATCGCCAGCCCGATCAAGCCGGGAGGTCCCCCCGCCGCAAAGCATTTCTAACCGCGCCGCAAAGCTGCTGCCTCGGGATTAGACACCCCGGGGCAGCAGCGTCGGTTACGCACCGCTTCCCGGATACCCTTCGCGGCGAGATGCAGGACCTGAAGGGGCTGATCCTGGCCGGAGGTAGGGGCGGTCGTCCACACGATCAAACCGAACATCAGACCCTGGCGAGCGTTCCAGCCCCGGCGGGGGCGGTCGTGATTTACGAGCCGTAGGCGCCGCCCCATGAGATCCCATATCCCCAGTGCAGAGCCTGGGTGAGCATTGGGATCCGGTCGGATGAGACGCTGATACCGAGGACCCGCTCGCCTATCCATCTCCCCACCAAGGCGGGCGCTGGGGCCTCAGACCAAGGATCGACAGGCGGTGAATCCCCACTGTCGCCTGCAGACCGCTGCCGGCCGAACTGCTGCAGAACCGTCATTGCGGCTGTTCCGACGACGCCTGCGACCAAACCTTTCTCGGCAGCCCTAAATACGCCTCGCATGGCTATCCCATACCCGATCGGGCCGTCACCGCGACCGCAGGCCCGCCAATGTAATCGGCTCGTAAGGCGTTAAGGCAGCGGGCCCATCCGGCACCGACTTGCCGCCCTGTCGGCCACCGACCCGATCCGCTCGCGTGGCGTCTGCTGGAGTGCAGCGGGTGCGCAGTGGAGGGTTTCTTTTCGTGCTTCGTGGGTAGCTGGCCGATGCGCCGGAGGGTGCCAGCAAACTTCGTCCAGAGGGGAGACTCGATGTCCAACTTTGATCCCAGCGTCCGTATCAACCGTCGTCGTGCGCTCGCCCTGGGCGGGGGAGTTGCCGCCGGCGGGATGCTTTCCGCCGCGTCGCCGCTGACGGCGACTGCCGCCACATTGCGACGGGAGCATCGCAGACAGCAAGGGACGCTGCCGGTCGAGAAGATCCAGCGCATTGTCCAGGCCCAGGGGACTGTCACCAAGGGAGTCCTCAGCATCGACATCGAGCGCTTGGACATGCCCAAGGTTGCCGGGCCGCTGGGCGTCACGTTCAGGCCGGATTTCGAGCTCAACGGGTCACTGACCTTCCAGCCACTGGGCCACGACTACGCGATCTTCAACGGCAATACCCCGGCGCTCAAGCCCCAGGAGTGCGAGCCGGTGATCGACGCGATCATCCGCAATGGTTTGAAGTTCGAAGCGTTCCATCAGCACTACATAGAGACGCGTCCGAACGTGTGGTTCATCCACTTTCGGGGCGAGGGTAATCCGCTGAACCTCGCTCGGGCGGTACACAACGTTCTTAAGGCGACGTCGACGCCACTGCCACAAACGAAGCCTTCCCACCCCACGACGCCGCTGGATCCCGATCGCCTGGCCTCGATCCTTCATGGCAGCGCCCAGGTCGGCTCCGAGGGAGTCGTGATGTCGACGATCGACCGCACCGACAAGATCGTGATCGACGGGATTCACGTGTCGCCGGAGCTAAACATCTCCACCGATGTTGAGTTCAAGCCGACCTCGTCCTCGGGATCGCGCGCCTGGGGCGCTCCTGACTTCTCGATGACCAGCTCCGAAGTGCAGCCGGTGGTTAGCCTCATGCGCAAGCAAGGCTGGTTCGTCAGCTGCCTGTACAACCAGGAAACCAACGAGCACCCGCAGCTGTACTTCGCGCACATGCTCAAGGAGGGCGATGCCTACACGCTCGCACGGGAGATCCGCCGCGGCTTGAACCTGACTGCCACCAAATAGGAGCTCAGAGGCGGGCGATCAGCGAAGGCCGACGCCCGGCCGCCAAGCAAAGCCGAAGACATACAGCTGCGGCGCGGCCCCGCTGGCGTGGCCCGCGCGGGTAGCTCGGTTGGTGTGTCCGAGGCGCGGTCGCGCGGTGGGGGCGCGTTCTGCGCGCGCCGTATGCGTGTAGGCCTTCGGCGTGTGGTGACGCAGCTCAAACGCAAGGTCGTCGAGGCCCCCGGCGACAGTGTGCGGAGGCGGCTCCGTCCCGGTACCGCGAGCCGTCCGTCGCTCAACGTCGGGGCGCCGTGGCCCCCCCGGGGTTCGTCCGGGTCCTCTCGTGCGCCGATCCGCTCACTAGCTCGATCCGCCAGATCTCGCCGACGGCTCGGTGAGGCGGGTCTTCGGGGCAAAAACTAGCTCTAGGACCAACGTTCGTCGCGCCGCGACGTTGCTATTTATGCCCTCGGTGTGGGGGGGCGCAGCGTAATGCTCAAGGGGTCATAGCAGTGGGGCGCCCGAGACGGGTGATAGCGCTCGCACTTTCGTGTGCGTTGCTGACGTGCGCCTGTGGTGTCCGCACGGACCCGCGCGCGAGATGGACCTCAATCTGCGCTTGGTGTTGGGATTCGCCCACTTGGGCTGTAGACACCAGAAGTATTTTGACGCGAAGATCGCCCTGACCGAGTGGAACACCTTCACCCAGGAATGGGGTCCCGGGTTCCGCCGGTACTACCTGGACGGTGGGCTGGTCGGCCAGAGCACGCAGCGCGTGTACAGAGGGCCGGAGCGCTGGCAGCTTCAAACTGAGGCCCACAACAGGCCGGGCGACGACACGAGCGGCCATCTCATGGTGGATGGGTTTGGATCGGAGCGCCGTGCAGCGCCTCGCGTTCAATCATGCGATCGGCTCGTATTGGCCGCACGCATCTCGCGCGGTAAACCGCCACCGACGCGCCGAGCTCGTCGGCCGAGGCGGTGTCGGATGCGGCAGCTACACAGTGACGGATGTCTTGCGAGGCGTCGCTGTCGCAGCTCGCCCGAAGGGGTTGACGCCATCCGTTGGTTGCCCGTTGGGAAGAGCCCCAGATACCGGCGCGCACCGGTCTGGAGGGTTGTCGACGGGTCAGGGCATTCCGTTTTGTCGCGCCTATCAGTGGGGAGAGCGCGTGGCCTAGCCGTCGTCGTCCCCGACGGGAGGCGGGGTGACTTGTTGCACCGATGGCGGTGTCAGCCCGACTGATCGCGGGCGCGTCGGTAGCGCTCGTAGATCACGTGCGATCCGAACGTTCTGGTGTCGATCAGCTCTAGCGGGACGTCTTTGGTGACCGGCGGCAGGAACGGCGTGCCGCCACCGACGACGACCGGATTGCGGAACATGCGCAGCTCGTCGACGAGGCCGAGCTCGATCGCCGCCGTGGCCAGGGCGGCGCCGCCGATTGCGATGTCCTTGTCGGTCGCGTCGAGCGCGGCAGCGGCCTCCTCGGCCACCGACGCCTCGGCGAGCCGGGCGTTGCCCTGGACGCTGTGAAGTGTGCGGCTGAAGACGACCTTTGGGAGCGCGCACCAGATGTCGGCGAACGCGGCGTGGAGATCGTTGTCGCGCATCGACGGATCCGTCTCCCAGGGCAGCAGCGTCTCGTAGAGCCTGCGGCCGCACAGATGGCAGCCAAGCTCGCGCGTCTGCGCGATGTGGAAACGAAACTGCTCTTCGTTAGGGATCGTCCATCCGAAGGCGCCCTCGCGGTCGGCGATAAAGCCGTCCACCGAGACGCCCATCGAGTAGATCAGCATGGCTTCAAGCTCATCGCACCGGAGCGACGGACGATCATCACGATTAAGTTCACCATTGAGCTTGAGATCGGCCTCCTTCCTTTTTGCAGTCTGCTCTGCCGCAGCTAGTGACTGATCGCGAGACGAAGACTCATCGCCGTCCGCGGTCCAAGCGATCGTACGGGCGTGGCCAAGCGCCCCACCGAGATCCGGGAAGGGGGCCTGAGCCTTCCGCCACGTCGCCCCCTAACGCCTGCCTGGCGTGCGCTCGTGGAACGGTCCGCTCGGTCACGAAGGGGCGCCATGTGTGGCTCTGGTCCGCACTCTACCATCTGACTGGATGGTGGTAGGATGGATGGTTGTCGGATGGGAAGAGAGGACGGATAGTTGCCAGGGACGAGAACTGCGGAGGCCGATAGGAGCGAGAAGATCACGATCAACGTCGGTCTGGTGGACCTGGGTGAGATCGATCTGCTCGTCAACGAGGGGTTCTTCGCGAACCGCACGGACTTCATTCGGGCCGCGATCCGTCGTCAACTCGACAGCCGCTCGGGTGCTGTGGACAGAACCGTGGCGCGGCGCGGGCTGACTCTCGGCAGCGAGCACTGCAGCCGCCAACATCTCGAGACGCTTCGGGACTCCGGTCGCATGGTCGAGTTGCGCGTCCTCGGCTTGGCGAGCATCGCTGAGGACGTCTCGCCCGAGCTTGCCCTCGCGACGATCGCCAGGGTCGAGGTCCTGGGGGCCTTGCGGGCTCCTCGGGCGGTAAAGGCGGCGCTTGTATCACGCACCATCTGACCACTCCCTGCATCCGGCTAACCCGGCCGCGCGGTTGCCGTATCCGAGGCAGCCAACGCCCGCCGCTGCATCCCCGATCACACCGTAAAAGGACATGCGATGACCAGCGATAGCAACGTCCTAATGACGGAGGCGCTGCGGCTCACCCGTGGCGGGCGGGTGGCTGACGCCACTGCGTTGCTGCAGCGCGGCCTGGCCGGCGCGAGCACCGCCCAATCAGCCGACTCGACTGTTGCGGAGCTGCTCAGTGCGCGCGACCACCTTCGCCCTGCGCTGCCAAGTGGCAATGCCGCGCCCAGGCTACAAGGGGCGGACGTCCGCGTGCCGGCACTCGACGTTTTTCCTGAGCGCGGCAAAACCAAGCTGCCCGGGCTGCAGCAGATCAGCACCCCGGAGCGGTTGCCCGGAGACACAGGGTCGCGCGGTTTCCGCGCAACGACCAGCGCCGCCGCCGCGGCCGGTGGCGAGATCCGGCATCGCACTCACACCGAGGCCGCCGGGACGCGTAGCTACGACCTCTACGTTCCCACCGGCTACAGTGGCGCCCCCGTTGCACTGGTGGTCATGCTCCATGGCGGCAAGCAGGACGCAACGGACTTCGCGGCCGGCACCCGCATGAACGATCTCGCCGAACGGCACACTTTCCTCGTTGCCTACCCCGAGCAGTCGACCGCGGCCAACCGTGGGCGCTACTGGAACTGGTTCTCCCCCGCCGATCAGCGCACCGGCACCGGGGAACCGGCCATCATCGCCGGCATCACCCGCCAAGTCATGCGCGACCTCACCGTCGACCCGGCCCGCGTCTACCTCGCCGGCCTCTCCGCCGGTGGCGCGATGGCCGCCGTCATGGCCGCGACCTACCCCGACCGCTACGCCGCGGTTGGAGTGCACTCCGGAATCGCCTATCGCGCCGCGTACGATGTCAGGTCAGCCTTCGCGGCGATGCGAACAGGAGGCACACCGACTACAACCACCACGGTCCCCCTGATCGTTATTCACGGCGACCATGACACGATCGTGGCCCCGGTCAACGCACACAAGCTCATCGCCGCCAGGCTCGCGGCAGGCGACATCCCCGCCCAAAATCAGCCGACTACCACAACTGGCAACACCCGCGGCCGCCCGCACAGTCGCACGGTCTACAACAACGGCGACGGGATAGCCGTCGCGGAGTCCTGGATCATTCACGGCGGCGGTCACGCTTGGTACGGCGGCAGCCGGCTCGGATCCTACACCGACCCGCGCGGCCCAGACTCCTCTTCCGAAATGATTCGCTTCTTCACACAGCACCGCTTGCCCGTTCCGTAACAATCGACCGGCAGCCGAAGGTTCCCGACCGCGAGCGCCGTGCTCACGTTTTTTCCCGCCGCCTGTCCATCCTGACGCGCTTTCTCTAAGGGTTGCGGCTAGCGCTGCTTCGTCCCGCTGCTGCGGACGGCGCTAAGCGCTGCTGTCAGGCAGGTAGGGAGTGCAACACGTAGGCGTCGAGCGGGCCTGTCTTGCCCTTCACCTGCAGGCCGGTCACCGGTTCGACGACGGCCCCGTCGGGCAGCTGGCGATATGCCAGCCCCGATCAGGACGCCGCCCACGGGCGCCTTCCCTTCGAGCCGGGAGCCGGTATTAATAGTGTCGCCGATCAGGGTCTATGCGACGTGGCCCTGGCCGCGAGCTCGCGCAGCACCGCCTCGCCGCTGTTCACCCCGACGCGCAGCCGCGGCCAGCCGGGGTGCGCGTCGGCGAGCCGTCCGAGTTCGCGCTGCAGCGCCAGCCCAGCGCCCGCAGCCCGCACCGCATGGTTGGGTTGGTCGCCGCCGCTATTGAACGTCGCCATCATGCCGTCGCCCATGAACTTCTCGACCTCGCCCCCGAACTGGTACGAGATCAGCGGCGCCGCCACTCCTAGTAGGTGCTCAGTAACTCGGCCACCTTGCCGGGCGCTGAGCGCTCCGAGAAACTCGTAAAGCCGGCAAGGTCGCTGAACAGGACGCTCACGTCCTGCTTGCGGTGCCGGGTCGTCGGTAGGTAGAGGCGGCGGAAGCGCTCGTCGCGCCATTCGCGGCGAGCGGCGAACCCGATGGTCAGATACGCGAGCACGACCAACCGTGCCACTCCCACCAACTGGCGTGCCAGCTGCGCTCGCCTGTCGTCGCGACGCCGACCATCGCCTCAGAGAGCAGCACGAACAGGCGATGACGCTCGCTGGCAGCAGGCTGAGGCGCTGGCGGAAGACAGTCCAGTAGCGCACCGCCGCGGCGGCGTGGAGCACCGCTCCAGCGATCGCCATCCAGGGGAGGAGGCTGCCCGTGCCGCCCTCGCTGTGCGGCGCACGGAGCGGGGGCAGCTTGGCCACCGTCCACACGAACCACAACCCCATCACCGTGATCACACCGCGCCGCAGCAGCGACCGTCGCCGCATCACCAGGGGGGCGAAACTCGGGCGTACATCCACGAAGGCCGAGGCAAACGCGAATACCGCCGCAAGCTCCATCCCGACAGATATCGCGATGTCGAAGCCAGAGTGCTCGCCCGCAAACAAGATCCCGGGCGTCCCGACCGCGTGCAACCAGAGGGAAGCCGCCGGTCAGCAGAAATGCCAGCGACATCAGCAGCACGCGCGCGTCGCCGCGCTTGGTGGCCGCCTCGCCCGCCAGATAGGCCAGCACGCTGACGACGGCCCCCACCCCGACGAACAAGACGAGGTGGACCTTGTGATTGTCGTAGTTGGGATCAAGCTGCGAATGCAACAGCAGCGACACCAGCCCCACGAGCGGCAACATCGCGGCTAGCAGCCAGACGACGCGGATCAGCGCCGAACCGGGCCGCACCGTCCACCCGTCGGCACTCACAGCGCCCCCGTCCGCGACGATCTCGTCGGCTACGCGGTTGTCCACACGCGATCCGCTTCGGCGCCAGCACCCGCCACCAAACCGCTCCCAACACTCACCACGAAGCCCTGGTAAAGACCGAGGCGAGCGTAGCAAAGGAGTAGATACCTCGCCCGCGCCGCGACAATTCACCTGCCCCAGGGCGAGGAGCGGCAGCAGCGTATGTACAAACAAGCCGCCCGCGTCACCGTGGATGACCGGGGTTGCGAACACCGAGACCGCGGTCGCGACAGCGGCGGAGGCGACGGTCGGGCGAAGGGATCGAGGCTCAATCCTTCCAGCGGATGATCTCGCGTCGTGCGCTCACCCGATGTGAGGCGCTCCTCGAGCCGCCAGGTTCTTGACTGATCGGCTCGAAGCCGCGGGGGTCGCTATTGCTTGAACTCCATCTCCTCCAGGCGCGTCTGCACCGTGCGTCCGCTCTCCCAGGAGTTGGCGCCTGGGAGAACGTCCGGACTCGGGATATCACCCCGGTTCTGACGCTTCTGGGCCGTAGAGATGCCAAGCCTGCGGTCGCGGTCCTCGATCAGCGCCTGGTTGGCCTGCCCGTCCTGGGTCATCCCCATCATTAACTGCGGGATGCCGTACGGAAAATCGTCGCGGTCGTACTGCCAGTTATGGAAGGTCTTCCCATAGGTCGTCACAAGGTCCTTGAAGTAGGCACGTTCCGCAAGCTCCGGGATTCCCGGGGCCACCAGGGTGCCGGACTTCACCTCATAGTGGTGGCTATGCCATAGCCGCTTCTCGTCTTCGGGCAGGTCGCGGAAGCGCTCCGCGCTGACGGTGTACTCGATCCCGATCAGACGGGCATCGGGCGCGTTGCAGTCGAAGATTACGCACTGGTGCAGGTCATGACGGAGGTGGATGCAGAAATGCGACGCCTCCACCTGCCGGCCCATCTCGTCGGCGTACATGTGAAAGCCATTGAGGTAGGTGCTCATCGCAGTCAGCGGGTATTTCGGCTGCATGGCACCGGACGCCACGTCGAGAACGCGATGCTTGAGGGGATGTCCGGTGCCTACCTTGGCGGTCGTCAACGCCTTGCGGCCGACCAGCGCACCAGCCGCAGTCATTACCCCGGCGGCGAAACCGATACCGACGGGTCCAGCCAGCCGCTCTACGGGCTGCCAGCTCGAGCCAGACCCTCCACCTCGACCAAGAACGCCACGCGGGTCTACCAAGTGCATCACCGCTGCGCTCTACCCGGATTGGGAAGCCCAAACCCGCTCTCCCGGACATCCAAGAACCACACGCTGGTGGCCGATCGGCAGCGACTCACCGAGCAGACACTGAGATGGCGGCGCGAGCCGTCTGCCACGCGCGGACCGCCTACATCAGCACATCGCTTCCACGCCCGGACGGCGCGGGCCTCACGATCGCTTCGACGAGAGCTCCGGCCTGGTCGGGCGTGCGCTCGAGCGTCCAGCTCTTTGCCGAGCTCACCATCCAGTTGGCGACGGTCCGCACTTCGGCCTCCCTATGGCCGGCGTCGACAGCTAGCCTTCCCCACGCCGCACCGACTCGCCTTCTAGCCGAGGAGATCGCAATGTCGCAGTTTGCGAAGGTCAACCTGCTCGAGGTCGAGGACTCCGTCGCCGGGCGGGTGGAGGGGCTCGAGGGCCGCTTCAGCCGTAAGCACCTGGACTCCCGCGACCTCGGAGTGAGTCTCTTTCGGTACGCCCCGAATTTGCGCAGCCCGATGGCTCACAGCCATAAAGAGCAGGAGGAGGCCTACGTCGTCATCGCGGGCTCCGGCCGGATCCTGCTCGACAACGAGACCGAGGAGCTTCGGACCTGGGATGTCATCCGCGTCGCGCCCGAGGTGGTCCGAGCATTCGAGGCCGGCCCCGATGGGCTCGAGGTCATCGCCGTCGGCGGGCCTAAGCCCGAGGAGGGCGATGGCATCCGAGCCACCGCGACCTGGCCCGGCACGGAATAGCCGGGCCTCGGCTCAGCCTTCGACACAGGCCGGCCGAGGTCCAACCGGTCAAGCCTGACCGCAGTGAGCCCAAGGTCGCCGAAGACGCCCTGTGTCATCCTCCTGGGTGTGGGTAGCGGATGGCGGTTTGCTGTCAAGCGCTGCGCGCTGGGCCCGTGCGGGCCGCCGGTGAGGTGACAGCGACGCCGGTCATCCGCTGGGTGGCGGCGAGGTCGGGCACGGGGCTCGAGGGTGTTGGAATGGTGACTGTGATGTGGCGTTGGAGGGCGCGGTGACGTGCAGGGTCGTATGGGGTGTGGTCTTGCCAGCATTGCCACACGACACGGCACCAGGCGCGTCCGAGAGTGCGTATCGCGCGGGGGTGCTCGTGGCCGCGCTGGCGGGCCTGGGTGTAGAGGTCTTGCGCCCAGGGGTGCCAGTGGCGGCTGCTGTCCGCCAGGCGGCAGAACGCGACGCGTAGGTGCTTGTTGCATCCCCAGCGGAAGCGAGCGGTCTTGCGTTGCCGGATTCCTTGGCGACGGCCGCCTGCCCGGCGTCGCCGGCGAGTGTGTCGCGGGTGGGGTAGCGCGCGCGGCAGTCGCCGATCTCGCCCAACAGCTCCGCGGCGCAGATCACCCTGTTGGGCTTCTTGAACAACGAGAGGAAGATCGGACCGTCGGGATGCTCGCGGATGGCGGTCGCGATCTGCCGCTCGAGCTGCTTGATTTGCTCGTTGAGCGTCTTGATCGTCGCCACCAGGCTCAGGACGAGCGCTCGGCGGACGCCCAGTTCGAGCTC
>JAFAPR010000184.1 GCA_019247075.1 Solirubrobacterales bacterium
AGCACCGCCACGTTGGGACAGTCGGCGCGGTGGATGGTGATGCCCCGACCAAGCGAGATGTAGCCGACGATCGGATCTCCGGGCACCGGGCGGCAGCATTTGGCCAGACGGAGCATCACCTCGTCGATGCCCTCGACGGAGATGCCAAAGCGCGAGGAGGAGGTGGTGGGCCGGGAACGCTTGCGGCGGGTCTGGAGCAGGTCGTCGGCGGCGGTCGGCTCGGACTCCGCGGTCTCGCCCTCCTTGAGCCTCTGCATCAGCTTGTTGACGACGACCTTCGCCGAGATCTTGGCGCCGCCCAGGGCGATGTAGAAGTCGTCGGCCTTGCGGAACCCCATCTCGCGGATCACGTCGGCCAACAGCGGCGAGCCGACGATCTTCTGGGCCGGGAGGCCCTGCTTTTTCAGGTGATCCTGGAGGAGCTCGCGCCCGGAGTGCTCGGTGTCCTTGCGCGACTCGGCCTTGAACCACGCCTTGATCTTGTTCCGTGCCCGGGTCGTCTTGACCAGCGCAAGCCAGTCCCGCGAGGGCCCGCGCTCTCGCTTAGAGGTCAGCACCTCGACGATGTCCCCGGAGCGCAGCTGGTAGGAGAGCGGGACGATCTTGCCGTTGACCTTCGCGCCCACGCAGCGGTGCCCCACGTCGGTGTGGATCTCGTAGGCGAAGTCGAGCGGAGTGGCCCCCGCGGCTAGCGACTTGACCTCTCCCTTGGGGGTGAAGACGAACACCTCGTCCTCGAACAGGTCGACCTTCAGCGTCTCCATGAACTCGCGCGGATCGGCCTCCTCCTGCTGCCAATCGAGCAGCGACCGCAGCCACTTGAGCTTTCCCTCGGTGTCCTCGGTGGCCGACTTGCCCCCTCTTTGGTTCCCGTCCTCCTTGTACATCCAATGCGCGGCGATCCCGAACTCGGCCAGGTCGTGCATTTCACGGGTCCGGATCTGGATCTCGAGCGGCCGCCCCTCGGGCCCGATCACCGTGGTGTGCAGCGACTGGTACATGTTGAACTTGGGCATTGCGATGAAGTCCTTGAAGCGCCCAGGGAGCGGCTTCCAGAGGGAGTGGATCACGCCTACCGCGCCATAGCAGTCCTTCACCGAGCCGACGATCACGCGCATCGCGGTGAGGTCGTAGATCTCGTTGAACTCCCGGCCCTTCTTCGTCATCTTCGAGTAGATCGAGTAGAAGTGCTTGGCGCGGCCCGAGATCTCCGCTTCGATCCCGAGTTCGTCAAGCTCCTTGTTCAGGTACTCGCCCGCCTGGTTGACGTAGCGCTCGCGCTCCGCGCGCTGCTGGGCGACCAGCCCCTTGATTTCGTTGTATTTGCGCGGGTGCAGGGTCTGAAAGGCCAGGTCCTCGAGCTCCCACTTGATCGCATGGATGCCGAGCCGGTGCGCGATCGGCGCATAGATGTCGAGTGTCTCGCGCGCCTTGTCGATCTGCTTCTGCTTGGGCATGGCGCCGATCGTGCACATGTTGTGCAGCCGGTCGGCCAGCTTGATCAGGATGACCCGGATGTCCGAGGCCATCGCCACCATCATCTTGCGGTAGTTCTCGGCCTGCGCCTCGTCACGCGACTGGAAGGTGAGCCCGGTCAGTTTGGTCACGCCGTCGACCAGACCGGCGATCTCCTCGCCGAACGCCTCCTGCACTTCGTCCAGCGAGGCGGAGGTGTCCTCGACCGTGTCGTGCAGCAGCGCCGCACACAACGTCTCGGTGTCCAGCCGCATCCCCGCGCAGATCTTCGCCACCCCGACGGGATGGATGATGAAGTCCTCGCCCGATTTGCGGCGCTGATCGGCGTGGTGCACGCACGCATACACGAACGCCTCTTCGACGCGATCGCGGTCCACCGTGACTGCGGCCTCGTGCGTGTGCTCCTCGAGGATCGCGAATAGATCGCTCAGCAGCCGCTGCTCTGCCGCGGTGAGCTCCGGCCGCTCCACGTCGCTGCGTACCTCGGGCCGCATGAGCCGGTCAACCGGCGGACGGGTGACCAGTCCGGAGGCGGGCCGCCGGCCGCCGTTCGACTCCCGGGCAGACGGTTTCCCGTCCGAGCGCGTGCCGTCCTGACCGCCCGGCCGGGTGCGGCTCAGACGCTTCGTTGGGGTTTTACGCTGCTCAGGTATCTGCGTCCGTCCTCGAGTCGTTGGGCATAGACCCTGAACGCCGGCGAGCGTTCGAGCGCCGTGGACGCCGTGCCGGCAATCGCCAGGGCCGGCAGATCCCGGTCAAGGCTGACGAGCTCGAGCTCCGCGAGAACCCTGATCAACCTTCCCGCCAGGCGCGCCGGGCGACCGTGCTGACCGTCTCCGCGGAGCAGGTGCTCGAGCTCCTCGCCGGTCACCCTCCAACGCGCCTTGAGGCCGCGATAGAGAGTCGCAAGTGAAGCGCGGAGACCGTACTCCAGCTCGTGCATCTGCTCAGCAAAGCGTAGCTCAGGCTCGCCCCAAGTCACGTGAGTAAAGCCGCCTCCGCGGTGGATCAGCACGGAGGCCTCGACGCGAGCGGGTGGATCGAGCGCCACCACGTGCTCGTACCGGCCCACCGTTTCCGAGTCGCGCTCGAGGGCGTGATACGAGGCGAGGGCGAAGCCGCCGATGCGGCTGCTGATGCCCTGCAAACGGCGGGGAACGTCGGCGCATACGGCGAGCACCGGGCCGCCGGCGGCCAGCGCGTCCGCCAGCACCGCGAGCGGGCTCTCCCCGCGCCTGTCCAGCATCGTCCGGCTCGGGCCGGCGGCCTCACCCGAGGAGCTGTCCCGGAGCTCCGCTTCGAGCTCCTCGAGCGCCGAACGCACGAAGTCCTCCGGCTCGCTGATGATCTCGATCGGCCGGTGACTGCAGTTGCGCGCGTT
>JAFAPR010000330.1 GCA_019247075.1 Solirubrobacterales bacterium
CGATGGTCGTGACCCGACCCTTTGGCGAACCGCGCGACTGCCCCGCGTTCCCGCTGCCGTGCATCTGATTCGTTGAGCATCCCAGGATCGCTGGGCGCTTGTCAACCACCCGCGTACCCCTCCTACCCCTCCAGGCTCGGGAGCCAAATTCGAGTCCTGAAGACTGTTCCTTCGAGCTTCTCCGCGACGTCTGGGAACAGATCGAGTCCACCGTGATAGGTGTCGAAGAGTTCGGCGAGGTGTACGTCGTGGACACGATGGTCGGCGCTCGCGGCCAGCAGGCGATCGCAACTGACTGGCACGTCTACAACGTCATATGGATGCGAGAAGGACTCGTAATTCGTCGGCGCGTATTCATCAATCACGCTGAGGCCGTCGAGACCGCCAGCAGCTAAGGTCGGCCCCGTGCAGGAGGGCAAGGAGTTCAAGGCGTTCGAGGCCGATGGCTGGAGCCGTCGCGCGCCCACGTACCAGCTGCTCTTCGGGGAGATCACCGCGCACGCGATCGAACCGTTGCTCGAGGCCGCGGGCGTGGGCGCCGGTATGCGGGTGCTGGACGCGGCCGCCGGGCCGGGGCGCCTGGCGGCCGCCGCGGCGGCTCGCGGGGCCACGCCGGTGGGCCTCGACATCGCCGAGGGGATGATCGAGCTGGCCCGCCGAAACCACCCGCAGCTCGAGTTTCACCTCGCTGACGTAGAGGAGCTGCCGTTTGCCGACGGGTCCTTCGACGCGGTCGCCGGCGCGTTCGTGCTCAACCACCTGCCGCGACCGGGGCGCGGCGTTGCGGAGCTGGCGCGGGTCCTCGCACCGGGCGGCGGGCTGGCCCTCTCGGTGTGGGACGTGCCGCAGCGCAATCGCTTCATGGGTGTGCTGATGGAGGCGCTGGAGGCGGCGGACGCCCCCTCGGCGGAGCTGCCCGCGGGCCCTGATCCCTTCGCGTTCGCCGGCGACGAGGTCTTCGCCACTTTGTTGCGCGACGCTGGATTAGAGAACGTGGCGGTGCGCACGCTCGCCTTCAGCCATCGCATCGGGGATGCCGACGAGCTGTGGGACGGGTTCATGCACGGCAGCGTGCGCACGGCCACCAGGCTGTGCGCGCTCTCGCCCTCCCAGCGTGCGCGCGCCCACCAGGAGCTCGCGCGTGGGCTGGAGGCCCATCGCGCCGGCGAGTGGCTGGAGGTGCCGGCGGTGGCCAAGATCGGCTCGGGACGGCGACCGTGAAGGTGGCGGACTGGCTGCGCGAGGCGCTGCAGCATGGCGACGGCTTCGGCGAGCTGTATGCGGACGACGCGCGGCTCGACGCTTCCGTGCTCGGCGCCCGTCGCCGGGCCACGGGGCCGCATCAGATCGCCGCCATCCTGACAGAGCTGTTTCCGGGCCCCGGGCGGCTGGTGGAGTGGGCCGCCAAGGAGCACCCGGCGGGCGTGGCAGCCTGGCTGGAGCGGGTGCACGGCGAGGGGCAGGCGGTTCGCCAGCGCCACTACCTCCACGTGCAGGACCGACGGATCGCCCGCCACTGGATCTACGCCGCGCCGCCGCGCACGGGCGCGGGCGACGGCCGGCCGGCCTTCCCGCTGGCGCAGCTACCTGAGCGCAGCGCCGAGGTGGTCGGCCACGAGGTGATGGCCTCCACAGGCTGGTCAGGCAGCCGAATCGAGCGCCTTCGCCTGGCCGACGGCCGGGCGCTGATCGCCAAGCGCGTGGTGCCCGGCGTGGACTGGCTCGGCCGCGCCACCGGCGACCCTGGCCGCGAGGGACTGATGTTCGCCACCGGGACCTTCGACCGAATGCCCCCCGACATCGACCACGCGATCGTGTCCGCCCACCGCGAGGATGGCGCCTGGTGGGTGCTGATGCGTGACGTCTCCGCCGAGCTGTTGCCCGACGGGGTGCGACTCAGCCGCGCGGACAACCGCCGCGTCCTGCGCTCGCTCAACGACATGTGGGAGACCTTCTGGGGCCAGCGTCCGGAGGGGCTGGCCTCCCAGCGCGACCGCATCGGTGCCGTGGCGCCACGCATCTCCGAGATCGAACGCGCCGGGCTGGACCTGCTGCCGAAGCAGTTCGAGGCAGCCTGGGAGGCGTTCGCGGCGGCAGTCGAACCCGACGTCGCCGACCCCGTGCTGCAGCTGGTCGACGAGCCAGCGCCCCTGTGCGCGGCGCTCGATCGCCACGGCACCACGCTGCTGCATGGGGACGTCCGCGACGAGCAGTTGGGCCTCACGGGGGACCGCCTCGTGCTGCTGGACTGGGGAATAGCCACGCAGGGGCACCCGGCGATTGAGTACGCCTGGTACCTGATGCACTGCGGCTGGCGGATCGACGCCACTCATGACGAACTGTGGGAGGACTTCCGCGCCGCCCGCGCCGAGCGCGACGACCCCGAGGCGATACAGCTGGGGTTCCTCTCGGGCCTGGTGATGTATGGGTGGATCCTGGGCCACAGCGCGGTGGTCCACCCCGACCCGCACGAGCGAGCCTGGGCCACGGCCGAGCTCGACTGGTGGGTGCCGCGGGCCCGCGGCACCCTGGAACGGGCGAGCCTCTGAACGCGCGGCACTAGGGTCCCGGCCGTGGCGGGCCTCGGCACCACGTCCGGCGAGTCCCATCGCGGGCCCACGGAAGGGCCGATCCTGGCGCTGGTCGCAGTGCTCGTCCTGACCGCAGTCGGCGCGGTTCTGCCTATGAGCAAACTCAGCAGCGCGGCCGACGGCGGCGCCGAGAGTGCTGCTCAAGGCTGCGGAAGGCCGGCGAGGGCTCGACATCTGTGTCGAAAAGGACAAAACGAGAAGCCCGCAGCGGGCGGCGCGACTCTTGTGCTCGCTGATCGGCGAGCGGAAGCCACACACCCCATACGGCATCGCGGGCCTCGTCCGGCCCGGTGTTATCGCCTCGCGCCCGACGGCCGTGTCGACCTCATCGGCTGCC
>JAFAPR010000319.1 GCA_019247075.1 Solirubrobacterales bacterium
GTCGTCCGCTCGCCACGTTTGTACGCGATCCCTGGTTCGCGTAACAGGCACGCGTAGTCGCGGGTCGTCGAGGGCTTCGCGCCCCGCACCTGCTCGAGCCACTCGAGCCACTCCTGGCCAAGCTCGCGGACGGTGGTCTTGCGCTCCACCGCCTCTCGCTTGACGCGCTGCTCCTCCCCCAGCTCGCGAGCGTGCTCCTCCATTGCGGCCACCGCCGCCGCGGTCGCAGTTCGCTCGTCGAGCCAGCCGACGGGACAGCGCCCGCGTCGCTTGCGCCAACCGCCGTTGCCGTCCGACTCGTGCCACGCTAAGCCGAGCCGGCGGGTCTTCTGTCGCCAGGGCTCGGAGCCCACCTGGTAGCGCCACTGCGCATCCCAGTAGACGCGGCCGCCGGCGCCCTCCTTCGGGCGGACGAACAGGCTGCTCTGGCGCACCGTCGGACTGGGCCCCATCATCGACAGAATACGGCCCACCGAGGACAACTCGGCGGTTGTACAACAGCTGTACAACAGTCCTCGCTGTACAACAGATCGTACAACAAACCGTCCAAAAGTCCTGGTTTTACGCCGCTTTCCTGCCCCGGATCTGCCGCAATTTCGGCGTTTTAGAGGCTTCTGGTCTGCTTGCCATGCAGAAGGTCGAGGGTTCGAGTCCCTTCAGCCGCTTTAGGCGACGGCGGGCAATCCACTCTGATACCCCGATTTTCGCTGTCGCTGGACCTGCACCGGCAGATCGTGCACGCCAGGGACCGCGTGCTCAAAGAGGAGCGCACCGAAAGCGAAGAGGTGCTCGCGCTGTGGCAGCTCGCCACCGACGAGATCGACGAGGTCTGACTCGACCCGGCCGCCGGGGAGTCGCTCAGCTTCGACGATCGGCACCGCGAACTCACCAGGCTCGCGGACGACATCGAGCGCGCGTGGAGGAGCGCGTCGCGAAGGACCACGCCCGCGAGCAAGTCCAAGCGCGTCCGCCAGCGGCACGCCAGCGAGGAAGCCAGGCCCAAGAAGCCAAAGCGCTAGCCCGATCGGCGGTTCCGTCCCGACGAGCCCAGCTGGATACCCAAGCGGATCCGCGAGGCCAGCAAGGAACTGCGCCAGCAGATCGCGCGCTTCCGCGCCCAATACCCATGGCGCGCCGGTCACGTCGGCCATGCCGACACGCCACGCAACCTCGCAGTCATCACCTACCTGGACCATGCCGAACGTGTGATCTCCCTCGGCGCGCTAACCGCGCCCGTCGCCCAGCGAACCCGAAGGGCGGAGGCCCTGCCAGGCCCTTACAGCAGGCTTAGAGGTTGCAAAGCGCTCGGATCTGCTCGGGCGTCACGTGACCGGCCTTCGCGGTCGGCTCAAGCGCCCTGGCCGCAGCCATCCCGGCCGGCGAGAGCTTGCACACCACGTCCATCCCGCCCCGCGGCGAGGCCCCGCCGGCGGAGGCGAGCGCGACCGTCGTGGCGGCGATCGCCAGCGCCAGCGTCACCGCCAGGGCCACGACGAGCTTCATTCGTGCTCTCACGTCCGTCCTTTCGCTCCCCAATCGTAGGCGCCCGTCCGCAACAGCGAGAGCCCAAGGATCACCGCGACGATCGCCGGGGCCGTGGGCGACGGGTGAAACCCGGTCCAGACGAACGCGAAGACCACGCACACAACGCCCGCCGCCCACAGGATCACCCGAACGCTCATACCCACACGAACGCCCACGGCGGCGCCCGGAAGTTGTCGCACTCGTACCCGGCGCGCGTGATCACCGACGCGTACAGCACCGAGCCAATGTACCCGTCATGCGTGTACGCATGATGAATCCCATCCCACGTCCAATAGTCGATGCTCGACCACACCGGCCGGCGTCGACACGCTCGGCTCGGCCAGCCGCCGGCGCCGTCCGGCTCCATCCACGCGCGCCCGACGCGCCGGTAACACCGGCGCCCGGTCGCCTCGCGCCACTTGGCAACGCCGTAGACGCCGCCGCGCGCCTCCCCTTTCCCGACTCGAAACAGGATCGCTCCGACTGGCTTCGCGCGACTCATGAACCGTATCCGTCGTTTCCGAGCCTTCGGTCGGAGCGCGGGCGGCCTCGGCGCTCGAGGCGTTGAGCCACTCGCTTCGTGAACGAGCGCGAACCAGGCGAAAGCGGGTACAGCTCATTGCTGCCCTGAGGATCGCTTGTCAGCGGGCGGCGGGGCGGCGGCGGCAACGATGCCGTCGATGAACCTCAAGGCGGCGGTAGGCGTTCTCGAATCGCCATCCGAGAAGGGTCTGGTCGAAGCCTCCAGCTTCGTTCACCGCGCTGTGGAGTCGCTCGGCGATGCTCGCGAACCGCGCTCGTCGCGCGTTCAGCAACGGTCGTGGGTCGCCACTTCGCCGGTCGAGGAAGAGCAGCTTCAGCAGGAGAAGTGAGCGTCCGTCGCGCACGTGCTCGACGGGGGTGTTCAGCCAGTCCGTACCCGTCCGCCGGCCGGCCGGAGCGATCCGCAGGACGTCCGGTCGGGCCCTGCCCGGCTGGGAACGGCGCGATCGGCTTGCGCAAAGCCCTGGCGAGTTAGCGTCTCGATCGCGTAGTAGACGCGCAGTCGGCGAAGCGACCACACGCGTCCGATCTCGCCGTGTTCAGCAATGGCGTGCGATAGCGAAGCCGTCGTCGACCTCGTCGTCGGCCGGAGCCAAATCCCCGGGTGGGCGCGGCAAGGCGCTCGGTAGTCGGCCGCTTCGCCGGGCTGACCCAGCGGGACGGACTGCCCGGTGGCAATGGAGCCGCCCCATTGCAGGCGCTGCGTCAGGAGGCGACGACCGGAATCGAACCGGTGTAGACGGCTTTGCAGGGGTCCGGACGGTGAAATGAGAGGAGCTCGGAGCGGCGAAGCCCGGTGGCACCTGGCTTTTGAGTTGCGCTCAGTTCCGGTCGCGCCTCGTGGAAGCGCCGAGTTTGGGGAGCCTATGGGGAGCCTTCGGCACCCCTCGATGCCGTGCGTAGACTTCAGAGCGACGCCATGGGAGAACGAGCCTCGAATCAAGACGCACTCGATCGGACGGACGCCGAGTTCCGCAAGCCGTCGCCGACGCTCGACGAGCTGATGGCCGGGAAGAAGCCGTTCACCTCCT
>JAFAPR010000356.1 GCA_019247075.1 Solirubrobacterales bacterium
CGACATGCTCCGCGATACGCGACTTTGACGGGCCGCTCCGAGGCCGCTCGTGCTTTGTGCGTGGCGCGATCGCCGGCTTTGTTGGCGCGAGGGGTGGCAAGGAATCCGTGGCGCGTGGCGAACACCGGATTTGGTGCCATGAGCATCCTCGTACTCCCTTTGCAGCTGCTGGCGGTCGTGGTGACGGTACTGTTGTTCGTGTTCGGGGTGCGGCGGCTGTTGGGTGTGCGGCTATCGCCACTGCGAACGCTGGCCGCAGGGATCATTGCGTTCGCTCTCGCCCCGCTGGTCATCAACGCGGTCGGCGCCTCCGTCGTCCAGCACCATCGCGTGACGACCACGCTCCCAGCGCTGTGGTTTGCGATGCTCGGGGTGGCGATCGCGCTGCTGATCGGGATGCTGTTGCTGGTGGTAGCCGAGGCGCTCGTGCCCAGCGGTACGCTTCCGGGTCCCGTGTATGTGATTCGCGGGGCGCGACGGCGGCTCAGCCGCGGCCGCCGCTATGTGCAGATCGCGGCGATCCTCGTGCGCCGCGGCATGCTGCCGTACCTGCGTGGAGCCCGGC
This sequence comes from Solirubrobacterales bacterium, assembly GCA_019247075.1. Classification (GTDB taxonomy): domain Bacteria; phylum Actinomycetota; class Thermoleophilia; order Solirubrobacterales; family Solirubrobacteraceae; genus Palsa-465. Next base: position 566 of record JAFAPR010000356.1, read on the forward strand.
GCGCCGAGCTGGCCAGCCCCGAGGGACGGCGCCAGCTGGCGCTCTCGTTGCGTCGCGCGCTCGAGGACGGAGGCGCCACGTTCGTCAAGCTCGGCCAGGTGCTCGCGACCCGCCGGGACCTGCTGCCGCCCGAGTTCATCGACCAGCTCGTGGGGTTGCAGGACGACGCCCCTCGTCTCCCCTGGGCCGAGGTGGAGGGCGTCCTGCGCTCGGAGCTGCGCGCGGACGTGCGCGAGCGCTTTGCGAGCTTCGAGCAGCGGCCGCTGGCGGCGGCCTCGATTGCGCAGGTCCACGCGGCCACGCTGCCCGACGGCAAGGCCGTTGTGGTCAAGGTTCGTCGACCCGGGATCGCCAGGGTCGCCGAGTGGGACATCGACATCGTCATCCGCTTGGCCCGCCGGTTGGAGCGGGCCACGAGCTGGGGGCGCGGCGTTGGCGCGGTTGCGCTGGCAGAAGGCTTCGCTGGCGCGCTGCGCGAGGAGCTGGACTTGCGCATCGAGGCGTCCAACCTGTCCGCGGTCGCCGCCGCGGCCAGCACGGGGCGCGGCCGGGCAGCGGTGGACACGCCGCGCGCGGACGAGGACATGTGCACCGCTGAGGTGCTGGTGATGGAGCGCCTTCAGGGGCGCGCGCTCCGGTCGATCTCCGCCTCGGATGAGATCGGTGACCGCGAGGCACTGGCCGGCGCGCTGCTGGACTTTTTGCTTCGCGGGGTGCTGCTGGACGGCATCTTCCATGCTGACCCGCACGCCGGCAATGTGGTGCTGCTCGACAACGGGCGGCTCGGGATGCTTGACTTCGGTTCCGTGGGGCGGTTGGACGCCGCTCTGCGCCGCGCGCTCCAGCGCCTTCTGCTGGCGGTCGACCGGGGCGATCCGGCGCTGTTATGCGACGCGCTGCTGGACATTGTCGCGCGCCCCGAGGAACTGGACGAGACCGGCCTGACCCGCGCCCTCGGCGCATTCATGGCGCGCCATCTGGGCCTCGGATTGGAGGCCGGCGTGCGCATGTTCGGCGACCTGTTCCGGATCCTCGCCGAACACAGCCTGACGGTGCCCGGCGACATCGCGGCAGCGTTTCGCTCACTCGCCACCGTCGAGGGCACGCTGACCGCGCTCGACCCCGGCTTTCGCATTATCGACCACACGCGCGCGTTCGCCGTCGCGCAGCTGGCTGCACAGTTCTCACCCGGCGCACTGCGATCCGCGGCCAGCGGTGAGCTGATTGCGCTGGAGCCAATCCTGCGGCGCCTGCCTAGACGGATCGACCGGATTGGCGGGGCGCTCGAGGCAGGGAGCCTCACCGTCAATGTGCGCCTGCTATCCGATGCCCGCGATCGCGGCTTCATTACCGGCCTCGCGCACCAGTTCGTGCTGGCGTTCATGGCCGCCACGACGGGGGTGATCGCAGTGCTGCTACTCGGGTTGCACGGCGGGCCCGCGGTCACGCGCAGCGTGACCCTGTACGCATTCCTGGGCTACTCGTTGCTGGTGTGCGCGGGCGTGCTCGCGCTGCGCGTCCTGGTACTCGTCTTCCGCCTGGACGCCAGCCGCTGACCCGAAAGCCAGCGACTACAGACCGCGGAGGCTTCTAAAGCTAGCCTCGTTGTGCGTTGAGCAGAACTGGAGAGCACACCGTCGCGCAGGCGGCCAGCTGTATCGTCGCCGACCTTCGTTGAAAGGACAGACATGGCAACCACGACCCTCCCTGGGGGCACCTTCTCGCTGGCAGACGACCTCACCCTCACCCGCGTGGGCTACGGCGCGATGCAGCTTGCTGGCCCCCACGTGTTCGGTCCGCCTGCCGACCGAGCCGCCGCCGTAGCCGTTTTGCGCGAGGTCGTCGAGCTCGGGATCAACCACATCGACACTAGCGACTACTACGGCCCGCACGTCACGAACCAGATCATCAAGCAAGCGCTTTACCCCTATCCGGAAAACCGACGGATCGTCACCAAGGTTGGCGCCCGCCGCGATGCCCAGGGTGGATGGTCGCAGGCGCTTGCGCCCAATGAGTTGCGCCAAGCTGTCCTGGAGAACCTCGAGAACCTCGGCGTCGAGGCGCTTGACGTCGTAAACCTCCGTGTCGGAGGCCTCGATGCTCCAAGGCCTGGTTCGATCGCCGAGCCATTCACGGTCCTGGCCGAGATGCAGCAAGAGGGCTTGATCAAGCACCTGGGCGTAAGCACCGTCACCGCCGAGCAGATTGCGGAGGCCCAGTCGATCGCGCCGATCGTCTGTGTGCAGAACTTCTACAACATCGCCCACCGCGTCGACGACGCGCTCGTTGACAGCTTGGCTGAACGGGGCATTGCCTACGTCCCGTATTTCCCACTCGGTGGCTTCACCCCGCTTCAGTCCAGCTCGCTGGAATCGGTGGCAACGCGACTGGAGGCGACTCGCATGGCGGTCGCGCTCGCGTGGCTGCTGCAACGCTCCCCCAACATGCTGCTCATTCCCGGGACCTCATCGGTCGCACACCTGCGCGAGAACGTCCCCGGCGCGGCGCTCGCACTGCCACGAGACGCCCTGGACGAGCTCAACGCGATCGCCGGCTAACCCCGGACAAGCGACGCGCGATACTGCCGCGGCGCGGAATCTGCCCCGGCGGCGACACGGACGGTGCTCGTCCGCCCGGACCGTCTGTTGGCGATCCGGGCGAGCCTAGCTCAAGCCCTGTTCTCCCATGCAGAGGAGCATCAGCCCCAAAGCGAGAGCTGAGAGTCTGGATTGTCCGCGCGAGCGATCGGCTGGTTGACGCGATGCTCGACGCTGCTTCGGGGCGGCGCTCGCGCGGCGTTCGGTCTAGGCGTCTCGGGGCTGGCTCGGGTTCGCGGGGGTGTCCTGGTCTGCGAGCGCGGCTCGGAGGAGACCCAACGCGTTGGAGTGGAGGATCGCCGCCGCCTCCTCGCGCGGGACCTTGGCGATGTCGGTGAGCCACACGAATGCTTCGATGCCGAGTGTCGCGCCGATCGCGTGGGTCAGTCGCTGTAGCTGGCTGTCGGCCAGCTCGCCGCGCAGCGGCGCGAGGGCGTCTTCGATCCAGGCGATGCGCAACCCGCGGTGCATCGGCAGCTCCGGGGGGCGCACCCCTTCGAGGGATAGTCGCAAGACGGCGCGCATCTGCGCCTCGTTCTTGAGGATCCTGGCGATGTGGTTCTCGGCCACGATCTCCAAGCGCGCGATGGGATCCTTTGGTGGGTTCGGGCCAAGGAGCGATTGTTGTTCAACGTGTGGATAGGCCGCGACGATCAGCTCGCGCAGGCTCGGGAAGTAGCGGTAGGCGGTGGTGCGGGAGATGGCTGCGGCAGCGGCTGCTCCCTCCATCGTCGGGACGACGCCCTGCGCGAGCAGCTCGCGGGCGGCGGCGATCAGAGCCTGGCGGGTGCGGGCTTTCTGGTTCAAGCGGCCGGTTGACTCATATGGTACAGTCACTCCCATAATGGTACACCATGTGCCGAAAGCACATGCGCGAACCGGTCGCAGGGAGGGATCACATGAGCGCGGCAGTCTCGATCGTTCGTAACGACGGGGAGGGCGAGCGCCTCTGGTTCTACGGCGGCGGCGTCCATACGTGGAAGGCGAGCTCGGAGGAGACGGCCGGCACGCTGATGCTCTTTGAGGACCACATGTTGCAGGGCAAGGCAACGCCGCTGCACCTCCACGTCAACGAGGACGAGGTGCTGTACGTGCTGGACGGCGAGATCCTTATGCACATTGATGGACAGAATCATCGTGTCGGCCCGCGCGGATTCGCGTTCGCGCCGCGCGGTGTTCCACACGCGTTCCTGGTCAGGTCGTCCGAGGCGCGCATTCTCTGCCTCGAGACACCGGGCAGCGCGGAGGCGTTCTATCGCGGCGCGAGCGAGCCG
>JAFAPR010000117.1 GCA_019247075.1 Solirubrobacterales bacterium
CATCTCCAAGCGGCTCGTGCAGGATGACGAGCTGTCCTCGATCCACATCGAGGAGTACGAGATCGACGCGCGCACGACCAAGCTCGGCGACGAGGAGATCACGCGCGACATCCCCAACCGCTCGGAGGAGTCGCTGCGCAACCTCGATGACCGCGGGATCGTGCGCATCGGGGCCGAGGTGGCATCGGGCGATTTGCTCGTCGGCAAGGTCACGCCAAAGGGCGAGACCGAGCTGACCGCAGAGGAGAAGCTGATACGCGCGATCTTCAAGGAGAAGGCGCGCGAGGTACGCGATACCTCGCTGAAGGTGCCCCACGGCGAGGGAGGCGTCGTCATCGACGTCAAGACCTTCAGCCGGGACGACGGAGATGACCTGCCGCCGGGAGTCAACGAGCTCGTGCGGGTGTTCGTTGCCAAGAAGCGCAAGATCGCCGAGGGCGACAAGCTCGCGGGCCGGCACGGCAACAAGGGCGTGATCTCGAAGATCGTTGACATCGAGGACATGCCATTCCTGGAGGACGGCACACCGGTGGACGTGATCCTCAACCCGCTCGGGGTGCCGAGCCGGATGAACCTCGGTCAGATTCTCGAGACGCACCTCGGCTGGGTCGCCGCCAACGGTTGGTACGACGATGGCTCGGACGGCCGCGGCAGGGGGCACGCACCGTCGCCCGACGGTGCTGGAGCCGACGGCAAGGTATACGTGGCCACGCCGGTGTTCGACGGCGCCACCGTCGCCGACGTCGACCAGGCTCTCGTTCGCTGGCAGGAGGAGCACAAGGGCCAGATCAAGATGACGGTCGACAAGAGCCGCCGTATCGGCGAGCAAGCTTCCGGCAAGGTGAGGCTGTTCAACGGCCGCTCGGGTGAACCCTTCGAGGAGCAGGTCACGGTCGGCTACATGTACATCCTCAAGCTCCTGCACTTGGTCGACGACAAGATCCATGCCCGCTCGACTGGCCCCTACTCGCTGGTCACGCAGCAGCCGTTGGGGGGCAAGGCGCAGTTCGGCGGCCAGCGCTTCGGCGAGATGGAGGTATGGGCGCTCGAGGCCTACGGCGCCGCATACACCCTCCAGGAGATGCTCACGATCAAGTCGGACGACACCGTGGGCCGCGTGAAGGCATACGAGGCCATCGTCAAGGGCGAGAACATCGCCGAGCCGTCGATTCCGGAGTCGTTCAAGGTCCTGCTCAAGGAGATGCAGTCGCTGGCGCTCGACGTCAACGTGGTCTCCGAGGAGGGCGAGCGCGCGGAGATGCGCGAGGAGGACGACGATCTCTTGCGCGCGGCCGAAGAGCTGGGCATCGACCTCTCGGGTGTCCGAGCCACAGACGGCTCCGCGGCGGACGAGTCCACCGAGCAGGAGGGCGAGACCGTCGAGGCCAGTGCCGAGGATGTTGAGGTGGAGGATCCCGATCTCGAGCCGGGGGAGGAGCTCGAGGCCGAGGACTTTTCCTCAGAGATAGACCCGATGATCGACTCCGACATCGCCGAGGGAGAGCCCGAGGGCGTAGTCGAGGAGGAGCCCGAGGGCGTGGTCGAGGAGGAGTAGCGCCCGTCAGCAATTTCAAGAAGTTTCAAGAAGCCACAACTGAGGATTCGAATTGATCGACATAAATAATTTCGACGCCATCGAGATCGGGCTGGCGTCCTCCAAGCAGATCCGCTCATGGAGCTCTGGGGAGGTGACCAAGCCAGAGACGATCAACTACCGCACGCTCAAGCCCGAGAAGGACGGCCTCTTCTGCGAGCGCATCTTCGGTCCCACCAAGGACTGGGAGTGCTACTGCGGTAAGTACAAGCGCGTCCGCTACAAGGGGATCGTCTGCGAGCGCTGCGGCGTCGAGGTCACGCGCTCCAAGGTCCGCCGCGAGCGGATGGGCCACATCGACCTCGCCGCCCCGGTCTCGCACATCTGGTTCTTCAAGGGCGTCCCGAGCCGCATCGGCTACCTGCTCGACATGGCTCCCAAGGAGCTCGAGAAGGTCCTGTACTTCGCCGCCTCGATGGTCACCTGGGTCGACGAGGAGGCCCGTGCCCGCGACCTGGAGTCCCTGGAGTCCGAGGTGAACAAGGTGCTCGACTCCTATGCGGGCGACAAGGAGGAGCGGATCCTGGAGCTCAAGGAGTCGCTGAGCCGTCGCGAGCAGTACCTGGAGACCGGCCGTGTCGGCCGGGACTTCTCGGACGAGGACCACCTATGGTCCGACACCCTCGAGGTCAACGTCGCGAAGCTCTCCGACGAGGAGCGCGAGAAGCTGCGCAAAGACTTGCGCAAGAGCTTCCAGGCCGACATCGACGACACCGAGGCCTACATTGAGGACGCCGCCGAACGCCTGCGGCAGGTGTGGGACCTGTTCAAGACGATGAGGCCGAAGGACATCGTCAACGACGAGACCCTGTTCCGCGAGCTCAAGGATCGCTTCGGCTCTCCGTACGGGCTGGGCGAGTACTTCCGCGGCGGAATGGGCGCCGAATCCGTGCGCGACCTGCTCCAGCAGGTCGACCTGGACGCGGAGGCGGACGACCTGCAGGAGCAGGTCAAGACCGCCAAGGGCCAGAAGCAGGCCCGTGCGGTTAAGCGGCTGAAGGTCGTTTCCGCGTTCCTCAACTCCGGCAACAAGCCCGAGATGATGATCCTCGAGGCGGTTCCCGTGATCCCGCCCGAGTTGCGCCCGATGGTGCAGCTCGATGGCGGCCGCTTCGCGACCTCCGACCTCAACGACCTCTACCGGCGCGTGATCAACCGCAACAACAGGCTCAAGCGGCTTCTGGATCTCGGCGCGCCGGAAATCATCATCAACAACGAGAAGCGGATGCTGCAGGAGGCGGTCGACGCGCTGTTCGACAACGGCCGGCGCGGCCGTCCCGTCACCGGCCCCGGCAACCGTCCCCTGAAGTCGCTGTCCGACATGCTCAAGGGCAAGCAGGGAAGGTTCCGCCAGAACCTGCTCGGCAAGCGGGTCGACTACTCGGGCCGCTCGGTGATCGTGGCAGGCCCCTCGCTCAAGCTCCATCAGTGCGGGCTGCCCAAGCTGATGGCGCTCGAGCTGTTCAAGCCCTTCATCATGGCCAGGCTGGTCGAGCGCAAGTCTGCGCAGAACATCAAGGCGGCCAAGAAGATGGTCGACTCGATGATCCCGGAGGTGTGGGACGTCCTCGACGAGGTCATCCACGAGCATCCGGTCCTGCTAAACCGCGCGCCCACGCTCCACCGACTCGGTATCCAGGCCTTCGAGCCGGTCCTCGTCGAGGGCAAGGCAATCCAGGTGCATCCGCTCGTATGCCATGCCTTCAACGCCGACTTCGACGGCGACCAGATGGCGGTCCACGTGCCGCTGTCGGCCGAGGCACAGGCCGAGGCGCGCATCCTGATGCTGTCCTCCAACAACATCCTCTCGCCCGCCCACGGCGCCCCGCTCGCCACGCCGACGCAGGACATGGTGCTGGGCGCCTACTACCTGACCTACAGGCCAGACGCCGCGGAGCTCGACCAGATCGACCCCGCCACGCGCGACCCCCGGCCGCACGTCTTCCGCACCGCCCAGGAGGCGGAGTGGTTCTACGAGCACGGCGTGGTGGACCTCCACGACCTGGCCGAGTACAGGCCTTTGGGCCGCGAGGGCGGGCATCTGCTCACGACCGTGGGCCGCATCCTGTGGAACGACAAGATCGAGCGCGCCCTGATCGCGGCCTTGGACGAGGAGTTCGATCCCAACTCGTTCGAGTTCATCAATCACTCGATGAAGAAGAAGGACACCACCCAGCTGGTCGACGCGCTGGTCCAGCGCTACGGCGCGCCGTCGATCGCCTCCGTCCTCGACGCCTTCAAGGACATCGGCTTCCACTACGCCACCCAGGCGGGCGTCACCATCTCCAAGAACGACGTCCAGACTCCTCCGGCGAAGGCCGACATCCTGCGCAACTACGAGGCTCAGCTGCAGACGATCGACGAGCAGTACAACGCCGGCGAGATCAACCAGGAAGAGCGCCACGAGGCCGTGACCAAGCTGTGGGACAGCGCCACCAGCGAGGTCGGCGATGCCCTCAACGCCTCGCTCGACGAGCTAAACCCCATCTACATGATGGCCAACTCGGGCGCCCGCGGGTCGTTCTCGCAGATCCGGCAGCTCGCTGGTATGCGCGGCCTGATGGCAAACCCCAAGGGCGAGATCATCGAGCGTCCCATCAAATCCTCCTTCCAGGAGGGGTTGAGCGTGCTCGAGTACTTCATCTCGACCCATGGCGCTCGCAAGGGCCTGGCCGACACGGCGCTGCGCACCGCAGACTCCGGCTACCTCACGCGCCGCCTCGTCGACGTCGCCCAGGACGTGATCATCCGTATGGAGGATTGCGGCACCGAGGAGTACATCGAGATGGGGGTCTCCAAGCTCGAACCGGATCCCGAGACGCGTCGGCTGCGGCCCACGGGCGAGCCCAACGACAACCTGATCGGCCGCATCGCGGCGCGCGACGTCACCACCAAGCGCGGTCGGGTGATGGTCAAGCAGGGCGACGAGATCGACCGCGCCGAGCTCGCGGACATCGTCGCCGCGTGGCACGACGACACCGAGAAGGGCACGGTGATCACCGTGCCGGTCCGCTCGGTCCTCAAGTGCCAGGCCCCCACCGGGGTTTGCCAGCTGTGCTACGGCCGCTCGCTGGCCTCGGGTCACATGGCTCAGATCGGCGACGCCGTCGGCATCATCGCGGCGCAGTCGATCGGCGAGCCCGGAACGCAGCTGACCATGCGGACCTTCCACACCGGCGGCGTCGCCGGGGCGGACATCACGCACGGCCTGCCGCGCGTGGTCGAACTGTTCGAGGCGCGCAAGCCGAAGGGCCTTGCCAAGATCGCGGAGGTCTCTGGCAAGGTCGCGGTCGAGGACTCCGACAAGGCCACGACGGTCGTGATCACCGACGAGCAGGGTGACGAGCACCGCCACACCTTTCCCCGCCGCACTCGTCTGTTCGTCGATTCCGGGCGCAAGATCGAGGCCGGGACCCAGCTCAACGAGGGCTCGCTGTATCCCGCCGAGCTGCTCGAGGTCCGCGGCCGCACCGAGACCGAGCTCTACCTCGTGCGCGAGGTGCAGGAGGTCTACAAGTCCCAGGGCGTGGACATCGACGACAAGCACATCGAGCTCATCGTCCGCCAGATGATGAAGAAGGTGCGCGTCGACCAGCGCGGCGACACCGGCCTCCTGCCCGGCCAGTTCATCGACAGGCAGGAGTTCGGGCGCGTCAACCAGGCCACGATTGACCAAGGTGGCGAGGCCGCTCAGGCCGAGGAGATCATCCTCGGCATCACCAAGGCGTCGCTGAACACCGACTCCTTCCTTTCGGCAGCGTCGTTCCAGGAGACCACCAAGGTCCTGACCGACGCCGCACTGGAGGGGAAGACCGACCGCCTGAACGGCCTCAAGGAGAACGTGATCATCGGCAAGCTCATCCCCGCTGCCACGGGACTGAAGCGTTACCGGCGGATCGAGATCGAGCCCGCTGAGCCGCTTCCGCGCGGCATCGACGAGGCGGGCCTGCTCGACCACGACGAGCTCGCGGCCGAGCTGGGTCTAGGCGACGGCGACGCGCTCGGGGGCTTCGGCGGCATGGAGCCCGGTTTCTCCGACGAGGACCTCTCAGACCTCGAACAGATCGGTTCGGAGAGCTCATCGGCGGGCTTCATGGAGGAGCTTGGCGACCTCGACGCCCCGGGTGGGGGCGGCGGAAGCGGATCGGGCTCCGACGAGTGACGCTTACGGGCCCGGTCGCTGACCAAGCGGCCGGGCCTGGTTCTCGCCGGTTCGGGGCGTTGCTCGGTGATTTCGCACCGGGCAGCCGGGCCGCGTTCCCCTGGCGGAGCGCCCCGGCTTGCGAAACGATCGCGCTTCCGATTACCATGTGAATCGGGATTCACATGGATCGGGTCGCCATCCACGAGCCAGCAGACCCCGCGCGGCAGGCCCTCAACCAGCCGCCACCCCTCCAGCCACTCAACCATTTCGACGCGGATGCCGCGCTGGCGGAGGCGCTCGAGCGCGAGGGGGGAGGCTGGGGGCTGCACCGCGTCCGCGAAGCCGGCGAGGTCGCGGGCAGCACCGAGGCGTTAGACCATTGCCGGCGCGCCGAGCGCAACCTTCCCATCCTGCGCACCCACGACCGCTACGGCAACCGGATCGACCAGGTCGAGCTTGACCCCTCCTGGCACTGGCTGCTGCGGGGTGCGATCGAGCGAGAGATGGCGGGCCTCCCTTGGCGCGTGCAGCGCCCCGGTGCCCACGTCGTCCGCGCCGCGCTGTTCATGCAGTGGTGCCAGACGGGCAGCGGCGTGATGTGCCCGGTGTCGATGACCTACGCCGCGGTGCCGGCGCTGCAAGCGGGCGCGCCCGAGCTGGCCGCCGAATGGGTGCCGCGGCTGACGCTGCCCGACTACAAGCGCGGCGCGCTTGCCGGGATGGCCATGACCGAACGGCAGGGCGGGTCGGACGTACGGGCGAACATCACCCGTGCCGTGCCAGCCGGCGAGGCCACCTACGAGCTGTACGGCCACAAGTGGTTCTGCTCCTACCCGCCTTGCGACGTCTTCCTCGTGCTCGCGCAGGCGCCGGCTGGGCTGTCCTGCTTTTTGGTGGAACGTGGCCCCGGGATGGAGTTCCAGCGGTTGAAGGACAAGCTCGGCACACGCTCGCTGCCCTCCTCCGAGGTCGAGTTCCGCGGCGTCGTCGGCAGGCTGGTTGGCGAGGAGGGCCGCGGCGTGCGAGCGATCATCACGATGGTCAACCACACGCGCCTGGACTGCCTCCTGGCGAGCGCGTCCGCCATGCGCCGCGGCGCCGTGGAGGCTATCCATCACGCCCGGCACCGCTGCGCCTTCGGGGATCTGCTGGTCGATCAGCCGGCGATGCAGAACGTGCTCGGTGACCTGGCGCTCGAGTCGGAGGCCGCCACGCTGGCGGCGCTGCGGGTTGCGCGCAGCTACGATTCGGCCGTCGAGGGGCCCTTCCGGCGGCTGGCGACCGCGGTGATGAAGTACTGGGTGTGCAAGAGGGCGCCCGCTCACGCCGGGGAGGCACTCGAATGCCTCGGTGGCAACGGATACGTCGAGGACTCCGGCATGCCGCTGCTCTACCGCGACGCGCCCCTGCCCTCGATCTGGGAGGGCTCGGGCAACGTGTCCGCGCTCGACGTGCTGCGGGCGTTCTCCAAGGAGCCGGAGGGCCTGCCGGCTTTCCTCGGCGAATGCGAGCTCGCCGCGGGCGCCGACCCCAGGCTAGACCGCCACCTGGAGGCGGTTCGCGAGCGAACGGCTTCGCTCTTTGCCGGCGCCGGCCCGCTCACGGAACGGCTTTACGACGCCGAGTTCCAGGCCCGCCGGCTGGCGGAGGAGCTGGCGCTCGCGTTGCAGGGCTCGCTGGTCGTTCGCCACTCGCCGCCGGCCGTCGCGGATGCATTCTGCGCCGCCCGACTCGGCGGTGGCGCCGGTCGGGCCTACGGGACGCTCCCGCCTGGCAGCGACGCGCGCGCCATCATCGATCGCGTGCTGCCGGTCTAGAGCTCCGCCGTGCTCGAGGAGCTCGAGAACGCCGTGGAGCGATGAGCGCACCGGGGCGCAGCACGGTCGCGCCGCGCCCGAGTGCGTCGCCCACGCGCGATCGACTGCTCTATGCCGCCCGCGGCCTGATCGAGGAGGGCGGCTACGCGGCGGCGTCGGTCGCGGCCATCACCGGCCGAGCCGGCCTCGCCGCGGGCACCCTGTACCGCCACTTCCGCTCCAAGGAGGATCTGTTCGTAGAGGTCTTTCGCACCGTATGTGACCGGGAGGTGGAGGCGATGGTGCAGGCGGCCCAAGCCGGGCGCGGCTCGCATAGCGAGCGGCTCGAGACGGTGCTCTCGACGTTCGCCGAGCGAGCTCTGCGCCGACCGCGGCTCGCCTGGGCGCTGCTCGCCGAGCCGGTCGATCCGCTCGTCGATGCAGAGCGTCTTGCCTATCGGTCGCGGTACGCAGAGCTGATTGCGGGACTGCTTTCAGCCGCCGTGGCCGCCGAGGAGCTCCCGGAGCAAGACGAGGCGCTAACGGCCGCCGCCCTCGTCGGCGCCTGCGGCGAGGCCCTTGTGGGACCACTCTCCGCGCTCCAACGGCCCGGGCCATCGACAGGACTGAGGATTCAGGCTTTGCGAACCTTCGTGCGGCGGGCGGTCGGGGCGGTCGATTGCGCGGCAGGAGCGTGAGCGGCGCGGATCGGCATACGGCGAGCGCGGTGCGCGTGGAGCGCGCGGGCCCCGTCACCACGGTGCTGCTAAGCCGTCCCGAACGGCGAAACGCCGTCGATGGCGCTATGGCCGCGGCGCTCGCCGACGCTTTCCGCAGCTTCGATTCGGACCCCGAGGCGGTCGTCGCCGTGCTTCACGGAGAAGGGGGGACCTTCTGCGCGGGGGCCGATCTCCATGCGGTCGGCACGGAAGCCGGCAACCGCGTGTCGGCAGCTGGTGATGGGCCCATGGGGCCGACGAGGATGAGGCTGTCCAAGCCGGTGATCGCCGCGATCGCGGGCCACGCGGTTGCCGGCGGCCTCGAGCTCGCCCTGTGGTGCGACCTGCGGGTCGCCGATCAAAGCGCGGTCTTCGGCGTCTTCTGCCGTCGCTGGGGCGTGCCGCTGATGGACGGCGGCACCGTGCGACTGCCGCGTCTGATCGGAGCGAGCAGGGCAATGGACCTGGTGCTCACGGGCCGCCCGGTGGACGCCGCCGAGGCGCTCGAGATCGGGCTCATCAACAGGCTCGTCCGGGTTGGTCAAAGCCGCGCCGCGGGCGAAGAGCTGGCTCACCAACTCGCGTCCTTCCCGCAAACGTGCCTGCGCGAGGATCGGTTGTCAGCGCTCGAGCAGGCTGGTCTGAGCGAGTCTGAGGCGCTGGAGAACGAGTTCGGGCACGGCCTGCTTTCGCTTCGCGATGCACCGGGAGGGGTGGAGCGCTTTCGTCGGGGTAGCGGTCGCCACGGTCCCTTCCGCGACTGATGCGCGGCGCGTTACATCGTGTACATCGCTCGGCATGGTTTCTGCCGATTCGTACAATTGCTACGCCCCGCCACCGGAGCTACCTTTAGACAAAATGGAGTCCCAGGAGGCAGAGATGACAGGTACACCCGAGGCGCCGGTCACGGCCGGCCAGGAGCAGAAAACCGACGGCTCGGCGCCGTCCGCCACGCAGACCACCGCGTCGGCCAGGGCAGGGGCGGCCGCCGGCGCGAGTTTGCAGGAGCTGGCCAAGCGCCACTTGTGGATGCACTTCACGCGCATGTCCGGTTACGAGCAGCAGGAGGTGCCGATCATCGCCCGCGGCGAGGGCTGCTACGTCTGGGACGAGCACGGGAAGCGCTACCTCGACGCGCTCTCCGCTCTCTTCTGCGTGAACATCGGCCACGGGCGCGCGGACATCGCCCAGGCGGGAGCCGAACAGGCCAAGGAGCTCGGTTTCTTCACCAACTGGTCCTACGCCCATCCCCCGGCGATCGAGTTGGCCGCGCGGGTCGCGTCGCTCGCTCCCGGTGACCTCAATCGCGTCTTCTTCACCAGTGGCGGCTCCGAGGCCGTAGAGACGGCTGTGAAGCTGGCGCGCCAGTACTTCAAGCTCACCGGTCGGCCGAACAAGACGAAGCTGATCGCACGCGAGATCGCTTACCACGGCACGAGCCTCGGCGCGCTTTCGGCCACGGGAATCACCGAACTGCGCGAGCCGTTCGAGCCGCTCACGCCGGGCGCCTCGCATGTCCCCGCCACCAACAGCTACCGCCTGCCGGACGGGGTCGACGAGAGCTACTTCGCGGAAGCCATCGCGCACCGCATCGAGTTCGAGGGCCCCCACACGGTCGCGGCCGTGATTCTCGAGCCGATCCAGAATGCCGGGGGCTGCTTCACCCCGCCCGAGGGCTATTTCCAGCGGGTGCGCGAGATCTGCGACACGTACGACGTGCTGCTGATCTCCGACGAGGTCATCTGCGCATGGGGCCGGCTCGGAGAGTGGTTCGGCGCGATCCGTTACGACTACGAGCCCGACATCATCACCACGGCCAAGGCGCTCACCAGCGCGTACGCGCCGATGGGGGCGGTGATCGCCACGGACCGCGTAGCCGAGCCCTTCATGCAGGGTACCAACAGCTTCACGCACGGGTTCACCTTCGGCGGTCACCCGATGTGCGCCGCCATCGCGATGGCGAACCTCGACGCCTTCGAGCGCGAGGGAATCCTCGAGAACGTCCGTCAAAACGAAGGTCGATTCCGCGAAATGCTCGACTCGCTACGTGACATTCCAATCGTCGGCGACGTCCGCGGGGCGGGCTACTTCCACGCGCTCGAGCTGGTCAAGCACAAGGAGACCAAGGAGTCGTTCTCCGACGAGGAATGCGAGACGCTATTGCGCGGCTTCCTCTCGGGCGAGCTTTTCCGTCGTGGTCTGATCTGCCGCGCCGACGACCGAGGCGATCCGGTCGTGCAGCTCTCGCCGCCGCTGATCGCCGGTCCGGAGCAGTTCGAGGAGATGGAGGAAATCCTCCGGGCGGTGCTGACCGAAGCCTCGGAACGGATGCACGTTCGCGACGAGGCCATGGAGTATCACTCCCACCGCGGGTGAGAGGTGACGGGGTTCGGGCCTCCGGAGTTCCGGGATGCTGACGGTTCGCAACCTCGTGCAAGAGCTGGGTCTGTCGGTGCATGCGGGCGAGGATGGGCTCGACCTGCCGGTGCGCTGGGTTCACATCTCCGAGCTGCCTGACCCCACGCCGTGGCTGTCCGGCGGCGAGCTGCTGCTCACCACCGGTATGCAGCTAGATGGCGCAGAGCGCCAGCGCGAGTTTGTGGAGCGCCTGGCCGAGCACCAGCTGGCGGGCGTGGGGATCGGGACCGGCTTTCGCCACCAGACCGTCCCCGAGGCGCTGGTTGAGACAGCCGCCGAGCGCGGTTTTCCCGTGTTCGAGATCCCCTACGAGGTGCCGTTCATCGCGATCACCGAGGCGGCTTTCACCCGTCTCGTGAACGAGCAATACGCGGTCTTGCGTCGCGCGATCGCCGCGCACGAGCGGTTGGAGCGGATCGTCCTCTCTCAGCGCGGGCTGGAGGCGCTTGCCGCCGCGCTGGCCTCCCTGATCGGCGGTGCCGTCCTCGTGATGGGTGCCCGGGGAGAGCCCTGGGTCCAGCGGACGTTCCGGCGCTCGCTTGCGCGCGACGCGACCACCGCGCTGACGCAGGAGCTGCGGGAGCGCACGACGCGTGGGGAACCACGCCCGTTCGTGCCGTCGTCCGCGATCCACGAAAACCGCGGGATCGCTCTGCCGGTGACCGCGGACGGCCGCGCGGGGGCGGGAGGAGCCGCTCCGGAGGCGTGGCTCGTGGCGCTGAAAGACGGCGGCCCGCTCTCGGACTTCGACCGGCTTACCTTGCGTCAGGCGGTGACGATCGTGGCGCTCGAGCTACTGCGCGACCGCGTCGCCGGCGAGACCGAGCGGCGCTTGGCCGGCGACGTCCTCGCGGCGATGGCGAGCGGCGAACTCGGCGGCAGGGAGCTCGAGCGGCGACTCGAACCTTTCGGGCTCGACCGCGAGGTGGCGACGATCGTGGCGGGACCGGACCGCGATCGCGACCGGCTGCAGACGATTCGGTCAGCGCTGGCCGGCGCCCTGCGTGAGGAGTCCGTCCCCGCGGTCGTGGCCACGACGTCGTCGCTGGTCTGCGCGCTCATCGCCGGGATGCCCGAGAGCGACCTCTTCACGCTCGCGGGCCGCCTCTCCGCCCGGCTGCCCGGCGCGGTCGGCGGTCCTGTACGTGTCGCCGTGGGCAGGACGGTGGCCAGCGGTCAGGCGAGGCGAAGCTTCCACGAAGCTCGCTGCGCTCTGGAGGCCGTTTCGCTGGGGCTGAACGGCGGAGGAAAAAGCAATGGCGCACGGACGGCGCAAGCGGTCGCGAGCTACCGGGATCTAGGTTCCTTCCAGTTGCTGCTCTCGCTCCAGGACGATGAAGCGCTCAGGCTCTTCTGCGACTCGATCCTCGGCCCGATCGAGGCCAGCGAAGGTCGCTACGGCGGCGAGCTGATGCGTTCGCTGGAGGCGTTCATCGAGTGCAACGGACAGTGGGAGCGGGCCGCGAGACGGCTCTACTGCCACCGTCATACCCTCCGCTACCGAATTCGACGGATAGAGTCGTTGACCGGGCGCAGCCTGCAGAGCGCGCGTGACCGGATCGAGTTTTGGTTGGCACTGCGAGGCCGCGAACTGATCGGAGACCCGGAGAGGGTATGAGCTTTCCGTATTGGACGGAGGAGGTTGTCAAGTGATTGTCGGCGTACCGAGCGAGGTCAAGACTGACGAGTATCGGGTTGCGCTCACGCCAACCGGTGTGCGCGAGCTCGTCGATGCCGGCCACAGCGTGGTCGTGCAGCGGAGTGCGGGCCTCGGCTCGGCGATCAGCGATGAGGCCTACGCGGCCCAGGGCGCCACGATAGTTGCCGACGCGCCAGAGGTCTTCGCCGGCGCGGAGTTGATCGTGAAGGTGAAGGAGCCCCAGCAGGCGGAGGTGGCGCTGCTCGAGCCCAGGCACACGCTCTTCACCTATCTGCACCTGGCCGCCGATCCCGAGCTCACCAGGTCGCTGATGGCAACCGGGGCCAGCTGCATCGCGTACGAGACGGTCGAGGACACGCAGGGTCGGCTGCCGCTGCTCGCGCCGATGTCGGAGGTGGCGGGAAAGATCGCCACGCAGGCCGGAGCTTTCTTCTTGGAGAAGCCGCTGGGGGGCCGGGGCGTGCTGCTCGGGGG
>JAFAPR010000363.1 GCA_019247075.1 Solirubrobacterales bacterium
GCCGGGTGTTCGGGTAGGGCGTCCAGGGCACCCGCCGCGACCCGCAGGTCGTTGATCGTGACCTCGCGAGCCTCGAGCGCGAACCTTCCCAGCCACCGGACCGCAGCCCGCTCGTAGCGGTCCGGGTCGCCACCCCGCAACACGAGGCAGATGCGCAGAGCGTCGTCGAGCGCTACCTGGGGCAGCTCCCGCGCGGCCGCGACAACGAGCGTCTCGTTTCCTGTCTCGAGCGCGCGGCGGAAGCGCGCGTAGGGATTCCCGTCGCTGGTCATCCGAACACATGTTCGCATACGGACCGGCAGGAGGATCTCCGGTTGCGGCGTGTGCAACGCGGGTGGGGGCGGAGTAGGCTCAGTCGTGAGCGGCGCTAGGCGACCGCGGCCCGGGATGGAGGAGCGCAAGAACTGCAGGAGGTCTCGAAATGGCAGTAAAGGGGGCGGAACTCGAGTCCGAGCTGATCGACACGGTCTGCGACCGCGTGCGGGCGCGTCTGCCGGCCGACCAGGCGACACCGTGCGAGGCGTTCGTCCGCCAGTACTACCAGTGGGTTCCGGTCGAGGATCTGGCCGATCGCAATCCGCTCGACCTGTACGGCGCCGCGGTGGCGCATTGGAACCTCGCGCAGGAGCGCGCCCCCGGCGAGGCCAAGGTGCGGGTCTATAACCCGGACTTCGAGCAGCACGGCTGGCAGTCGCCCCACACCCTGATCGAGATCGTCTCGGACGACATGCCGTTCATCGTCGACTCGGTGACGATGGACCTGACCCGCAAGGGTTATGGAATCCACCTGGTGATCCATCCGGTGATGTGGATCCGCCGCGACGCCGACGGACACGTCATCGAGGTGCTCGAGCCGGACGCCGGCAAAGGCGACGCGATCGGAGAGTCGATCCTCCACGCCGAGGTCGGGCGCGAGCACGACCGGAGCCTCCTCGACGAGCTCGGGCGCAGCATTGAAACGGTGCTCGAGCAGGTCCGCGCCGCGGTAGAGGACTGGCAGGTCATGCGCGAGCAGACCGCCGCGCTGATCCGCGAATTCGACGAGCAACCGCCGCCTGTCGCTCAGGCGAGAACTGACGAGACCAAGGCATTCCTGGACTGGCTGGCCGACGACAATTTCACGTTCCTCGGCTACCGCGAGTACCACCTGGCCGAGGAGGACGAAGACACGGTGCTGGGCGCGGTCGAGGGCTCAGGCCTGGGCATTCTCCGGGACACTGCAGACCATCGCCCGAAGAAGCTCAGCCCGAAAGCGGTGGCGTATGCCCACGAGCCGCAGATCCTCATCCTGACCAAGGCGAACTCGGCCTCGCCAGTCCACCGCCCGGCCTACCTCGACTACATCGGCGTCAAGAAATACGACGACGAGGGCCGGCCGATCGGCGAGCGCCGCTTCCTGGGCCTGTACACCACCGCGGCCTACAAGGCAAGTCCTCGCTCGATCCCGATCATCCGCGGCAAGGTCAACCGGGTCCTCGAGCACGCCGGCTTCCCGCCCGCCAGTCACGACCGCAAGGCGCTTGAGGAGATCCTCGAGTCCTACCCGCGTGACTCGCTGTTCCAGATGGAGAGCGAGGAGCTGTTCGGCGTGGCCATCGGCATCCTCGGGCTTGGCGAGCGCCAGCGCCTGCGCCTGTTCATGTGGCGCGACCCGCTCGAACGCTTCGTCGAGTGCCTGGTGGTCATCCCGCGCGACCGCTTCAACACGGAGAATCGCGAACGCGTCGGCCGCATCCTGCTCGACGCCCTCGGTGGGGTTGCCCTCGACTGGACCCTGCAGCTGAGCGAGTCGCGCCTCGCGCGGGTGCACTACATCATCCGGTGCGGCGAGCAGCCGGCCGCGGAGTATGACGTGGGCACGATCGAGGCGCGGCTGGTGCAGGCCGTCCGGGCCTGGACGGACGAACTGCGCGATGCGCTGCTCGACGAGCACGGCGAGGAGAACGGGATCAAGCTGTTCAAGCGCTATGAGCGCGCATTCCCACCCGGCTACCAGGCGGACTGGGTGGCACGCTCGGCGGTGGCGGACATCGCGCGGATCGAGGAACAGGCCAGCGCCGCCGAGCCCGTGACCAGCCTGTACCGGCCGCTCGAGGCGCCAGAGGGCACGGTGCGCCTCAAGCTGTTCAGTTCCGACGACATATTGCTCTCCGACGTGCTTCCAACCCTCGAGCACCTTGGCGCGAAGGTCGCCGATGAGCGCCCGTACGAGATCACGCCGGCCGACCGCGGCTCGGCCTGGATCTACGACTTCGGCCTGCAGGCCGATGCCGACAACCTCGAGCGCGTGCGTGATCTGCTCCATGGCGCGTTCCTGGGGGTATGGCGGGGCGAGCTCGAAGACGACGCGCTGAACGGCCTGGTGCTGGGCGCCACCCTGACCGGGCGGCAGGTCTCGGTCATCCGGGCGGTGGCCAAGTACCTGCGCCAGGGCGGGATCGGCTTCTCGGACGCGTATATCGAGCGCACCGTCACGGGCCATCCGGAGATCGCCCGCCTCCTGGTCGAGCTGTTCAACGCGCGCCTGGACCCGCAGCGAGGCAATCGCGACCGAGCCGAACGCGTCGCGGCCAACATCGAGGAGGCGCTCGACGCGGTGCCCAGCCTGGACGAGGACCGCATCCTGCGCAGCTTCCTGAGCGTCGTTCGGGCGATCGTTCGTACGAACGCCTTCCAGACCAACGGAGACGGCAAGCCGCGCCACTACTTCTCCTTCAAGCTCGACAGCGCGGAGATCCCCATGCTGCCGCTGCCCCGGCCGCAGTTCGAGATCTTCGTCTACTCGCCGCGCGTGGAGGCCGTCCACCTGAGAGGCGGCAAGGTGGCGCGTGGCGGCATCCGCTGGTCGGATCGCCGCGAGGACTTCCGCACCGAGATCCTCGGGCTGATGAAGGCCCAGATGGTCAAGAACGCGTTGATCGTCCCGGTCGGCGCCAAGGGCGGCTTCGTGCTCAAGCGGCCCCCGAGCGAAGGCGGTCGCGAG
>JAFAPR010000302.1 GCA_019247075.1 Solirubrobacterales bacterium
CGCCCGAGCTGGTCGCGCTCGCCGGCGGCCACGGCGCCGGAGAGGCGGCATCCGCGTGGCTCGGGCGGCTTCGCCATGTGCGCCTCGAGATCGACGGCGGTGACCTGCTCGCCGCGGGGGTGCCGGAGGGCCCGCTGATCGGCCGGGGACTGAGGGCGGCCCTGTACGCAAAGCTCGATGGGCGAGTGGCGGGGCGCGAAGCGGAGCTCGCCGAAGCGCTCGAGGCCGTTCGCTAACGTCGGCGCCACGTCCCCCGTCAAGTTGACGCTCCCGCAGCCGTTCCAATTCAGCGGCGATCACCTGATGATCGAGCTGCCCGGAGCCCGTGCGCTGTTCACGACCCGGCGCGGCGGCGTCTCGAGGGGCCCCTACACAAGCCTCAACCTCGGCTTCAAGACGGCCGACAGCCGCGACGCGGTGGCGGCCAACCGCGCCGCGCTCGAGAGCGACCTGGACCTGCGCTTGGCCTACGTGCGCCAGGTCCACGGCAACCGGGTTATCGCCGCCCCCGTCGACGGCCGCGAAGCCCCCGAGCCACCCCAGGCCGACGGCCAGGCGACGGCCACGCGGGGGGTCGGGGTCGCGGTGCTTGCCGCCGACTGCCTCCCGGTCGCCGTCGCCTCTGAGGGGGCGGTGGCGATGCTTCACGCCGGTTGGAGGGGGCTGGTGGGCGGCGTGCTCGAGCAGGGAGTGCGGGCCGTGCGGGAGCTGGGCGGGCGCGGGCCACTGCACGGAGCCATCGGACCCGGCGCCGGTCCCTGCTGCTACCAGGTGGGCGAGGAGGTGCACGCGGCGTTCGCGGACCGATGGCCCCAGGCGCGGCGCGGCGACAACCTCGACTTAAAGGCGATCGCCCGCGCCCAGCTGGTGGAGGTGGGCGTCGCGGAGGTTCACGACGTCGCGATGTGCACGATCTGCTCGGACCCGGGGCTCTTCTTCTCGCACCGCCGCCACCGGGGCGTGACGGGACGCCAGGCCGGCGTCGCATGGTTGAGCTGATCCAGGGACTCGACGCCGCCGTGGTCCGCGCGAACTTGGAACGCGTGCGCGAGGAGGTCGCCTCGACGGGCCGCGACCCAAGTGAGGTCGAGATCCTCGCCGCCGTCAAGTATGTGCCCGAAGAGGAGCTCGGGGTGCTCGCCGAAGGCGGCGTCGAGCTTTTGGGCGAGAACCGCGCCCAGCAGCTCGCCCGCAGCGCGGAGGCCTACCCCGGTCGGTTCACGTGGGACTTCATCGGCACCTTGCAGAGCCGCAAGGTTCGCGCTCTGCTCCCGTACGTCCGTTACATCCAGTCGGTGGCCAGCGACTCGGCCCTGGCGCAGCTCGCTCGCCACGGCACGCCTGAGACCGAGGTGCTGGTCGAGGTCAACGTGGCGGGCGAGGAGGGCAAGAGCGGTGTGGCAGCTGGGGAGCTTTCGTCGTTTTTGGAGCGCTGCCCGGTGCGCGTCGCGGGCCTCATGACAATGCCGCCGCTGGCGACCGACCCGGAATGCAGCCGCCCGCACTTCGCCGCGCTTGCGGAGCTCGCGCGCCGCCACGAGCTCAGGCACCTGTCGATGGGGACGAGCCAGGACTACCTGGTGGCGGTGCAGGAAGGCGCGACCATCGTGCGTCTGGGCACTACGCTCTATCGCCGTTCCTGAGTCGCGCGCGTCATAATCCCGGCAGGGAAATCCCCGCGGGCCCCGAACCCCCGACGCAGATGGCCTTCCGCGACACCTGGCACCGCACGCTCGTCTACTTCGGCCTCGCAGACGACGAGGAGTACGAGGAGCAGTACGACGAGCCCGAAGCCGAGCCCGAGGCCGAGCTCGAGAGCAACTACCGCGAGCGCCCTAACGTCCGCCGCCTCACCGCCCGCCGGCGGCGCGACGAGTTCGACGACATCTTCGCCGACGACCCGGTCTCGGAGCGGCGCACGACCTCGCTCCGGCCCGTGGGCGGGCGCGGCAACGGCACGCGCCGCGACGTTCGCGTTCACTTCGTGGCGCCCAAGAACTTCAATGACGTCCAGGACGTCGCCGACAAGTTCAAGGACTCTATCCCCGTGATCCTCAACCTCCAGGCGACCGACACCGACCTCTCGAAGCGGCTGATCGACTTCTCCAGCGGGCTCACCTACGCGCTGGACGGGGGAATGCAGCGGATCGCCGACAAGGTCTTCCTGCTCACTCCACAGAACGTCGAGGTCTCAGCCGAGGAGCGGGCGCGGCTGGTCGAAAAGGGGTTCTTCAACCAGAGCTGACTGGCGGCCGGCCCCGAGTCTGCCAGTAGATTTCCATGCATGCGAGTCGGGCTCATCGGAGCTGGAAACATGGCGCGGGCGTTGGCGCGGGGTTGGCGCGAGCCCGTGCTCGTCTCGGACTCGGGGTCGGGCTCAGGTCGGGCGTCGGCGCTCGCGGCCGAGCTGGGGGGAGAGGCGCTCTCGAACGCACAGATAGCGGAGCGCGCCGACGTGGTGGTCCTGTGCCACAAGCCGGCGCAGCTTCATGACGTCGCCCGCGACCTCGCCGGGGAGGTCAGAGCTGTCGCCTCGATCCTGGCAATCACGCCCACCTCGGCGCTGTGCGATGCCTACCCCGGCACGCCGGTCTTCCGGTTGACGCCGAACACGCCGGTCGAGGTGGGTCGTGGCGTCACGGTGTACGCGATGCCGAGTGGAGCCGCAGGCTCCGAGCTCGAGTCGGATGTGGTCAAGCTGTTCGAGCGGTTGGGAACCGTGGTCAAGCTGCCCGAGCGTCTGATGGATGCAGCGGGGGCGATAGTCGGCGTGGGCCCCGCATACCAGGCGCTGCTCGTCGAAGCGCAGGTCGACGCCGCGGTTCGGTACGGACTCGATGCCCGGATTGCCTCCGAGCTCGTGGTCGGGACGATGGCGGGAGCCGCAGCGCTGATCGAGGCGCGGGCCTACGACACGCTCGCGGTTCGCCGCGAGGTGGCGTCGCCGGGCGGGACAACCGCGCGGGGTCTTGAGGCGCTCGAGCGGTTCGGCGTGAGGTCCGCCTTTCAAGCGGCGGCCGACGCGGTAGGGGGCTCGCGATGATCGCGCTCGCCACCGTGCGGTCCGACATCGCCAACTACGTGAGCGCGGTGTTCTACGTCTACATCATCCTGATCTTCGTCTACGTGCTGCTCAACATGCTGTTCTCGACCGGCGTTCATCCGCCATACGCCCGTTGGTCGGACTCGGTCCTGGGCTTTCTGCGCGACATCTCCGAGCCTTATCTGCGCATCTTCCGGCGGTTCATTCCCACGGTCGGGATGTTCGACCTCAGCCCGATGATCGGGATCATCGTGCTGTGGTTTTTGCGCTACGTGATCGTGCGCGCGATCGGGGGGTGAGGACATGTCGCCGCGAACCGCCGAGCCCCTGCACGCGCGTAGAGCGGTGATGGAGTCGGGGACTGCCGCGCGAAGCGGCCACGGCCGCGCGGCTGCCTTCACCCGCGCCGGCCTGCTCGCCGCCGCCGTGGTCGGCCTGGACCAGCTCACGAAGAGAACCGTGGCGGCGGGGATCGCGCCGGGCAAGCAGGAGAGCCTGTTTCCGGGCGTACACCTCGTGCACGTCCACAACACCGGCGTGGCGTTCGGCTTTCTCTCCGGAGGAGGGACGATCGTGCTCGCGTGCACGCTGGTGGCGCTCGTCGTCCTGATCGCCTACTTCGTGGTCCACCCCGGCCGCCGTGGGCTGTGGGTGCCCACGGGGCTGCTGCTGGGAGGCGCGGTCGGCAACCTGATCGACCGCCTCATGCACGGGTCGGTCACGGACTTCATCAAGCTGCCGCACTGGCCGGCATTCAACGTCGCCGACATGGCGATCACCTTCGGAGTGATCGCGCTGCTGTTCGTGCTCGAGCGAGGACATGGACGGTGAGCGAGCCGGGGGGTCGTCGGCTGAGGCGCCGCACACCCCCGCGCAACGCCCGCTCGTGCTGCACGTCCCCGACGCGGCCGCCGGCGCTCGGCTCGATCAGTTTCTCGCCGAACGCGTGGGCTCGCGAGCGCAGGCGCAGGCGCTGATCGACGCCGGCAAGGTCACCGTCGACGGCCGGGCCCAGCGCAAGCGCCACCTCGTGGCTCCCGGGGAGGTGGTGGCGGTCTTGCCGCGCGACCCGCCAGCCCCCGTGGGGGAGGCGCGCGCGACCTTCGCGATCGCCTACGACGACGACCACCTGCTGGTCGTGGACAAGCCTGCCGGCGTGGTCGTGCACCCCGCGCGGGGCAACCGGACGGGAACGCTCGCGCAGGCGCTTTCAGGCCTCGCCGCCGGGGGCGAAGACGCCCGGCGGGCGGGAATCGTTCATCGCCTGGACCGCGACACCTCGGGCCTGCTCGTGGTCGCCAAGAACGACGCCGTCCATCGCGCGCTCAAAGCGCTCCTGCAGACGCGGCGACTCGAGCGGGAGTACCTCGCTCTGGTCGAGGGGAGGTTGGATGCCCGCACGGGAACAATCGATGCACCGGTCGGCCGCAGCCGCCAGGACCGGGTGCTGATGTCGATCGACTCAACCGCGGCCCGCGAGGCCCGCACCCACTTCACCGTGCGGCGACTGCTCCCCCGCTGCACGCTCGTCTCGGTCGGGCTCGAGACAGGCCGTACGCATCAGATCCGGGTTCACATGAAGGCGATCGGGCACCCTGTGTGCGGCGATGTGAGCTATGGCGGCCGTAGCGTCTACGGGCTCAAGCGCCAGTTTCTGCACGCGGCGCGGTTGCGCTTCCCCCACCCCGTGACGGGCCAGGAGCTCGATGTTCGCTCCCCTCTGCCCGCGGACCTTGCCGCGGCGCTGAGGCTGGCCGAACAAGACCGCTAAAGGGCCGCGGCGTGCGCCCGGTAGCGCGTATGCAGTGACCGCCGCAGCGGCTCCTAACACCGACGGGGCGGCCCGTCCACAGCCGCCCCGTTGGCCCTACTGTTGCGAACCGAGCCACCGGAGGTAGGGGAAGGGAGGTTCGGCTCGCGCGCGAGCCGCCGCCCGAAGGTAGGGGAAGGCGACGGTCCGCAACTAAGAAACGTACCGCATTAAGCAAACTTTCGTAGACTCCGGCCTAAACACGACCCCACTCGCGCGGTGTCGCGCCCTGCCTCAGCTCGCCCGGAAACCGTGAACGGATCGGCGAGCTCAGAGGTCCGCGATGGCTGGCGTGTGGGTGAAGACGCGAGCGCAGAGAAGGGATAAGAGACGTGGTTGAACTCGGCATCAAGGAGTTGCTGGAGGCCGGCGTGCACTTCGGTCACCAGACCCGCCGCTGGAATCCAAAGATGAGGCGTTTCATCTTCGGCGAGCGGGACGGCATCTACATCATCGACCTGCTGCAGACCAAGGCACTGCTCGAGGAGGCGCAGAGGTTTGCCGCCGAACTGGCGGCGAGGGGCGGCGTGCTCCTGTTCGTTGGCACCAAGAAACAGGCCCGAGATGCGATCCAGGAGGTCGCGGAGGCATCCGACATGCCGTACGTGAACCATCGCTGGCTCGGCGGGCTGCTGACCAACTGGGGCACGATCTCGCAACGCATTGCGCGGCTGCACGACCTCGAGCGCTACGAGACCGAGGGTCAGCTGCAGCTGCTGCCCACCCGGGAGCGGATGGCGATGCAGGCCGACCTCGAGAAGCTGCGCGCCAACCTCGGAGGCGTCAAGGAGATGCAACGCGTCCCCGATGCGGTGTTCGTGGTCGACCTAAAGACCGAGTCGATCGCGGTCCGCGAGGCACAGCGCCTGCGTCTTCCCATCATCGGGCTGGTGGACACCAACTGCGACCCGGATGGAATCGACTACGTCATTCCCGGCAACGATGACGCCATCCGCTCCTGCGCGGCGATCACCAAGTCGATCGGCGATGTCGTGGCGCGGGGGCATCGGCGCTTCCGCGCCGAGGAGGAGCGGGCCCGTCGCGAAGCGGAGGAGCAGGAGCGCAGAGAGGCCGAGGAGCGAGCGCGTCGCGAGGCCGAGGAGCAGGCCAGACTCGAAGCCGAGGCGGCAGCCGCTGAGGCGGCCGCTCTCGAGGCTGCGGAGGGCCCGCCCGGCGGCGAGGTGCCGTCGTTAGGGACGGTCGAGGTCCCGGCCGCATCCGCGCCGCAGCCGCCGGCGCCCGAGCCCGAGCCACCGCCTCCGGCGCCGACGCCTCCGGCGCCCGAACCTGCGTCAGCGTCCGCCCCCCCAACATCGCCCGAGCCTGAAACGGCGCCCGCCGCCGAGGGAGCCGAACCGGTCGCCGAGGAGGGCGAATGAGCGAGATCACAGCTCGGCAAGTCAAGGCCCTACGCGACCGCACGGGGGCGGGAGTGCTCGCCTGCCGGGAGGCCCTGACCGAGGCCGACGGGGACATCGAGCAGGCGATCGAGATCCTCCGCGCCCGCGGGCAGGCCCAGGCAGCGCGGAGGGCCGGCGAGGCGGCGCGCGAGGGGGTCGTCCAGAGCTACATCCACCACTCGGGGAAGATGGGGGTCCTTGTCGAGGTGGACTGCCAGACCGACTTCGTCGCGCGCAACGAGAAGTTCGTCGAGTTCGCGCGCGACGTCGCGGTGCACGTGGCGGCTCGGGATCCGTTGGCGGTCAGCGACAACGACGTTCCCGCGGAGGACCGCGAGCGCGAGGTGCGAATCGCGACCGAACAGGCGGCCGCGCGGCCCGAGCACGTGCGCGAGCGGATGGTTGAGGGCAAGCTCAACGCCTGGCTTGACGATGTCGTGCTACTGCGCCAGAAGCACGTCAACGAGGACAAGCACGGCGGCAAGACGATCGAGGAGCTGCGCACCGAGCTGGCCGCAGAGACGCGCGAGAACATCGTCGTGCGACGGTTTGCTCGCTTTGCGGTGGGCGGCTGAAGGGGCGCGGCCATGGGGCAGGCCCTCACCGAACCCAGCTCCAAGACCAAGCCCGTCTACGGGCGCGTGCTGCTGAAGCTCTCCGGGGAGGCGCTCATGGGCGACCTCGAATACGGGACCGACCCGGGGCGCGTGCACGAGATCGCGGCCGAGGTCACGGCGGTGCACCGGACGGGCGTTCAGGTCGCGGTCGTGGTGGGCGGCGGCAACATCTACCGCGGCTTGGCGGCCGCGGCTAAGGGAATGGACCGCGCAACCGGCGATTACATGGGGATGCTGGCCACCGTTCTGAACGCGCTCGCGCTCCAGGACGCGCTCGAGAAGCTGGATGTGGCGACCCGCGTGCAGTCCGCGATCACGATCTCCGAGGTGGCCGAGCCGTACATCCGCAGGCGGGCCATCAGGCACCTCGAGAAGGGCCGGATCGTGATCTTTGCGGGGGGTACCGGCAACCCGTTCTTCACCACCGATACCGCGGCGGCGCTGCGCGCCGCGGAGCTCCACGCGGAGGTGGTGCTGATGGCCAAGAACGGAGTCGAGGGCGTCTACAGCGCCGATCCGGCGCGCGAACAGGGCGCCGAGTTCATCCCCGAGATCACCCACCGGGAAGCTCTGACTCGCGGCCTGGAGGTGATGGACGCGACCGCCTTCGCGCTGTGCATGGACAACGACCTGCCGATCATCGTTTTCAACATGACCGGTGGACGCAACATCGGCAAGATAGTCTCGGGGGAGCGCGTGGGGACGCTGGTGCGGACCTGAGGCGAGAGGAGATGAACGGGAACGACCTGATCGACGAGCTCTTGGCGGACGGCCGCGAGCGGATGGGCAAGTCGGTGGAGTCGGTCCGCCACGAGTTTGGCTCGGTCCGCACAGGCCGCGCGAGCCCGGCGCTGCTCGACCGGATCATGGTCGACTACTACGGAACCCAAACCCCGCTCAAGCAGCTTGCGACGATCACCGCTCCCGAGGCGAGGCTGCTTTCGATCCAGCCCTACGACAAGGGCTCCATCAAGTCGATCGAGCGTGCGATCCTCGAGTCCGACATCGGCCTGACCCCCTCCAACGACGGCAACCTCATCCGCCTCGGCGTCCCGGAGCTGACGGAGGAACGGCGCAAGCAGCTCGTTCGCGTCGTGCGCCATATCGGCGAGGAGGGCCGCGTGGCGATCCGCAACATCCGGCGCGACGTGATGCACGACCTCCGCGAGCTCAAGGAGGCCGGAGAGACCGGTTCCGACGCCGAGCACCGCGCCGAGGTCGAGCTCCAGAAGGTCACCGACGCGCGTATCGCCGAGCTTGACGAGCTGCTCGCGCACAAGGAAGCAGAGATCCTGGAGGTCTGATGGACAGGGGCACGCAGGGGTCGCGGGAGGGCTCGCGACTGGTCGCTGTCCCGGAACCGGGTCCCGGATCCGGGCAGGGCCCCCGCTACGTGGCCATCATCACCGACGGCAACGGCCGGTGGGCTGCTCAACGTGGTCTGCCGGTGCTGGCCGGGCACGAGGCCGGCGCCGACATCGTCAAGGCGCGGCTACGCGACGCGGTTGACCTCGGGATCCGGGAGCTCACCGTGTATTCCTTCTCGACCGAGAACTGGTCGCGACCGCCGGCGGAGGTCACAGGACTGATGGCGATGATGCGCCGCCGCATCGAGGCCGAGACGCCCGAGCTTCATGACGAGGGAGTGAGGATGAGGTTCATCGGGCGTCGGAGTCACCCCGTTCCGGCCGAGTTGGTGGCGCGGATGGAGTGGGCGGAGGAGCTAACCGCCCGCAACGACCGCATCACGCTGTTCGTCGCATTCAACTACGGCGGCCGCGCGGAGATCATCGACGCCGCCCGCTCCTTCAGCGGTGCGACCGAGGAGGATTTTCGCGTCCACCTGTACGCGCCCGAGATGCACGATCCCGACCTGATCATTCGCACGAGCGGTGAGCGGCGGAGCTCCAACTTCCTGTTGTGGCAGGGCTACTACTCGGAGCTGGTGTTCCGCGACGAGCTGTGGCCCGATTTCTCGCGCGAGGCGTTCGCGCAGAGCCTCGGCGAGTACGCGGCGCGCAGGCGCCGATTCGGAGGGCGCTGAGGTGCCGAGCACGCGGCGGCCGTCCACGGCTCGGGGCCCCAGGTCATCGCCTGACGGCGCGGGCGGTCAAGGCGCGCGCCGGCCCCCGGCCCGGCCGAGCCGCCAGACCCGGCGCGGGCGCGGGCGCCGCTCCGATCTGCTCGCGCGGATCCTGGTCGCGGTCCCGGCAGCAGTGGTAGTGATCGTGCTGATCGACCTCGGGGGCCTGGCGTGGGCGATCTTCCTGATTGTGATCGGGGCCGTCTGCCTGCACGAGCTCTACCGCATGCTGGGCCGGTGGAAGCCCGTACCGCTGGTGGGCTTTGCGGCGCTCGTGGGAATGGTTCTGGCGGCGCGGTTCGCCGGCCACCGCCAGGTGCTCGAGGTCGCGGCCGGTGTCCTGCCCGTGCTGTTCGCAGTCCTGCTTGCGCGCGGTCAGCGCGAGCGCCTCACGCTCTCGGTCGCGAGCACGCTGCTGGGCATCTGGTGGATCGCCTTCGCGGTCGCGCATGCCGAGCTCCTGCGCCGCCTTCCCCACGGCGGGGCGGTCCTGATCGACGTGCTCGCCGGCACCTTCTTGGCCGACACGGCGGCCTATCTCGGCGGGCGGCTGTTCGGGCGGCGGCTGCTCGCGCCCACGATCTCCCCCGGTAAGACTGTCGAGGGGCTCTTTTGCGGCGTGCTGGTCGCGTTCCTCACCCTATTTCTCGCCGGGCTTCTCCAGAACACCTGGATGACCCAGGGTCACGCGCTCGCGCTGGGCCTGGCGGTGGCCGTACTCGGGCCGCTCGGGGACCTGTTCGAGTCCGCGATCAAGCGTGACGCGCACATCAAGGACACCGGGTCGCTCTTCCGTGCCCACGGCGGCGCGCTCGACCGCGCCGACGCGGCGCTGTTCACGGTCCTCGGCAGCTACTACATCTGGTTCGCGATCGTGCATTAGTGGCCACCACCGCAAATACGCTCACATTCGAGCGTCCTCCGGCTGCGCCTGACTTCGTCCTCGCCGGCTCGCGTAGCGCTGCTACGCGTCGCCTCCTGTGTCCTCGTCAGTCATCCGCCGGCGGCCACTCTCGGTGTGACCGTACTTACGGCGGCGGTCACTAGCTGTCTCGGGAGGGCGCTGGTGCACGGATGGGCGCCACCTACAATCGACCCGTGCCCCGCCGCCTGCTCATCCTCGGCTCGACGGGCTCGATCGGCGTCCAGGCGCTCGACGTGCTCGCGCATGCCGAGGCGGACCGGTTCGCGCTCGCCGGCCTGGGCGCCGAGCGCTCGTGGGAGCGGCTGGTCGCGCAGGCGCGTGAGACGGGGGTGCAGCGGATCGCTTTGACCGATACGGCTGCGGCAGCGCAGGCCGGCGAGGCATGGACCGACGGGGAGGTGTTGAGCGGGGCCGACGGTCTGGTGAAGTTGATCACCGAGTCCGAGTGCGACCTCGTGCTGAACGCGATCGTCGGCTCGGCCGGTCTGGTGCCTTCGGTGGCGACGCTCGGGGAGGGGATTGACCTCGCGCTGGCCAACAAGGAGTCGCTGGTGGTGGGCGGAGAGCTGGTGATGGCGCTCGCGCAGGCAACCGGGGCCCAGGTGATCCCGGTGGACTCCGAGCACTCGGCGCTACACCAGCTGCTGAGCGGCGAGCAGCCCGGGACGGTTGACCGGTTGATCCTGACGGCGTCGGGCGGCCCCTTCCGCGGCGCGACTGCCGCCGAGCTCGAGGAGGTCACGGTGCAGCAGGCGCTCGCTCATCCGACGTGGGAGATGGGCGGCAAGATCACGATCGACTCCGCCACGCTGATGAACAAGGGACTCGAGCTGATCGAGGCGCACCACCTGTTCGGCAAGCCCTACGAGCAGATCGACGTGGTCGTCCATCCCCAGTCAATCGTCCACAGTCTGATCCAGCTCTGCGACGGGGCCACGCTCGCCCACCTCGGCTTTCCCGACATGCGCGTGCCGATCTCCTACGCCCTTCACTACCCGGAGCGGGTGGACGTCCCCGTCCGCCCGCTGGACCTGGTCGAGGTGGGAGCGCTGACGTTCGAGTCCGTCGACCTGGATACGTTCGCGTGCCTGAGACTGGCACGCGCGGCGGCCGGCCAGGGCGGCACGGCTCCCTGCACGTTGAACGCCGCCAATGAGGTCGCGGTGCACGCGTTTTTG
The DNA here is from genome assembly GCA_019247075.1 of Solirubrobacterales bacterium. Classification (GTDB taxonomy): domain Bacteria; phylum Actinomycetota; class Thermoleophilia; order Solirubrobacterales; family Solirubrobacteraceae; genus Palsa-465. The sequence goes on from JAFAPR010000302.1 coordinate 11,057, forward strand.
GGTGGGCGGCTGGGCTTCATGGGGATCGCCGCCGTGATCGAGGAGACCTTGGAACGCCTGCCCGCGGGTCCCGTCCACTCGTTCGAGGCGCTGGCCGAGGCTGACGCGACGGCGCGGGAGCTGGCGGGGGAGCTCGTGGCGGCGCGCGCGCCCGCCTGACCACGCGGTCCGCACTTGCAACACTCAAGTCCGAATCAATGTCCTACCTCCTGGCGTTCCTCGGTTTTATCGCGCTGATCGTCTTCCACGAGGCCGGCCATTTCACGGCGGCCAAGGCGGTCGGAATGCGCGTTGAACGCTTCTCGCTGTTCTTCGGCCCGCTGCTGGTGAAGGTCAGGCGCGGCGAGACCGAGTACGGAATCGGCCCGATCCCGCTCGGCGGCTACGTGAAGATCACCGGCATGAACCCGCACGAGGAGATGGCGCCGGAGGTCCTTCCGCGGGCTTACTTCAACCAGCCGGTGTGGAAGCGGATCGTGGTGATCCTCGCCGGCCCGTTCGTAAACCTGCTGATCGCGTTCTTCATCTTCTTCGGTGTGTTTCTGGCCAGCGGGGTGCTCGTTCCCTCGCACACGGTCGCTGCCGGGTCGCTTCAGGCACCAGGCTCTCACTACCTCAAAGCCGGCGACAAGATCGTGTCAGTCGACGGCCGACGGCATCTGTCACTCACCCAGATCACGCACCAGATCGCGAGCCATCGCTGCCCGGGTCAGCAGACCGCCGGGTGTGTGGCCAAGACGCCGGTCGCACTCGTGGTGCGCCGCGATCACAGGCTTTTGACGTTCCAAATCCGTCCGCACTACGACCCAAGGCTCGGGAGAGTGCGGATCGGCTTCGCGTTCGCTTATGGGGTGCAACGTCTTGGCCCAGCCGCGGCTGCAAACGAGAGCGTGGACAAGATGTGGTTCGTAACCACGACCACCGTCAGTACGGTCGCGCGCATCTTCGAGCCCAAGGAGCGCAGTCAGCTCCACGGCGCCGTGGGCGCCTTCAAGATCACCCAGCAGGTGTTTGCGTACAGCGCCACCCAAGCGCTGCTGACTCTTGCCCTGATCTCGCTGTCGCTGGCGATAATCAACCTGTTCCCGTTCCTTCCGCTGGACGGTGGGCACGTGTTCTGGGCCCTGGCGGAGAAGGTGCGGGGGCGGCGGATTCCCTTCTCGGTCATGGAGCGGGCCGGAGTGGTGGGCTTCGTGCTGATCATCCTGGTGTTCGTGATTGGGTTGAGTAACGACATCTCGACCCTGACCGGGTCGGGATTCAACGTTCGTTAGCGGTACTCGGGAACCGCGCCGTTGGCGGTAGGGTGCGCGGTCGAGAGGAGGACCCGGGATGGAAAGCACGACGATCACTCCCACCGCGGCGCGTGCTGTGGATGCCCCCACGGTCACCGAGGCGCTGCGGCGGACGGCCGCGGCCCATCCGAACCTGACGGCCATCCGGACGATCGATGACTCGGTCTCGCTGACCTGGTCGCAGCTGCTCGAGCGCGTCGATGCGACCGCGGGTGGTCTCGCGCGGCTCGGGCTGCAACGGGGCTCGACGGTGGCACTCATGCTCTCCAACCGACCCGAGTTCCACGTAGTCGATCTCGCCGCCGCCACCGTCGGCGCGATCCCCTTTTCGGTCTACGTAACCTACCCGGCGGAGGCAGTCAACTACCTGCTTGCAGACGCGGGCGCCAAGATCGCGATCGTCGAGCAGGCGTTCCTCGATTTGATGCTCGAGGCGTGCA
>JAFAPR010000257.1 GCA_019247075.1 Solirubrobacterales bacterium
GAGCTGCGGCTGATGGTCTTCCCGACGGTCCTCGGGCGCGGCAAGCGACTGTTCCCCGACGGGATCGACCGGCTCAAGTTCAAGCTCGCGGACTCGCACACCGTCGGCAAAGACGGCATCCTTGTCCTGATCTATCGGCGCGGATAAAGTCGCCTGAGGCGTCTAGCTGCGGGGCGAGCGGCTCGGCGCCCGCCGCATCAACGGTCGACGCATCCCGCCCTGCTTTCCGTGATTGCTCACCAGGTGAAAACCCCTCGCGCGGTGGCTACCAGGCGTCCGTCGACCGTCTGCAACGTGGCGTCCGCCCACGACAGACTCCGCCCGGCCCGGAGCAGTTCGCCGTCGACGTAGAAGCTTGGATCAAGCGCCGGTCGCAGGAAGTCCGTGCGCAGGTCAACCGTCGAGCAATCCTGGCCGGTCTGGGCGATCGCCGCAAAGCATGCAGCCACGTCCAGCGCAGTCGCCAGTGCGCCGCCGTGCACGACCCCTCCCTCGCCCGAGCGCACCAGCGCTGGTGGGTCGAAGCGAAACCTGGTGCGGCCGGGTCGCCAGTCCAGCAGCTTGAGCCCGATCGCCGCGTGAAGCGGGCAGGCGGCGAGCAGCCGTTCGGCGTCATCGCGCGTCAGCCGCCACGCCGCCCCGCTGGTGCTCATCGCGCCGCAGTCGTCGGACCCGACTCCGGGTTCACCCCTAGCGCGGTCGGCTCGCGGCCGGCTCTCAGCCCGTCAGGCAGCAGCTTGGCCGCGCGTCGCTCAAGCTCGCCGCGATCCAGCTTGTTGGTCGCGCTGAGCGGCAGCGCGTCGACGAAGAACACACGGCGTGGGTGCGCGTAGGCGGCCCCATTGTCAAGCGCGTGCCGGCGCAGCTCGTCTTCGGTCGCGTGTTCGCCCGGCTCAAGCACGACGAATGCCACCGGCGCCTGACCTTTGACCGGGTGCGCGGCGGCCACCACTCCGGCGTCCCGGACGGCCGCGTGGCTGAGCAGGATCGTCTCGACTTCCTTGGGGTAGACGTTCTCGCCACCGACACTGATCATTTCGTCGACGCGTCCGCAGAAGAAGCAGTAGCCCTGCTCATCGCGGCGCACCAAGTCGCCCGTTCGCAGCCAACCGTCGCCCAGGAACCGTTCCGCAGTTGCGCCGGGATCGTGTAGGTAGCCCAGGGCATTTGCAGGCGAGCGCGTCCAGAGCTCCCCTACCTCGCCAGATCCACAGTCACGTTTCTCGCATTCAGGGTCGACTATCCGCAGCTCGACGTCGGGAACTGGAAGTCCGGTGCTGCCGAGCTTCTTCACCCCCCATCGGGGAGCGAGAACGTTGGCGCCCCCCTCTGTCAGCCCATAAGTCTCGACCGGGTCGCAGCCGAATTGCTCGACAATCCGGCGGAGCAACTGCTCGGGTACCGGGGCGGAGCCGCACTCCAGCAACTCGATGGTGTGCAGATCTCGGCGGTCCAGCTCGGGATGTGAAAGCAGGAGCGTGTACATCGACGGGGTTCCCGACGTGAACGTGACGCGGTGTGCGTCGATCGCGGCCAGCGCCGCCCCCGCGTCGAAGTCGGGCAGGATCACGACGCTGCCGCCCGCGTGGAGCATCGGGTAAAGGATCAGCCACAACGCGTTCGCGTGGTACAGCGGGCCCATCGCCAGACCGCGGTCGTGCTCGTCGTGCAGCATCGCCCGAGCCGATGAGCGCGCCTGCCACCACGCATTGGAGTGGCTCAGCATCACGCCCTTAGGCCGGCCCGTGGACCCTGACGTGTACATCAGCAGTGCCAGCTCGTCGGGTTCGACCCGCTCGACGTCCGCAACGGCGCTCTCGTCGACCTGATCCAGCGCCGCGTCGTATTCCGGCCCGACCAGGATCAGGTTGAGGCCGGAGACGCGCCGGGCATACTGATCGGTGGCGATAACGAGCTTCGACTCGCTGTGAGCAAGAACATACGCGAGCGCGTCGCGACCCAGCCTCACGTTAACCGGCAGCGCCACTGCGCCGCGGCGCAGAGTGCCAAGCAACGCTTCGACGAAGCGCCAGTCATTGCCGGTGGCGAGCGCGACGACGTCGCCACGGCCGACACCGCGAGCCTCTAGGGCACCCCCAAAGCGGCGCGCCCGGCGATCGAGCTCCCCATAGCTGAGAGTCACCTCTCCTTCGATCAATGCGGTCTGGTCGGGCCGCAGCGCCACGGCTGGGTCGGCGACCTGCGCGAAGTTGGCCGCTCGCATCCACGGACGCCCGGCGATCACACCGGCACCTCGAGCGTCGCGTCGCTGCTCGTCAATGCCTCGCACCCATCATCCGTGATCACGAAGTCGTCTTCGAGCTTCATGTTGCCGACGCCGCGCGCGTAGACCCCGGGTTCGATGCAGATCGTGACCCCGGACTCCAGCGCCGCCTCCTCTCTGTCGAGGCTGGGCCACTCGTACGAGGTGGCCAGGCCAATCCCGTGGCCCACTCGGTGCTCGACCGTGAACCCCGCCCGAGAGATCACCGCACTCGCCGCGCGATGCAACTCACGGCAGGGAACCCCCGGGCGCGCCAGCGCAACGGCGGCGTCATACGCGCGACGCACCACATCCCACGCCTCGAGTTGTCGCTCTTTTGCCCGACCAACCACGAACGTCCGCGTGGCATCGGCCTGATAACCGTCGATCTCGGCGCCGATGTCCACCATCACAGTGTCGCCGAGGTGCAACGCCCGGTCGGTGGGACGCCGGATCGGCACCGGATCGTCCACGCCCGACACCACCGACGGCTCGAAAGCGAGTGTCGCCCCAGCCGCCGACGACACGGCCGATAGCGCGGCGACTATCTCGTTTTCGGTCACGCCGGGGCGTATCCGCTCACGCGCCGCGTCGAGCATGCAATCGGTTACGCGGGCCGCCGCTCGCAGGCGCTTGACCTCGAGCGGGGTCTTGCGCCGGCGCAGCGCGCCCAGCTCTGCGCCGAGGTCCAGCACCTCGAGGCCCGGGATGCCCTCGTTGATGGCGGCATACGCGGGTACCGGCAGGCGGTCCAAACCCGCGACCGCCAGCCGTCGCACCGCGGCCCCACGCAGCAGCGCGACTACGAGCGAAACGGGGTCGAATGCCGCCTCCCACCGTTCGATCCCCGACGCGGCCCGGGCCTCGGGAAGCTGCCACTGGAAGGTCAGCACACACTGCGCATCGCTCCCGTCGAGCAGCAGCCACATGTCGCCGAGCACCGGCTCGAACCCGGTCAGGTACCGAAATCCCTGACCGTGACGGTCACAACCGAACACCAGCAGCGCATCCGCGCCCGCGGCGTCCGTCAGCTGACGAGCTCGGGCGCGCCGATCCTCCAGCTCCTTGCGCCACGCGCCGGCGTCATCGAACAAGCGCATCGATGATCTCGTCGGAGTTCATGATCCTGGCGTATCCGCGCCGCAGCGTCTGCAGCTCGGCGTCGTGCAGCTGCGGGTCGTCGGTCGAGTTGATGTCCGAGCCAAACACGACCTTGTACCCGTGCCAGAAGGCCTCGCGCGCGGTCGCTCCACAACAGAAGTTGGTCATCGTTCCGGAGATCACCAGCGTCGAAATATCGAGGCCACGCACGACGAGGTCGAGCTCGGTGCCGTGGAAGCCCGAATAGCAGTGCTTGAGCACGACAAGATCGCGGTCCTGTGGCGCTAGATCATCGAAGATCGCGACCTCCTGGAGGATGCTGGTGGCATAGGTCGCGACGTCCTCGCCGATCGGCACCAGCGTTTCGGTGATCGGAAAGTTACGACCCTGCACGCCGACCTCGTAGGCCAGGAAGATGACCGGCAGCTCGGCGTCGTGGAAGGCGTCAACTACCCTGCGAATCGTTGGTACCTGACGGGTCGCGTCGGGGACCCAATAGGGCGACCAGTTGGGCTTGACGAACTCGTCGATCATGTCGATCACGAGCAGGGCGGTCCGTCCGGGTTCGATATCCATCCGCGCCTGGCCGTCGGTGTACTGCTGGCGGGCCCGCTTCAGCACCCACTCCTCGCTGAAGCCGCCCAACGGACGCTGCGTCGGGGGAGCCTCGCTTGTCGCGCCAGGGGCCGACGCCGACGAGATCGATCGTTCAGTCATGGACATGGCTTGTCACCTCTGTGTAGAGAGCATCTGGGACGACGACCACCTTGCCGAAGGTGCGACGATGCTCCAGCTCTGCCAGGGCATCGCGCGCCCGTGACAACGGATGGACGGCGTGGATCACGGGACGTAGCTCGCCGACGCGAACAAGATTGCGGAGGCGGACCAGGTCGTCTCGGGTCCACCCATCCGAGCCGCGGATGTCGATCTCGCGTACCCAGAGGTAACGCAGATCAGTGACAGCGTTGTAACCGCTAGTCGCGCCGCAGGTCATCAGCCGGCCGTGCGGCCGGACACAGCGCAGCGACTGAGGCCAGGTGTCGACGCCCGAGTAATCGACTACGACGTCGGCACCCTGACGGCCGGTCAATTCCCACACCCTGGCCGAGTAATTACCGTCGGAGGCGACCACGCACTCGTCTGCCGCGAGGCCACTCAGGAGCTTGGCCTTGGAAGCGCTGCTCGTGCACGCGATCACGCGCGCCCCGACGCGCTTACCGAGCTGGACGCACGCCACCCCGACTCCGCCGCTGGCCCCAACCACCACAAGGGTCTCGCCCGCACGCAAGACGGCGCGGGTCAGCAGCATTCGATGCGCGGTGCCATAGGCGATCGGCAGCGCCGCCATCTCGATCAGGCGATCCGTGTCCGCCAGCGCGATCAGGTTGTCAGCAGGCACTACGACGAACTCGGCCAGCCCACCGGGTGCGTTCTCGCCAATTGTGCCGGTGGACACGGCCGGATCGACCAGAACCGGCGCTCCCGCCCGCTGCTCGTCGACGCCCGGACCGAGTTTCTCGATCCAGCCGGCGATGTCGCCACCTGTGGTATGCGGCAGTGGCACCGTGACCCCCGGCATCCCGCGGCGGACGAAGATATCCAGGTGATTGAGGGCGCAGGCCGCGACCCGGACGACCACCTCGCCCGAGCTTGGGTGCGGGCGCTCTACGGTCTCGACCACCAGCTGCTCGGGACCCCCGTGCTCGCGGATCCGCGCCGCGGTCATCGTGTCGTTCATCAAGCTCCCACCCCGAGATATTTCAGCCAACGGCGCGAGCATTGCACGTCATTGTCCTGGGGAGCCGATGCGCGATGCCGCCGGGTGGCACGGGCATTCTGCTCGCGACCAAGCCGATGACACAAGCTGGGCCTGGCGCGGGTAGGGTTGACATTGGCTTGAAGACGTGGCACACAGCGGCGGTGCGCGGCTCGGTGCTGGTTGTTCAAAACGACCAGGACAAGTCGCTAGGAGGGATCGCTGATGCACTGGTGCGTGCTGGTGTACGGCTCGATGTGAGATCACCCAATCGCGACCTTCCGGCCGTTCGCGGGTATGCGGGCCTGATCGTGCTGCCTGGACTCGCGGACCCCGTTGACGAGGACGCCGCGGTCGTCCGGGCACGCGAAGCAATTTACGGTGCGCTGCTGGCGGAGCTGCCGATTCTGGGTCTGTGTCTGGGAGGACAGTTGCTGGTGCAGGCGCTCGGTGGCAGCGTGTCTCGATGTGAGCCGGAGCTGGGGTTCGCAGACGTCTTCGCGTCCTCTGCCGCTGGCACCGACCCGCTGATGGGCGGCGTTCCCGAGCAGTTCTCGGTCTTCCACGCCCATGCGTTTGCGTTCGAACCTCCACCGGACGCTGAGATCCTGCTCAAGAACGACGTGTGCGTGCAGGCCTGCCGCCATGGTCAGTCGTGGGCCTTTCAGTGCCACCCCGAGGTCTCGCGCGAGTGGGTGGCCCGGCTTGCGGCGGCGCTCCGCGGCAAGGACAGTGGGCTGAGCGCCGCCACGACGGACTTCTTTGCGCGCAACCGGGTCTCCCCTGAGCAGCTCGAACGCGACGCGCGGTCAGCAAACCCCACCCTGCGTGAAATCGTTCGGGGTATCGGCACCGGGTTCGCAGCGCTCATCGCTTGAGAGCGGGCCGCACTACCAACCTACTGCGCACCCATCCTTACGAGAGTCAGAGCCCCCGATCAGCGTTCCGCTTGAGGTGCGCATGATCGCTTGACCTGCACCGAAGTGTGTCCGATCAGTCTCAAGGACCGGACGCAGGCCCGTGACGCTAAGTGCCGGCGCAACTGCCCACAGCCCCTTCTCTAAAAGCAGCCGGTCGCCTTCAACTCGGAACCGCGGCCGATCCAATGCCGCCTGTGGATCCAGACCGTCGCTCAAAAGACCATGAACGAGCTGAAGATGTGCCTGTGCCTGAACAAAACCTCCCATAACACCGAACGGCCCGAGTAGGCAGCCATCCTTACTGATCATCCCGGGAATGATCGTGTGATAAGGCCGACGGCCAGGTTCTACCGAACCATTAACACTAAAGCAGGCCCCTCGGTTTTGTAACACAACGCCGGTGTCAGCGGCAACAACACCTGACCCAAACCCCTCAAAGAGGCTCTGCACCAGTGACACTGCCATGCCATCGGCATCGACAGCGCAGAGATAGACCGTCCCGCCGCCCGGCTCAGTGAGCCGTGCAGGTGCGTCTGCAAGCCGTCTGTCGACATTCGCCGGATCGAGCAGGTGCCCGACGTCAGCTCCGTCGCGCACCTCCCGCAACGCGTCTTCTAACGCCAGCCGCGAGCATGTGATGCGATCTATGAGCGTCCGCTCCGTTCGGTCAAGCAGAACCAGTCCTTCAAGCGCGGCAATCCCCTGTGCAGGCGGCGGCATTTCCAAGACGGTATGACCTTCATAAGACACCTCTAGCGGTGTTACCCATCGCGGCTGGAAAGCGGTGAGGTCGGCCTCTTCCAGCCAGCTTGCCGAGCAGATCGCCTCTCCAACGCGGCCTTGGTAAAACGCGACGGGCCCGTTACATGCGATGTCCGCAAGCGTCCGGGCGAGATCGGGCAAGGCGACGCGGCATCCCGGGCGCGGCACCGGCTGAAACTGGTCCGGTACATGCGCTGCGGCGGCCCACAGCGCCGCGCAGCGGCTGCCAACAGCGAAACCGCCGCTCGCGAGCTCCACGGCATCCTCAAGACACGCCTCGAGCCCGAGCCGTCCATACCGCTCGGCCAGCGCCGCCCATCCCGCGACGGCGCCGGGAACAGTGATCGACGTGGGTCCAAACTGCGCCGCAGGCTGGCCCGGGCTCGCACCCCGCGGAGCCGGGCCAGCGGCATCGAGCCCCTCTACCCCTCCGTCGGTGAAAACCAGGGCAAAGAGATCACCGCCCGGCCCCGTCGACATCGGCTCGGTCACGCACAGCGCCGCCGCGGCGGCCACAGCCGCGTCCACCGCGTTACCGCCCCGGCTAAGCACACGCAGCCCAGCGGCCGTCGCCGTCGGCTGACTCGTGGCGACCATCGCGCGGCAGGCGTACGCCGATGGTCGTTCCGGACGAAGCCCCATGCTTGAAGACGGCGACCGCTTGCTCCGGTCGTGACGTAGCGGATCACCCTCAGCCGACAGCTACGCCACCGCTCCCGGGATCCAGTTCGTTCCAGCAAGCGGGACGCGCGCCATCGCCGCGGCCTCGATCGTCAGCGCAACCATGTCCTCGGGCTCGAGGTGGTGCACGTGCGATTTCCCGCAGGCGCGGGCCAATGTCTGGGTTTCCAACACGAGAGTGCGCAGGTAGTTGGCCAACCGTCGCCCCCCCTCGACCGGGTCAAACCGGGACGCGAGCTCCGGATCCTGGGTGGAGATCCCGACGGGATCGAGGCCCGCTTGGTAGTCGTCGTAGAAGCCTGCCGCTGAGCCGATCTTCCGGTAGTCCTCGTCGCGTTCGGGCGCGTTGTCCCCAAGCGCGATCAGCGCCGCCACGCCGATCGAGACGGCATCTGCGCCGAGTGCCAGCGCCTTCGCGACGTCGGCGCCGGTCCGAATCCCTCCGGACACGATCAGCTGCACCTCGCGATGCATCTCGAGCTCTTGAAGCGACTCGACCGCCTGCGGGATCGCGGCAAGGATCGGGATCCCCACATGCTCGATGAACACCTCCTGTGTGGCAGCCGTGCCGCCCTGCATCCCGTCGAGCACGATCGCGTCCGCTCCAGCCTTGACCGCAAGCGCGACGTCGAAGTACGTGCGCGTCGCGCCGACCTTGACGTAGATCGGAACCCGCCAGTCGGTGATCTCGCGCAACTCCTCGATCTTGATCTCGAGATCGTCCGGGCCCGTCCAGTCGGGATGTCGGCAGGCGCT
>JAFAPR010000277.1 GCA_019247075.1 Solirubrobacterales bacterium
TCCCACATGGTTGTTACCCTAGCTGAGCGCGGGGGCCGTTCTGGTGGCCCGCATGTCCGCTCGCCGGCGTCCAGCCCTATGGAGAAATTCGTCATCGAAGGCGGTGTGCCGCTCTCGGGCACGATCGTCCCGGCAGGTAACAAGAACGGCGCCCTGCCGGTCCTCGCCGCCTGCCTTTTGACGGAGGATCAGATGGTCCTGCGCAACGTGCCGCGGATCGCGGACGTGGAGGCGATGTTGATGCTGCTTGAGACGCTTGGCGCGGGTGTGGAATGGCTCAGTGACAGCGAGGTGTCGATCAGAGCGGGAGGGGTCGACCGCTTCGAGGTCGATCGCGCGCTCGCCGAACGGCTGCGGGCCTCCTTCCTGCTCGCCGGGCCCCTGCTTGCCCGCTTCGGCCACGCGCTGATGCCGCCCCCAGGAGGTGATGTGATCGGGCGCCGGCGGCTCGACCCCCACCTCGACGCCTTCCGCGCGCTTGGCGCCACGGTCGAGCACAGCGAGAACATCAAGATCGCCGCCCCGATCGGGCTGAGCCCATGCGACTTCTTGATGGACGAGCCCTCCGTGATGGCGACCGAGAACGCGCTCATGGCCGCGGCCCTGACCCACGGCCCCACGGTGATCCGCAACGCGGCTTCCGAGCCGCACGTCCAGGACCTGGCCAGGATGCTGGTGGCCATGGGTGCCGCGATCGACGGCATCGGCTCCAATGTCATGACCGTCCACGGCGTCGAGCGCCTGCGCGGATGCACGCACACCATCGCTCCCGACCACGTCGAGATCGCGTCGTTCATGGCGCTCGCCGGGGTGACCGGTGGAGATCTCCTCATCAAGGAGACCGTTCCCGGCGACCTGCGCATGGTCCGGCTCGTATTCGAGCGGCTGGGGCTGCACACAGAGCTACGGGGCGCCGACGTGATCGTACCCGGCGACCAGAAGCTGGTGATCCGCAACGATGCCGGCGACTACATGCCGAAGGTGGAGAGCGGGCCGTGGCCCGCCTTTCCCGCCGACCTGACGAGCATCGCGCTCGCGCTGGCGACGCAGTCGGAGGGGTCGGTGATCATCCACGAGAAGATGTTCGAGAACCGCCTGCTGTTCACGGACAAGCTGCAGGGGATGGGAGCCGCGATCACGATCTGCGACCCGCACCGCGCGATCGTGATCGGCCCGCGCCGGCTCCACGGCCAGCGGCTGGACTCGCCCGACATCCGCGCCGGCATGGCGATGGTGATCGCCGCGCTGTGCGCCGAGGGAGTGACCGAGATCGGCAACGTCCGCCACATCGATCGCGGCTACGAACGGATCGACGAACGGCTGCGCGCGCTGGGCGCTCGCATCCAGCGCCTCGACGACGTGCCCGTGGCTGCGTGAGCAGCGGCCGCGCTGATCGCCGGCGACACGCGTTGACCTACTCGTGAGCAGCGGACTTCCCCGCAGCGAACTGTCGCTGGCCGATTGGATCCCCAGCGGGACGCGCGACGTGTTGCCGGACGAGATGCGCGAGCTGCGCGCGCTGACGGACCGTCTTCGCGCGGTGTTCGAGCGGGCCGGCTATGGGGAGGTGTATACGCCCGCGCTCGAGTACGAGAGTCCGTCTGCGCAGGCGGAGGGGATCGCTCATCCCGAGTGGACCGGGCCGCGCCACGCCTACCGCGTCTTCGACGAGCAGGGCGCCGCGCTGGCACTGCGCTCAGACATGACGATTCCGATCGCCCGCGTCGCGGCGACCCGCTACCGCCAGACCGAGCCACCGCTGCGGTTCTGCTATTTCGCCCACGCCTATCGCGCGGTCCGCCCCCAGCGCGGGCAGTCGCGCGAGCTGCTGCAAGCGGGAATTGAGCTGGTCGGCGCACCCTCACCGGAGGGAACGGCAGAGGTGCTGACGGTGCTGTGCGACGCCCTCGACGCGGCGGGCTTGCGCAGCTACCGTGTCGGCCTGGGCGATGCCTCGCTGTATCCCGCGCTGCTCGAGACGGCGGGGGTCGACGGGCAGGTGCGCGAGCGGATTCTCGGGGAGCTCGTCGCGGGGAACTACGTCGGCCTCGAGCGTGAGCTCGACGCGCTCGGTCTCGGTCAGGAGGATCGCTCGCTGTTGCTCGCGGTGGCGCGGACTCGCGGCGGCCCGGAGGTGCTGGAGGGCCACTCGGGCCCGCTGGAGGAAGCGGTCGCCGGCCTGCGCACCGTGCACTCGCTGCTTCACCCACACGCCGCCGAAAGGATCATCTTCGATCTCGGCCTGGTGCGGAACCTCGGCTACTACACCGGCGCGGTGTTCCAGGTCTACGACCCGGCGCACGGCGTCCCCATCGGACAGGGCGGGCGGTACGACCAGCTGCTGGCGCGGTTCGGCAGACCGATGCCCGCGGCCGGTTTTGCGCTCGGCCTCGAGCGGGTGCACATCGCGCTGACGGGCGAGGAGCGATGACCGGGTTGATGATCGCGATCCCGCGTGGTGCGCTGTTCGCGGGCACGCTCGGACTGCTCGACCGCCTCGGAGTGGACACCCGTGCGGTGCGCGCCAGTGACCGCAAGCTGCTGTTCCCCGAGGCGGGACTCGTGACCATGAGGCCGTCGGACGTGCCCACCTACGTCGAGGCGGGTGCGGCGGATCTCGGGATCACGGGCAAGGATGTGCTGATGGAGCAGTCCGAGCGCGCTGTATACGAGCTCGCCGACTTGAAATATGGCCGCTGCCGGATGGTGTTCGCGACCGCCGCCGGCCGAGATCACGCAGCAGAAGCGCTGCGCCGACTCGGCGTGGTTCGCGTTGCCACGAAGTACCCCCGGGTCGCGGCGGCCCACTTCCGACGTACCGGTCGCCAGGCGGAGATCGTTGAGGTGAAGGGGTCCGTCGAGCTCGCGCCCCTGACGGGGCTGGTGGAAGGAGTCGTCGATTTGACTGCCACCGGCACCACCCTGCGCGAGAACGGGCTGACGATCCGGGAGGAGATCGCGGAGTCCACCGCGCGCCTGATCGCAAACCCGGTCGCGCACAAGCTGAAGGCCGCCGCGATCGACGCGCTGGTGGAGCGAATCGGTGCGCTCTGAGCTCGTCAGCACCGGCGGGGGCGACCCGGTGGGCCTCGCGGTCGAGCTGAGGGCGCTCGTGCCCGCCGCGGAAGAGGTCTCGGCGGCGGTCGCGGAGATCGTGGAGCGAGTCCGCAGCGGCGGCGACGAAGCCGTGCGCGCGTACACGCGCCTGCTCGACACTGGTGGCCAGGGACCCGCCCCGCTGCGCGTGGCCGCGGTCGAGCTGACCCGCTCGGCCGGGGCTCTCGACGGGACGGTGCGCGCTGCCCTCGAGCTCGCCGTCCGCAACGTCAGCCGCGTGGCAAAGGCCCAGCTTGCCGGCGACCGCATGGTGGAGCTCGACACTCACTCGGTGGCGCTGCGCGAGGTCCCCCTGGGGAGCGCGGCAGTGTACGTCCCGGGGGGTCGGGCCCCATATCCGAGCACTGTCGTGATGGGCGTGGTCACCGCCAAGGCCGCCGGCGTTCCCGAGGTGGTGGTGTGCTCGCCGCCGCGCCGGGACGGCGACGTGGACACGGCGGTGCTCGTGGCCGCCGCGCTTGCCGGAGCCACGGTGGTCTACCGGATGGGCGGAGCGCAGGCGATCGCCGCGCTCGCCTACGGGACCGAGTCGGTGGCCCCTGTCGAGCTGATCGTTGGACCCGGCAGCCTTTACGTCCAGGAGGCCAAACGACAGGTCTTCGGCCAGGTGGGAATCGACGGGTTCGCCGGTCCGAGTGACCTGGTCGTGATCGCCGAGGGCGAGGCCGACCCCGAGCTCGTCGCGCTCGACCTGGCGGCGCAGGGCGAGCACGGCCCCGGCACGCTCCTGATCGCGATCTCGAGCTCGCGCGAGCTGCTCGAGCGCCTTCGCGCGCGACTTGACGCGGTGCCCGAGACGGGCGCCGTGGCGC
>JAFAPR010000160.1 GCA_019247075.1 Solirubrobacterales bacterium
CGTTGCGCAGTACAGCGAGGAGGAGGCGCTCGCCGCCTTGCCAGACAGCGATGACACGAAAACCAGGTGGCCGCGACGACGTTCGATCATCCCGGGCGCGAGTCCTCTCGCCAGCGCGATCGGGGCGCAGAGATTGACCTCCAGCAAGTTGTCGATCTTCTGCTGGGGGAGATCCGTCAGCACGCCCGTCGCGGGAAGCCCGGCGTTCGCCACTAGCACGTCGAGCTCGATCTCCTCGAGTTGCGCGATCAGCCGCTCGACTTCGTCGCGCCTGGAGAGGTCGCACGGCAGGGCGCGGCCCCCGAGCTCTGCGACCAGCCCCTCGAGCACGTCGGTGCGCCGCCCGGTGAGGATCAACGCCGCCCCGCGGCGAGCAAAGGCGCGGGCAATGGCGCGACCGATCCCACCCGTGGCCCCGGTGATGAGCACGTTCCCGCCTACCAGGGTCACGGGCGCGCAGTCTATAGAGGGCCCGCGACTCAGCTCGGGAATACGGCGACGGTCGCCGTGAAACCGTGGAGAAAGCTACGGCCGCCGACCGGTCCGATCTCGCCGGCGGCGAAGAAACCCGCGGCGGGCGCACCGCCCAATTCCTGCTGGACCGCTTCGGCGTCGTGATTGCACGAGCCGAACATGGCACTGCCACGGCCGTTGCAGGAGAAGACAAGTGCGCCGGCCGGCCCGCTGCCTCCGAGCGCGTCCATCCGCAGCCGCAACGCTCGGCGCAGATCCTCGTCCGCGGACCGCGCGTCCCGGGCATGGAGGCGTATGACCTGGCCCGGATGCACGAGCGCACCCACCGTCAAGCGCCCCGATTCGGTGTCGGCGGCAATCACGCCGCGCACCAGAAAATCGCCCTGCTGGTACTCGGGCTTGCCGCCATCGACCACGATTCCAATCAGCAGCCCGCCCGCCACGAGCGCGCGCTCCCGCGGCGGCAGCTCCGCGATCAGCCGCTCCACCGTCTCCAGCGCCGGGCGGCCGGCCAGCTCGTGGATCACATTGCCCTCGGCGCCCGTTACGGTCACCTCGGGTCCCACCGGCACCGCCCCCTGCGACACGCACGGCAGCAACTCGACCCCGCGAAAGCAGACGCCAACCGCGCCTTCCTCGCACACGTTGTCGTCGAGGATCAGAGCCGCCGAGCCCGTCGGCCCGCGAGCGCTCGCGAGCCCGCCCAGCACCGGGAGGCCTGGCGCGCCCATGGCCAGCGCCGAAAGGACCGCGTCGGTGGGAAACGTGTACGGGTCGGGGAGCAGCACGGCCGCCTGGGCGCCCTCGAGGGCCGGAAGGCCGGCGATGCGCGCTTCTCCTGCCTCGCTCTCCAGCCGCGTATGAAACGGGGCGATCTCGCCGGCGCCGGCGAAGGATGCGGCCCAGACGGCGATCCCCGTACCGGATTCGAGCTCTCGACCCGACCCGAGCACGCCTCCCGCGCCGCAGCCGACCAGCGCGGCGGGCGCCAGCGCCTCCTGGATCCCGTCGATCATCGCCTCAGGAGCGGCCAGGTGCGCGCCGGAGGCGAACACAAACGCCAGCTCGGCGCTCTCGCCATCGAGTTGCTCGCCGGCCGACTCCGCCGCCTCGCGCCCTGCCTCCACAGGGTCGGGCAGCGTCGACAGCCCAGTCGCGATCCTGACGGCCATCGCTCCACGATACTCCGCGAGATGAGTCCCGCAGCGCCCGACGCCCGCGGCCGTGCGGGTCCGGTCGGCGCGGACGGCCGGGCCGAGGTCATCGCGCTGTTCGGTCCCACCGGCGTCGGCAAGACGGCCGTCGCAATCTCGCTGGCAGATCGGTTGCGCGAGCTGGGCGAACGGCCTGTCGCCGTGTCGGCCGACGCGCTGCAGGTCTACGAGGGGCTCGAGGTCCTCACCGGCGCCGCCACGCCGGGCGAGCGGGCGCGGCTGGACCATAGGTTGATTGGCTTTCTACCGGTGCAAGAGACCTTCAGCGCGGGCCACTATGCCGAGCTCGCCCACGCGGAGATCGACCAACTGGTGGAGGCCGGTCACCGTCCGATCGTGGTCGGGGGAACCGGACTGTACCTCCGTGCGGCTCTCACCGAGCTGAGCCTCAAGCCGGCGCCGCCGGAGGGGATCAGGGAGCGCTGGCTGGCCGAACTCGATCGTCGCGGGCCCGCCTCGCTGCACGCGGTGCTCGCCGAGCGAGCGCCTTGGGCCGCGGCAGGCATCGCAGCGAGCGACCGCCAGCGCATCGTGCGCGCACTGGAACTGCTCGACGCGGGCGAGCTCGAGCCCCCGGAGGGCGAGTCGGAGTTGTGGAGCACCGAGGTCCGGCGACCCACCCTGCTGGTCGGCCTAACGCTCGCCCGCGACGAGCTGTACGCACGGATCGACGCGCGCGTGCGGGAGATGGTCGCCGCGGGCGCGCGTGAGGAGGTACGCCGCGCTCACCTCACCGGTGCGTCGACCACGGCGCGCAAGGCACTCGGTTTCGACGAGCTCCTCGCCGGCGACCTCGAGGGGATGAAGCGCCGCACTCGCAACTACGCCCGCCGGCAGATGACCTGGATGCGTAAGCTCGGTGCGGTGAGGCTGATCGACGTGGGGAATCTAGCCCCCGGCATGGTCGCCGGCCAGATCGTCGAAACGTGGCTCGCGGGCGAGGGGGCCACGATGGCGGTCCATACACTCCGGCGGCGATGAAGTTCGAGAAGTGGCAGGCTCTCGGCAACGACTACATCGTGATCGAGTCCGAACAGCTTCCCTTCGCGCTCGCGCCCGCAAGCATCAGGGCGCTATGCGCTGCCCACAGAGGCGTGGGCGCGGATGGCGTCGTGCTCATCTCGGCGCCAGAGCGACCCGGATCAGTGGCGCGCCTGCGGATCTTTAATCCCGACGGGTCCGAGGCTGAGGTGTCGGGCAACGGCGCGCGAGAGGCGGCTCTTTACCTACGACGCACGGGGCGCGCCTCGGCGGACGCGTTCTCTGTCGAGACGGCGGCCGGACAGCTACGGCCAACGATCACCTCGCCCATCAGCGCCACGATCGAGATGGGGCGGGCCCGCGTGCGTAGCGACGACTTCCCCTCGGGAACCGAGGATGGCAGGGGAGAGCTGACCGCGGAGGGGAGGACCTGGGCCTTCCGTTACGTCCAGGTCGGCAACCCTCAGTGCGCCATCCGCGTCGCGAGCCTGCCGCAGCTCGAAGCCCTCGACCTTGCCGAGATCGGGCCGCCGATCGAGGGCCACGCGCTCTTCCCCAACCGCACCAACGTATCCTGGTTCGCGCCGCTCGCCGGCGACCGCATCCGCGCGCGGATCTTCGAACGGGGAGTGGGGGAGACCTCCGCCAGCGGCACCGGCGCGACGGGCGCTGCGGTGGCCTTCGTGCTCGACGGCGGGGTCTCGCCCGTCACCGTGGTGCTCGACGGCGGCGAACTCGAGGTCGCAGTGCAAGACGACATGCGCGTCGCCCTGACGGGTTCGGCCGTGCCGGTTTTCCGCGGCGAGCTGGCGGCCGAGTTCGTGGAGGAGCTGCGTGCGCTTCACTGAAACCAGATTGGGAGCGCACCCGCGACCGAGCAAGCGCCTCGAGCGGATCCCGCCGTACCTGTTCGCCGAGCTCGAAAGGCAGATCCGGGCCAAGCGCGCCGCCGGCGTCGACGTCATCAGCCTCGGGATCGGCGACCCGGACACCCCCACCTATGCCCCGATCGTCGAGGCCATGCGAGCAGCCGTCGCGGATCTCGGGACCCACCGCTACCCCAGCAACCGCGGCCGGCGCGAGTTCCGCGAGGCGGTCTGCGCCTTCTACGCGCGGCGCTTCGGGGTGGAGCTCGACCCCGAGACCGAGGTCATGCCGGCGATTGGCGCGAAGGAGTGCATCTTTAACCTGAACCTCGCATTCCTGAACCCAGACGACGTGGCGCTGGCCGCCGACCCCGGCTACCCGGTCTACACGGGGGGGCCGCTGCTCGCCGGCGCGCAGGCGGAGCCGATGCCCCTGATCCCGGAGTTTGGCTTCGCGCCCGACCTCGACGCCATCTCCGCGGAGTCGCTGGGACGATCGCGCCTGATGTTCCTCAACTACCCCAACAACCCCACCGGAGCCGTGCTGCCCGAAGGCCTGTTCGAGCGGGCGATCGAGCTCGGCCGCCGGCACGGAATCCTCGTGGTGCACGACAACGCCTACAGCGAGATCACCTACGACGGCTATGTGGCGCCCTCGTTTTTGGCCACGCCGGGCGCGAAGGAGGTCGGCGTGGAGGTCTTCTCGCTGTCGAAGGGCTACAACATGACGGGCTGGCGCTGCGCCGCAATCGTCGGCAACGCGCAGGCGATCGAGCACTACTGGCGGCTGAAGTCGAACATCGACTCGGGCCTGTTCGACGCCGTCCAGCTCGCCGGTGCAACGGCGCTCGGTCCCGAGCTAGACGCTCATGTGGGCGCGATGAAGGCGCTCTATCAGCGCCGCCGCGACCTCGTCTGCAACGCGCTAGGGCGGGCGGGGGTCACCGTCTCGGCGCCCAAGGGCACGATCTACATCTGGGCCCCGGTGCCGGCCGAGTTCTCCTCCTCGGCTGACTACTGCGCCCACGTGCTCGAACGCACAGGCGTCGTGATCTCACCCGGCGCCGCGTACGGTCCGAGCGGCGAGGGGTTCTTCCGCGTCTCGCTGACCACGCCCGACGACCGCCTGCGCGAGGCTGTGGAACGGCTGCGGCGACTGTAAGGCCCACTATCCTGGCCTTAAGTGCAGCGATCCCGCCACGGACGAACGCGCCAGTCGCTCTCGGCAGCGGACGGCCAGCCCCCGGAGCGTGCCCGGCAGCGCGCCCACATGATCGCGGTCTCGAGCGACGGCAAGGGTGAGCTGTCCGAGCTGCGGGAGCTGCTGCGGACGGCCGGAGTGGCGAGCGTGGGAGAGGTGGTCCAGCGGCGCGACCACCCCCATCCCGACACCTACCTGGGCGCCGGCAAGGTGCAGGAGCTCCGCGAGCAGGTGAGGCGGGCAGACGCCAACCTGATCGCCTCCGACGACGAGCTCTCGCCGCGGCAAGAGCGCAACCTCGAGAGCGCCCTGGGCATGCCGGTGATCGACCGTACGGCGATCATCCTCGACATCTTCGCCGCCCACGCGCACAGCGCCGAGGGCAAGCTCCAGGTCGAGCTCGCCCAGCTCGAGTACAACCTGGCCCGCATGCGGGGACTGTGGTCCCACCTCGAGCGCCTCGGAGGCGGCATCGGTACGCGCGGACCGGGCGAGACCCAGATCGAGACCGACCGACGTCTCGCGCGCGACCGCATCGCGGCGCTGGAGCGGAGGCTCGCGCGCGTGCGGTCCAGCCGCTCGGTGATGCGCTCCGAACGGGAGCGCTCGCAGCTCCCCACGATCGCTCTGGCGGGGTACACGAACGCAGGAAAGTCGACGCTGCTGAACGCGCTCACTGGGGCCACGGTCGGCGTCGGCGACCGCCTCTTTCACACGCTCGATCCCACCACGCGCGTGTTGCGCAGCGGCGGCCGCGACTACCTGGTGACCGACACAGTGGGCTTCATCCGCAAGCTGCCCCACCAACTGATCGACGCATTTGGCGCCACGCTGGAGGAGACCCGCCGGGCCGACCTATTGCTTCACGTGGTCGATGGCTCCGCCGGCGAGGAGGAGCTCATGGCCATGGTCAGGGCGGTCGAGGATGTGCTCGACGGGCTCGGCGCCGACCAGCCGCGGGTGCTGGCGCTGGCCAAGGCGGACCTGGTGGACGCGGACCGCCGGGCCGAGCTCGCGCTCAAGCATCCGGACGGAGTGCTCGTCTCGGCGCTCACGGGGGAGGGACTCGACGACCTCGTGGAGCGGCTGCATGCGGAGTTTGCGCGCACGCTGGAGCGGGTCGAGTTGCTCCTTCCTTACGGGGAGGGGGGGCGCCTCGCCGAGCTGCACGAGCTCGCGGGGGAGCTGGATCGCACTGATACCGCCGATGGCGTGCGCGTCACGGCGCGGCTGCCGGTGCAGGTCGCGGCGCGGTTTGCGCCCTACGCGCTCGCGCGGTCTGGCGCCGGCGCGCTCGCCCACGGCGACGGCCGGCCGTGAGCGCGCCCGACCGTGCCCCGCCTGCGTGGGGCGCGGCGCTGTCGGTGCTCCGCCTCGATCCGCGCGCCCGGCTGCCCGCGCGCGCCCATTCCGGCGACGCCGGTCTCGACCTCCATGCGCTCGAGGAGGCGACGCTCGCCCCCGCCGCCCGCGCCGAGGTCCATACCGGGATCGCGGTGGAGATACCAGCGGGCCATGCCGGTCTGGTGCTGCCGCGCTCGGGGCTGGCGGCGCGCCACGGCATCTCGCTCGTGAACGCGCCTGGTCTGATCGACCCGGGATACCGCGGGGAGGTCCGCGTGCTCCTCTTCAACACAGACCGCGAGCGCCCCTACCGCGTCGCGGCCGGCGACCGCATCGCGCAGCTGGTGGTGGTCGCTCTCGCGCCGGTCGCGGTGACCGAGGTCGCCGAGCTATCGGAGTCGGACCGGGGAGCGGCGGGCTTCGGGTCCAGCGGCGGATAGGACCGGGTCAGAAACCAACCGACGAGCTGCCTCAGCCCGACGGGGGCACCAGCCCGTGCGTTTCCAGGAACTGGGCGGCGGCGGTGGCGGGGTCTACGTGCAGCTCGACCTGCTCGTTCAGCTGGCGCATTGCGGACAGGGTCAACAGCGCGCTGACGGCGTTTACGGTCGCGGTGAAGGTCGGCCCCTCCTTCTGGAGCACCGTCTTGGGCACGACGGGGACGACGTTGCCCCAGCCGAGCACGTGGCGGGGGTCGCTCAGCACCCGGTAATCGCCGCTCGCGAGGTCGCCGTCGGTCGTGTTGACGGCCGCGGCCTGGACGATCCTCTGGCTCAGCGCCTGATATTGGCTGCCGAGCGGCAGAATCTTGAACGCCGGAGGTGAGAGGCCGTAGGCGCGCTCCAGCGCGACCAGACCGCCCGCCTTGAACTGGGGCGGCCCTCCCGCGGTGAGCAAAGGCAAGGTGCGGAGATCGCGGACCGTGCTCAGACCGTGCGTGATCGCGTAGTAGTCGGTCACCGCGAGCGCCTCGGTGTTCCCGAACGGCGTGGGGTTCAGCAGCCTCAGTCCGTGGCGGCCGGCGAACTGCTGGCCCGCCTCGTAGGCCGCGTGGCTGCTCGTGAACGTCCGGTGGTCGCCGGCCACCTGGTGGTTCCAGACATCGATGTACTCGGGATACATGCTGAGCGTGCCCTGCTGCAGCGCCCGGATCGTCACCTGTATCGGACCGATGTTGCGGTTGAGGGAGACCGAGAAGCCCTCGGCCGCAAGCGCCTGTTCGTATAACTCGCCGAGGACGAACTGCTCCGGGGTGTTCTTATCGCCGACGACGACCGGCGGGCGACCCGTTCCTGGCAGCACCGCGGTGGTGGTGGCGCGGGTCTGGCCGGTGCCTGTAGTGCTGGCCACCTGACGGGCGCTCGTGGAGGCGCAGGCACCGACCGCCAGCACGAGCAGGGCCGTCAGGGCCCTGCCAACGGTTCTGGCGCCGGGCGGTCGCATCCTAGATCCCCGCGGCCCTCCGCGCCTCGAGGTGCGCCAGCCGCTCGAGACGATCGTCGAGCGGCGCGAGCGGCTCGTCCGCGCCAATCGCTGTCGCGATCAGCCAGTCGGCGAACCAGACGTTCTTGGGCAGCAGTGGGCCGTGCAGGTACGTGCCGATCACCTTCCCGGCCCGGCCTCCCTCCAAGCCGTCGTTGCCGTTGTTCCCGAGGCCCCGCAGAACCTTACCGAGCGGCCGCGCCGCGGGTCCCAGGTGGGTGCGCCCGCCGTGGTTCTCGAATCCCGCCAGCACCTGCGGCTCGGCCATTCGCTCCAGCTGCACTTCGATCGCCACGTTGCCGATCAGCCGGTCGCCGGAGCCGAGCACGGCCCCGTCTTCCGTGCGCACCGTGTTGCAGTCGAGCAGGCCCACTCCGGGCAGGGTCTCACCTGCAAGTTGATAGGAGCGCCCGAGCAGCTGGTAGCCGCCGCACACGGCGAGCACGACAGCACCGCGGGCGGCGGCCTCGTGCAGCGCCTCGCCCTTGTGTTCGGCGAGGTCGTACGCGCACAGCCGCTGGTCGCGGTCCTGGCCCCCGCCGATGTAGTAGAGGTCGGCGGCCTCGGGGTCGAGAAGGTCGCCGAGCCCGGCGCCCAGAAGCGAGAAGCCGATCCCCCGCCAGGCACAGCGGCGCTCGAGCAACAAGAGATTGCCGCGGTCGGCGTAGATGTTCATCAGGTCGGGATACAGCGCGAGCACGCGCAGCCGCGGGTCAGGCACCGAGCATCACCACCTCGCTGCCGGCGTAGTCGGGCGTGGCCGCGATCGTCGAGCGACCGGCGGGCCTAAGCCCGCTCGCGACGCCCTCGCGCTCCAGCTCCGCCGCGTCCAGATGGTCCAGCGTGACGCGATCGAGCTCGATCGTTCGCCGGCCGTCCGCGGCGATCGCCTCGCGCCGCCGCTCGAGCACGTATCCGTCGGGCTCGCGGACGATGGCGATCGGCTGACTGAAAAAGGCCGTCCCGTCGCGCTCGCAGGCGTCGGGCAGTGGGGCGGCGCCCCCGTCGCCCAGGCACCAGAGCTCGAGCTCGGTGGTGAGCGCGATCGCGATCAGCCCGCCCGGACGTAGGTGGCGCGCCACGCAGCTCAGCATCGCCGCCCGTCCCGCCACCCCGCCCAGCAGCTGGATTGCCTGCATCGGCACCAGGCAAAGCGAAAAACTGTGCCGGAGCGAAAAAGAACGCGCGTCGGCGACCACGACTTCGACCGCCAGGCCCTCGGCCCGTCGCTCGAGCTCGCGGAGCAGCTCCGGGTCGCGGTCCAGCGCCACCACGCGGTGGCCGCGGCGGGCGAGGTCGAGCGTGACCCTGCCGGTGCCGGCGCCAAGCTCTAGGATCGGAGAGTCTCGGACGGCGGCGAGCGTTCGCCACAGCGGCAGGTCGGCGGTGTAGGAGCCGCACTCGAGGTCATGCCAGATGAACCCCGCGCTAGCTGCGGGGCCGGGGGCCAGCGACGTGCCGAGCACTGGCTCGCTCATCGCCAGAAGGGCTCCGTGTGACCTCGAGCGGCGAGCTCGTGGCGCAACTCGAGCAGCGCGGTGTATGTCGGCAGCACGTACAGCCTCTCGGAACTGGCGCCGGCCAGCGCGGCGTCGAGCGCCTCGGGAAGTGAGGTGATCACCCGCAGGCGTTCGGTCGGCAGACCAGCGTACTTGAGTCGCACAGCCAGCTCGCCGGCGCGCCTGCCGGCGCACGTAATCCGGCGCGCGCGGCCCTGGAGCAGCTCGAAGTCCGCGTCCCAGATCCAGGAGACGTCGCGGCCGTCGGCGACGCCGTCGTTGAGGACCGCGAGCACGTCCAGTTCGCCACCTTCGAGCGCGAGCGTGCGCAGGATCTCGTTGGCGCCAGCCGGGTTCTTCATCAGCAGGATCGCCACTTCGACAGGCCCGATCGCGAGCCTCTCGGCCCGGCCGAACGCGGCGGTCACGACCTCCAGCCCCTCGGCGACGGCATCGAGGCCCGTGCCCAGCTCCAGACACAGCGCCGCCGCGCCGAGCGCGTTGTAGACGTTGTACAGACCCGGTAGGGGAAGCGCGACGCGGGCGCGTCCCCGGGGGCAGCGCAGCTCGAAGCTGGCGGTGCGCGTGCCCTCTAGCCGGATGTGTTCGGCCGCGACCGACGGCGTCGGGCGGCGCCCGCCGCAGTTCTCGCACTCGTAGACGCCGAGGTGGCCGAGGTAGATTGCCTCGTAGCGGTAGAGGTGACCGCAGCGGCGGCAGTGCTTGGAATCGGCGGCGTGCTGCATCTGCGCGGCCGCCACGGAGGAGTCCTCGATGCCGTAGTAGCGCACCCGGGCCTCAGTCCCGCTCGAGACGCGGCCCAGGTCGCCGATCAGGGGGTCGTCCGCGTTGAGGACCAGCGTCGTGTTCGCGGGCAGGGACGCCATCATCACCGCCCAGCGGTCCGCGGTCGCCTCGAGCTCCCCGTAACGGTCGAGTTGGTCGCGAAAAAGGTTGGAGAGCAGAATCGCCCGCGGCCTGAGCTCCGCCACGAGCCGCCCGAGCCAGAACTCATCCACCTCAAAGAGGCCAAGCTGCCCCTCGATTTCACCACCCGGCCCAGCGGCGTCAAGCAGCGCGGAGGCGACGCCGCCGGTCATGTTGGAGCCAGCGCGGTTGTGTACGAGCCGCAGACCGCGTCGCTTCAACACCGACGCGGTCATCGCCGCCGTCGTGGTCTTGCCGTTCGTAGCGGAGACGACCGCGCAGCCGTCCGGCAGCCGACCGGCCAGCTCGCCGATCGCGTGGCGATCGAGACCCACGAGGAGCTTGCCGGGCAGGCTGGTGCCGCCTCCGCGGCCCGCCCGGCGCGCGAGGCCACCAACTGCCCGCGCCGCGACGATCTTGGGCCCGAGCAGCGTCATCCGGTCTCCTGCGCGGTCACCAGTGCATGGAGGGTATCGGCGATCGCCACCGGTTCGGGGTCGCTGGCCCCCTCAGCCTGTTCCCTGGTCGTGACCCCGCTGAGCACGATCGCGCCGTCGAGTCGCGCAGCGGCAGCTCCGGCGAGATCCGAATCGAGCCGGTCACCCACGACCAGCGCACACCCGGGCCCCAACCGGTCGAGCGCCGTGTGGAACATGTGTGGCCGCGGCTTGCCGACGATCCGAGCCTCCTTGCCGGTGGCGTACTCGAGCGCTGCCACGATCGCTCCCGTGCCCGGCCAAAGGCCGTCTTCGCGCGGGAACGTCCGATCGCGTCCCGCGGCGATCATGGCGGCGCCGCGCAGCACCGCCTGCGTGGCGGCGCGCAGCTCGGCGAAATGGAGGTCGTCGTGGCCGGCGACCACGACAAGCTCCGCGTGACCTGCGCGGGGCGTGCCGTTGACGATCCGCATGCCCGCCTCGGAGGCGTGGCGGAAGATCGCCGGCGAGCCGATCACGTACGTCTCGGTGTGCGGCTTGAGCTGGGCGAGCACGTGCTGGATCGCCGCGCCCACCGTCACCACCTCTTGGAGCGAAGCCCTGACTCCCACTTTCCACAGCTTTTGCACGTACTCCTCCGGCGATCGGCGCGGATCGTTGGTCAGGAAAGCGAGCGACTTTCCGGCCGCGCGCAGCTGCGCGATCGCCTCCGGAGCGCCCGGCGTGCAACGCTCGCCGACCCACACGCACCCGTCGAGATCGAGCAGGATGTGGTCGTAGCGGTCGAGCAGGGGAGTGAGGGCCATTGCCGATCGGCGTTTAGAACAGCGCGGCCTGGACCCCCTCGGCAGGCGGCGCGAGGCACTCCGGCCCGTCGTAGCGGGCGTCGTTGACGGCTCTGCCCACGGGCCGCACCGCGGTCTGGGCGGCTGGGAGCCCGCGCAGAAGGGCTCCAAGCCTCGCCGGCGCAGTGGACCGGTCAAGCCAGGCCCGCTCGTCGGCGCGCCGGAGGATCACCGGCATGCGGTCGTGGAGCGGCGCGACGATAGCGTTGGCGGCGCTCGTGAGGATCGTGCACGTGCGCAGAGCCGCGTCGGCGCTCGCCTGCCAGCACGACCATAGGCCGGCGAATGCGAACGGCTCACCGTCGCTGCGGGCGACGTGATGGGGCTGCTTGCCGCCGCCGGGCAGCGTCAACCACTCGTAGAAGCCGTCGGCTATGACCAGGCAGCGAAAGCGCTCGAAAGCGAGGCGAAACGCGGGCGCAGTGGCGACGGTCTCGACGCGCGCGTTGATCATCTTCAGGCCCGTATCGGGGCTCTTGGCCCACGGGGGCACGAACCCCCAACGCAATAGCTCCCCGCGCGGCGCGCCTTCGCGGTCGGTGGTCACGGCGAGAACCCGGTCGCCGGGAGCGACGTTGTAGCGCGGCGCGATCTCCACGGCCTCGCCGACTGCAAAGCGTGCCCGCAAGGCGGCCGGGTCAGGCGTGGCAAGCGTGTAACGGCCGCACACCGCGGGCGGGGAGCCGATCGTTCACTGCGAGCGCGCGGCGATCTGCTCGGCGCGCTGCGCCTTGGCTTTTCGCTGCCGACGGCGTCCCGTGTAGATCAGCACCCCGAGGGCGACCAGCACGAGCAGTATCGAGTAGAAGATCCGCGGGTCGAGCGAGAGTCCCCCGAATGGAAGCGCCACCAGGCTCACGATCCCGAAGGCGAGCGCACACGCGAGCACGATCAGCAGGCACAGCAAAAGGATTCCCCTGACCCGCGCCAGCAGCCCGGCGCTCGCAGGGGGCAGCAGCAGCCCGACCAGCCTCAGCCCGCGGAGCTGCCGCGTCGTCGGTCCCTCGACCCCGAGCCGATCTGTCGCCTTCTTGAGGTCGCCCGCTCTGCGGTCCGCCAGAGCCAGCGAGGCATCGGCCATCCGCCGCAGCTGGAGGCGCTCTTGGGGCCGGGCGGCGGCCAGCGCGCGCTGGAAGTGCGCCCTGGCGGTCTTGGAGTCATAGCGCTCGGCCGCGCGCGCACCAAGGATCGCTTGCGCGGCCGCGCGGTAGCGGGTCTCCGCCTCGAGCTCCTCGTCGGAGCGGCCCTCGAGCTGCTGGATCGCCTGGAGCGAGCCACGCTGCTCGATCCTCATCGTGCGCTGCTGCCTGGGCATCGCGGCTGAGTGTAGCCCGCGCCCCGGGGGTTGCAGGACCAGCCCGGCTACGCCGGCGTCGCGACCCTCGTGGCTGGGTCGCGGCGCGGCAGCGATGCCCGAGCGCCCAGCGCCGGCTTGATCGTGATGTTGCGGCGCCGGGGTAGCTCGAGTCGACCATCGAGGGGGCGCAGCTCCCGGGAGCGCAGCAGGGTCCTGAGCACGATCCTCATCTCGAGCAGCGCGAAGCTCGCGCCCAAGCAGCGGCGCCGCCCGCCGCCGAAGGGGATCCAGGTGTACGTCCCCGGCGTGCGAACCTTGCGCTCCTCGTCAAGCCAGCGCTCGGGGAGGAAGGCGTAGGGCTCCGCATACACCGTCTCGTCGTGGTGGAGGAGATAGGCGTTCGCGACGAGGCACGCCCCCGGGGGATACATAACGCCGCCAACCTCGAACGGCGCCAGCAGCAACCGCGGGGCGACGTTCGGTAGCACCGGGCGGTGGCGCAGGGTCTCCTGGATCACGGCGAGTAGGTAGGCCTCATCCTCGTCGCTCGAGCGCAGCTCGAATCGCAACGCTCGCAGGGCGCGAGGATCGCGTCCGAGGCACTGCAGCGCCCAGGCCAGAGAAGACGCGGTCGTCTCGTGACCTGCCACCAGGAGAGTCATCAGCTCGTCGCGCAGCTCGTCGGGCGACAATGTCGAGCCGTCTTCGTGGCGTGCCTCGAGCAGCATCGCGAGCACGTCGTCGCGGCGCTCGTGCCGATCCGGGTGCTCGCGCTGCTCCCGGCGCCGCTCGGAGATCAGCTCGTACACCAGTCGGTCGGCG
>JAFAPR010000205.1 GCA_019247075.1 Solirubrobacterales bacterium
GTCGAGGGGGTGGAGATGAAGGTCGTCGACGACGAGGACCGCGAGGTCGGCCAAGGGGAGCTCGGCGAGATCGTGATCCGCGGACACAACGTGATGAAGGGCTACTGGAACCAGCCCGACGCGACAGCGCAGGCGATCCGCGATGGCTGGTTTCACACCGGCGACATCGCCCGGATCGACGAGGACGGCTACTTCTTCATCGTCGATCGCAAGAAGGACATGATCATCCGCGGCGGCTACAACGTCTATCCCCGCGAGATCGAAGAGACGCTCTACCAGCACCCCGCCGTTCGCGAAGCCGCGGTGATCGGCATCCCCCATGATCTGTACGGCGAGGAGATCTGCGCCGCGGTCGCCCTCACCGAAGTCGCGACCACCACCGCCGACGAGCTGCGCGAGCACGTCAAGGAGCGGGTTGCCGCGTACAAGTACCCCCGGCACATCTGGTTCGTCGACGAGCTCCCCAAGGGCCCAACCGGCAAGATCCTCAAACGCCAGATCCACCCTCCGCGCGATCTGAGCAGCCGAGCCCACGCGGCACAACATGGGGCCCACGAACGGATGGCGATCCGATGAGCGCCGCTCTGGCAGAGAGCCGCGGCGTGCCGGTGCTATGGCAGCTCCAGATCTCGCACTACGTCGAGAAGGTGCGCTGGGCGCTCGATTACAAGCGCATTCCCCACATCCGGCGCACGCTGCTTCCCGGGCTCCACGTCGTGAAGGCCAAGCGCCTGACCGGCGACACCTCGACGGTCCCGGTGCTGACGATCGACGGACGCTCGATCGGCGACTCAACGCGGATCATCGCCGCTATTGACGAGCGCTGGCCCCAGCCACAGCTCTATCCCGAGGATCCGGCGCAGCGGCGTCGCGCGCTTGAGCTCGAGGAGTTCTTCGACGAGGAGCTCGGGCCGCACATCCGCCGCGCCTTCTACCACGAACTGCTTCCTCACCCGGAGCTGGTCGTGCCGCTGTTCACCCACGGCCAGCCGGCCGTGACACGCGACGCGCTGCGGGCCGGCTTCCCAATGCTACGCGTGGCCATGCGCAGGAGACTCGAGATCAGCGACGAATCCGCCGCGCACAGCCGCGCGAAGATGGTCGCCGCGTTGGACCGGCTCGAGCGCGAGATCTCAGCGAGCGGTTATCTCGTCGGCGACTCCTTCACGGTCGCGGACCTAACCGCAGCCGCGCTGTTCTACGGAGTGGCGCGACCTCCCGAGTTCCCGTATCCGATGGTCGCCGTCGACGACCTGCCGGATTCGTGGCGCGAGTTTCATGGCTCACTGGCGCAGCGCCCCGGTGGCCAATGGGTCGCACAGATGTACCGTCGGCACCGCGGACAATCAGCCGAACTCACTCCCGCTGAAGCACCCGTGGCGTCGCGTGCTCGAACCCAAACCCGCCCTGATCCGACCGCAACCACATCGCGATAGGGGGACCAATGAAAGCCAGATCGATTAAACCTGCCGTTTACCGCGGTCGCTACGCGGCCGAGATGCCCGAGGACTTCGTCGTGTTCCTGCTTGGGATGCGCGTGAATCGTCCATGGATGGTGCACAAATGGTTCCCAGTCTTCTCGGCGATGCCGCGGATGCTGCGGTGGCTAGCCCAACACCCAGAGGCCGGCCTGCTGAAATGGCACAACGCCTGGATCGGCGGTCCGGCCGTTGTGCAGTACTGGCGGAGCTTTGAGCAACTCGAGCGTTTCGCCCGCGCAGCCGAGCAGCCCCACTTGCCAACATGGAAGTGGTTCAACCATGCGGT
The DNA here is from genome assembly GCA_019247075.1 of Solirubrobacterales bacterium. Taxonomy (GTDB): domain Bacteria; phylum Actinomycetota; class Thermoleophilia; order Solirubrobacterales; family Solirubrobacteraceae; genus Palsa-465. The sequence continues at coordinate 1,768 of JAFAPR010000205.1, forward strand.
GCGGGCGTCCGGCGACGTAGGAATCTGGCACGAGACGTACAACGTGCGCGCCGGAGAGTACGAGTGCATCTACGGCAACATGCCACGCTTCGGCCTCGCGGCCGCTGGCACGCACCGGCCCGTTGGCTCCATCGGTCAATCGGCTGCACGACGCATCGGCGCCACCGAGGTCGACGAACCAGAGCTCATTCCATATGCCAATCCCTGAGCACCCCACGAGCACAACGGACAGCCTCGACGATCGCGCACTCAATTCAACCGGGTCGATCGGTTCGCGCCGCCCAGACAATCGGATTACCTAAGCGCGCGACCGCGGCGTCGTGTTGGCACACCGCGTACCAACAACCGGCCGCTCTCGAGAGACGAATTGCGAGGGTCCGCCGCGGACCTCAGCGGACAATTCCATTGGTGACGGAGGAGTCATGTCGTCCGCCGTAGCCACGCTGCTCCTTGCGGGCACAACCAG